>DASUCV010000011.1:0-300000 GCA_036275915.1 Candidatus Polarisedimenticolaceae bacterium | reverse complement strand
TGTACCTATCGGCCTTCGCGCTTCAGTGGCTGGGCCTCGGGATCGCCCTCCGGCGCCAATCCGTCATCGTGAAATTCGGCGGATCCTTCGTGGGCGCCGCGGTCACGACGGCGAAGTTGGTCACCTGGCTGGGAGCGTGGCCCCGCTGATCATCCGGCTATACTCCTTCCGATGACCTTACGCCCATCGCACCGCATCGAGCCGGCGCGCCTCAAGCCCGGCGTCACAAAAGAAAACCTGCCTGGTCCGCGTCCCGCCGACGTCGCAGGAACAGGCGGCGACACCGCCGTGATCCGCGGCAAGGCGCTCATCCTCTGGGACCCGAAGCGGCCGGGGATGAAGCGCGACGCGATCGATACCGATCAGATCACGCCGGCGGCCGATTGCGTCTCCGAGAGCCTCGAGACGCTCGACGAGCGGTGGAAGGCGGGATCGTTCCGGTTCCTCATGCCGGAGTTCCGCGCGCGCGTCCACGCCGGAGAAAACTTCCTTATCGCAGGCGAGCGGTTCGCGATCGGCTCCTCGCGCGAGATGAGCCCGGCGGGGCTGAAAGGCGTCGCGGAAGAGGTCGGCCTCGAGATGGTCGTCGTCTGCTCGCACAACATGGGCGACATCTTCCGGAGGAACTCGTTCAACCTCGGCCTTCAGGTCGTGCAGTGCCCTGAAGCGGTCGACGACGCCAAGGACGGCGACGCCTTCGCGTTCGATCCGGTGTCGCGCAAGCTCGTCAACGAGACGCAAGGAAAGACGTACACGCCGACGCCGCTGACGCCCAAGGAAGACGAGATCCGCCGCTCGGGCGGGATCTTCGCGATCGGCCGGCGCGAGTTCCGGGAGTCGGTCAAGACCGCGCCCGCGATCGTCTGGCCCGACGCCGCCACGGCGCGCGGCCTCACGACGACCGAGCAGATCCTCTGGGCTCACCGTGTGGACAAGGATGCCGAGGTCAAGCCGGGCGCCACGCTGCGCGCCTACGCCGATCTCCTGCCCGCCTCCGACGGCACGGCGCCGTTCTCGATCCACACCTTCAACCAGATCACCGGCGGCAACACGATCTTCCCGCGCCAGGCGGCGGTCGCGAACGATCACTTCGTCTTCACCGGGAAGGATTCCGACGACAAGCAGACGTCGATCGGGCGCGCTTTCGCCGCGATGCAGGACATGGTGAAGCCGTACTACGCGACCCCCGGCGACGGCATCTTCCACTTCTACTTTCCCGAGCAAGGCCTCGTCTACCCGGGCCAGTTCATCCCGGGCGCCGACTCGCACAGCCGCGCCTACGGGGCGTACGGCGCGATCGGCATCGGCGTCGGCTCGACGACGCTCGGCTTCGGCTGGTCGACCGGCTACGTCTACACGACGGTGCCGAAGGCGCGCCGCGTCGTCTTCAAGGGGAAGCTCCAGGCGTGGGTCTCCGGGAAGGATATCGTGCTCAAGCTCCTCGAGCGCTGGGGCACGCGGCAGTCGCAGGGGATGTCGGTCGAGTTCGTCGATGCGGGGAAGCAGCTTCCGATCGCCTACCGGAACACGATCGCGAACATGATGGCCGAGGCCGAGGCCTACAACGGCATCTTCGCGCCTGACGAGCTGACCTACGCATGGTTCGCGTCGAAGGGGATGACCGATCTCCCCTACCCGCGCTTCGCCCCGGGCGACGCGGCGCGCTACGAGATCGACGAGACGCTCGTCCTGGACGAGATCGTCCCGATGATCGCCAAGCCGTTCTCGCCCGGAAATGCGTTTCCTGCGGTCGAGGTCGCGCGCGAGCACCTGACGTTCGACAAGGCGTACATCGGCTCGTGCACGAACGGCAGCTACGACGACCTTCTCCAGGCGGCGCTCGTGCTCCGCGCGGCGCGACAGAAGGGACTGAGGAAGGCGGCGAAGGACTTCATCGTGTTCCCCGGCTCCGGCGGCGTCAAAGGGATGATCGAGCGCCCGGAGCCTCGCCTCGGAGGCGAGTCGATCGCCACCGTTCTACGCGAGGCCGGCGGCCAGATCCGCGACTCGTGGTGCGGGCCGTGCTTCGGCCAAGGGAAGGACGCGCTCGCTCCGGGCCAGCGCGCGATCACGACCTTCAACCGGAACTGGCAGAACCGCATGGGGGTCGGCGGCGAAGGGTTCCTCGCGTCGCCCGCGGTGGTCGCGGCGTCGGCGCTCGCCGGCTACATGGCGCCGCCTTCCGAGCTGGGTCTCTCCTGGAAGGCCGAGGACTTCGGCATCTGATCCGAGCTTGGTCGATCTTCCTCGCCGCCGCGATCCTCGTGATCGCGGTGCGCGTCCGCCTCCTCGACATTCCGCTCGAGCGCGACGAAGGCGAGTATGCCTACGCGGGCCAGCTCCTTCTTCAGGGCGTGCCGCCTTACGCGGCGGTCTACAGCATGAAGGCACCGGGGATCTACGGCGCTTACGCGGCGGCCATGGCGGTGGCCGGCGAGACGCCGCGCGGCGTTCACCTGGGACTGCTCGCGGCGAATCTCGTCTCGATGTTCGGCCTCTTCATTCTGGGCCGCCGCATCGCGGGGCCGCTGGCCGGGGCCGTCGCCGGAGCGGCGTACGGTCTCATGGCGCTCAGTGCGTCGGTTCTCGGCTTCGCGGCGCACGCCACGCAGTTCGTGGTGCCGTTCGTCGTCCTCGGCTTGCTCTTCCTCACCGGCAGCCGCTTCGTGCTCGCCGGAGTCTGCTTCGCGCTCGCGTGCCTGATGAAGCAGCACGCGGCCACGTTCGTCGTGTTCGCAATCGTCTGGCTCGCCGTGGATCGATGGCGACGCCTGGGACTGATTCGGTTCCTCTCCGGCTTCGCCTCGCCGATCGTCATCGTCTGGCTCGCCCTCGCCGTCTGCGGCGTTTTCCCCCGTTACTGGTTCTGGAACGTGACCTACGCCTTTCGCTATGCGACTAGCGTGCCGCTCGCGGAAGGGCTCGGAAGTCTCGGCGCCCACCTCGCCGCGATGTGGACGCTCGCGGGGTTCGCCGTTCTCGCCTGCTTCGGCGTCAAGCACCGATTCCTCGCCGGGCTGCTCGCCGCGTCGTTCGTCGCGGTCGTTCCAGGCCTCTACTTCCGAAGTCACTATTTCGTGCAGATGCTCCCCGCCGTCGCGCTCCTGGCCGGAGCCGGCGCCGCCGCGATCGAGATCCGGCTCGGAAAGGCGGCGGCGACGGTCGCGCTCGCGTTGCCCGTCGCTCTCTTCGTCGGCGTCGAGGCGCCGTATCTCTTCCGGGCGAGCCCAGACGAGGTCTCCCACCACTTCTACCCCGGCGGCCCGTTCGTCGAATCGGCGGCGATCGCGAACTACTTGGCCTCGCACACGGAGCCCGGCGAGCGCATCGCGGTGCTCGGCTCCGAGCCGCAGATCTACTTCCTCTCAGGGCGGCGCGGCGTCACGGCCTACGTTTACATGTACGGGCTCATGGAGCCGCAGCCCCACGCACTCGAGATGCAGCACGAGGTCGCAGCCGAGGTCGAGGCGGCCGCGCCGCGTTTCATCGTCTGGAGCAACGTCCGCTCGTCGTGGCTGCGGGAACGGAGCTCGCCCACCTTCATCTTCGCGTGGGCTCAAGACTTCCTTTCCGACCGTTACGACAAGGTCCAGGATGTTCCGATCCCGCCCGACGGCGAGGTGGATCGGATCGAGATCTTCAGGAAGAAGTAACTTCCCGGCCGGTCGTCCGTTCTAGGTGCGGGAGGGACGGCCGATGTCGAAACGGTTGGCCTGCGCGGTGGCGATCCTGGTGGCGGCGAGCGGGTGCTGGACCTACCGGGGGCCGAAGGGGGTCGAGGCCGCCCTTCACGACTCGTTCGGGTCGGATCTTCACCGCGAGGTCGGCATGAAGCTCGGGCCGATCTCGCTGAAGCTCGTCGGCTCGTTCGCCGGCGACGACATCGATCTTCACGGCGTGACGACACTCGGCTTCGCGGTCTATGAGCGGGAGGGGAGCGGCACGAAGCCGTTCCGGCCGCTCGACACGAGCCGGTTCGCCGGACCCGAATGGAGCCGGATGGTCGACGCGCACGACGGCGACGATCAGGTCGTGGTGCTCGCGAAGACGAGGAACGGATCGATTCACGAGATGATGATGGTGTCCGTCGACAACGACGAGATCGTCGTCGCGCGTCTCACCGGGCACCTGGATGCGCTGATCAAGAAGACGATGGACGCCGCGAAGAACGACGGTCCCCGAGCGGCGCGTCACGAGCTGGCGTTCCCGAACTGAGAGGTCAGGATCGCGAGATCGGCGCCGTCGACCTGCCCGTTGTGGTCGAGGTCGGCGGCGGCGTCGTACTTGGCCTCTCCCGTGCTCGAGCCGAAAGCACGTCCCAATCGCGCGAGGTCGAGCCCATCCACCCGGCCGTTCCCGTCGATGTCGGCGGTGGTGCCGGCTTCGCAGGCGTCACCGATCCCATTGTGGTTCGAGTCGGCCTGGCTCTCGTTCGCCACGAAGGGGCAGTTGTCGATCGGGTCGGCGTACGAATCGCCGTCGTTCGTGCACGTGCCTCCGTCGCCGAGCAACGCCACGGCGTCGCTCGCGGGACTGTGGAAGGTCGCGCACTCGGTCGGCGAAAGGCCGTCGTTCTGTCCGTTGTCGTTCGGCGCCATGATCGAGGCCGGCGGGGTGACGTGCGGAAGGCCGAGGTTGTGGCCGTACTCGTGGATCCACAGCACCGCCTCGTAGCCGACATCGGACAGCCGGACGAGGGCCATCCCCCAGCCCGGTTGATAGCTGCAGCCGATGATGTTGGTACCGGCACCGCCGCAATAGTTGATCACGTTCACGACCTTCACCCGCGCGACCGATACCGCGAGCACCGTGTTGACCTCTTGAGCGGTGTCGATCGAGGCGAGCCCGTCGGTCGCGGTGCCGAACGTTTGCGCCGCCGCGACGCGGGACACGATCGTGCAGCAGGCGACGTCGGTCGAGAAGTCCCCCTTCGCCGCGCGGAACGTCGCGTCGGCGAGGACGGCATCGAGGCGCGTCTCCGTCATCGGGTTCGTGACGCTCACGTGATTGGCGAAGGTGAGACCGTGCGCCGTCGTGTGCGTCGCGGGATCGACGATGTAGTCCATCGCGGCCGCTGCCGACGCCGACGACAGCCTCCGCAGGGAGTCGGCGGACGATGCCATGGCTTCCCGCGCCTTCGACTCCAGACGCCGCTGCTCGGGGTCGGGCACGACGCGCCCTTGCGCGATCGCTTCGAGGCGCTCCCGTGCCGGACCCGGCCCGGCGAGCGCGAGGGATGCGACCGCGGTGTCGAGGAGCTCATCCTTCATGGCCAGTCCCGCGAGCGGTCCGCCCTCGGCGCGATCCGCGGTCATGCGAAGGAGCGCCCGGAGCGCCGCCGCATCGCCGCGGCCGGCGATGTGTCCCAGCGCATGCGGGACCAGCAATCGCGACCGCACCTCTTCCGGAGTGGCGGATGCCGCGGGACGACCGAGGAGGTCGAGGAGCCGGGGCGTCGACTCGGCGGAGCCGAGGTACGCGAGGAAGGCCACGACGTTGTCGCGGCGCGGGAACGACGGATCGTCGAGCAGGCGAAGGAGCGCTGGCACGCCCTCGACACCAACCTCGTTGCGCGCGATCTCGTCGGTCATCCCGTGGATGTACACCTGGAGCGCCGCCTGGCGCACCCGCTCGTCGGCGGCGCCGGAAGCGGCTTGGGCGCGGGCGACGCAGAGAATCGAGGCGAGAAGAAAGTACGCTACACGTCGCGGCATCACGGCCTCCGCCCCCAGCTATTTCAAGGACGTTATGCCCGGTTCGATGACGACGCAAGCGCCCTTGTCCACCATCGCTCGCAGTGGCATCATTCGCACTTTCCGAGGTGCCTCGATGATCGGGAAAGGAAGGGACAGAGCCATGGGGTCCAGCGCGTCTCGTGACGCGATCAACGCCATCCGTGACTGGGCCGTCAACGAGGCCCGCAACCTGAACGGCGTCAAGGTCACCCCGCAGTCGTTCGGCAGCCTCGTCTTCAACGACGACGTGCAGCGCTCGCGCCTTCCTCGTCCCGTCTACCAGGCGCTGCGACGCACCGTCACCAAGGGCGAGCCGATGGCCCTTCCCGTCGCCGACGCCGTCGCGTCCGCGATCAAGGACTGGGCGGTCGAGCACGGGGCGACGCACTACACGCACTGGTTCCAGCCGATGACCGGCCTCACGGCCGAGAAGCACGACTCGTTCTACGCGCCGAGCGCCGACGGCAAGGCGGTCGCGGAGTTCTCCGGCAAGGAGCTGATCAAGGGCGAGCCCGACGCCTCGAGCTTCCCCTCCGGCGGCATGCGCTCGACGTTCGAGGCGCGCGGCTACACGGCGTGGGATCCGACCTCGCCGCCGTGGCTGCTCATGAGCCCGAACGGCGCGACGCTCGTCATCCCGACGGCGTTCGTGAGCTGGACGGGAGAGGCGCTCGACAAGAAGACGCCGCTCCTACGCTCGATGGAGGCGCTCTCGGTCCAGGCGCTCCGCATCCTCAAGCTCTTCGGATCGAAGGCCGAGCGCGTCGCCGCAACGTGTGGGCCCGAGCAGGAATACTTCCTGATCGACCGTCATTTCTTCTTCGCCCGCCCCGACCTCACCCTCACCGGGCGGACCCTCTTCGGCGCGAAGCCGCCGAAGGGTCAGGAGATGGAAGACCAGTACTTCGGTCACATCCCCGAGCGCGTGCTCGCGTTCATGATGGACGTCGAGCAGGAGCTGTACAAAGTGGGGGTGCCGGTGAAGACACGGCACAACGAGGTCGCGCCGAGCCAGTACGAGGTCGCGCCGATCTTCGAGAACGCCAACGTCGCGACCGACCATCAGATGATGTTGATGGAGGTCATGAAGCGGGTCGCGCCGCGCTACGGCCTGGCGTGCCTGCTCCACGAGAAGCCGTTCGCCGGCGTCAACGGATCGGGAAAGCATCTCAACTGGTCGATCGCGGACGACCTCGGCAACAACCTGCTGAATCCGGGCGATACGCCGCACGACAACATCCAGTTCCTCGTCTTCTGCGCCGCGGTGCTTCGCGCCGTCGACAAGTTCCAGGGGCTCCTGCGCATGTCGATCGCGTTCGCGGGGAACGATCACCGGCTCGGCGCCAACGAGGCGCCGCCGGCGATCATCTCGGTCTTCCTCGGCGACATGCTCACCGACATCTTCGAGCAGATCGAGAAGGGCGGGGCGACGGGCACGAAGCAGGGCGGCATCCTGCACACGGGCGTCTCGGTGCTCCCGCAGCTCCCGCGCGACGCGGGCGACCGGAACCGGACGTCGCCGTTCGCCTTCACCGGCAACAAGTTCGAGTTCCGCGCGGTCGGGTCGAGCCAGTCGATCGCCTTCCCGAACATCTGCTTGAACGTCGCCGTCGCCGAGTCGCTCGACGCGATCGCGACCGAGCTGGAGAAGGCGGTCGCATCGGGCGAGAAGCTCGAGAACGCGGTCAGCAAGCGGCTCACGCGGCTCATCAAGGATCACAAGCGCATCGTCTTCAACGGCAACGGCTACTCGCAGGAGTGGCAGGACGAGGCGGCGAAGCGCGGCCTGCTGAACCACAAGAACACCGTCGACGCCCTGCCGGAGCTCGTGACTCCGGACGTCCTCAAGACGTTCGAGAAATTCAAGGTCTTGAACGAGCGCGAGGTCCGCGCGCGCTACGAGGTCGCCCTCGAGCAGTACAACAAGGTCGTCAACATCGAGGGGCTCTCGATGGTCCAGATGGCCAACCGGCACATCCTGCCGGCGGCGCTCGAGTACCAGAAGCGCGTCGCAGAAGCGGTCACGGCCACCAAGGCTGCGGGCGCCGACGGTTCGGAGGGGAAGGCGCTTCTCGACGAGCTGTGCGCGCTCACCAACGACTTTCGCAGGAAGACGGCGACGCTCCAGAAGGAGCTCGACCACACAGGGAACGCCTCGGCGGAGCACCACGCCAAGCACTACCGGGACAAGGTCGTCCCGGCGATGAACGCTCTGCGCGAAACCGGCGACAAGCTGGAGGGGTACGTTCCTCACGACATCTGGCCGCTGCCGACCTACCGGGAGATGCTGTTCCTCAGGTAGTCGAGTCGATAGCTATTACGGATTGTCAACGAGTGGCGGCGGACCACCGTCCGTCGCCGCTCAGTGTCGACGCTTCCCGGCCTTCTACCGACTACGAACTCGTCATTCCTTGGATTCCCGCCCCTTCGGTTGACCCGTCCCCCCTTGGCAACAATATTGCGGTTGGGTTCTCTTCGTTAACCCGGAGAGTGGGGGAATGAAGTATCAACCGCTGAACGATCTGATCGATCCGGATGTTCCGGTGGCCGAGACGCCGGCCCAGCCGGCCCAACCTGCCGCTCCTCGCGCGCCCGAGACTCGGGGGATCAAGTATCAAACGCTGATCGATGAGCTCGATCCCGACGTGCCCGCCGCGGACGCACCCGTCCAGGAGGCGGAGGCCGACCCCGACGCTCCCGAAGACGCGTACGTCATCGGGGCGCCCGGGAAAATGATCCTGACGCTCAAGAGCGACGCGAAGATGAACGAGGACCGGCCCAGAACCTGGGTCAAGCCCGTCGCCATCCTCTCCGCCGCCCTCTTCGTGGGGCTCACCGTCTGGAACCTGTCGAAGCTCATGCAGGGACCGCCGGTGCCGCCGCCGCCCAGCCCGTTCCACCTGAAACAGGCGCTGTACATGGCGGCGATCAAGGTCGAAGCGTACCGGCGCGAGCACGGCGTCACACCGGCCTCGCTCGCCGACACCGGCCTGGCGAGCCCGCCGTACAGCTATACCCGCGTCGATCCGAACGTCTACGTCGTCGCCGTCGATCTTCACGGATCCAAGCTCGAGTACGACAGCACGGTCGCGCTGGACAAGTACTTCGGCACGCCCAAAGAGATGCTGACCACGGAGAACCACCAATGACGACCGCCGCGGAACGGACCGCCGAGCGCGCCCCGGTAAAGCGGTCGCGCGAAGCGGGCTACACGCTGCTCGAGCTGATGATCACTTGCTGCGTCATCGGGATCATCGCGAACATCGCGATCCCCGAGCTGTACGAATCGCTCTACCGCGCGAAGGCGAGCCGCATCATCGAGGACTTCAACACCGTGCGCCTCGCCGTGCACCAGCAGTACGCCGATCATAGCTACTACCCGCTCGAGGTCAGCGCCGGCGTCGAGCCGCCCGAGCTGACCCCGTACCTCCAGAACCGCATCCTCTGGACACACGAGGACTACCAGTACGACTGGGAGCTCTGGATGGACGGCAGCGGGAACCCGACGCAGCCCTCGACCGGCGTCCTCGTCGGCTTCAGCATCTCGACGCAGGACGCGCACCTCGCGGACTGGCTCAAGAAGCTCTACAAGGGCCGGATCATCGACACGATTCCGGACCACACGACCTTCGTCATCGAGCCTTACGGCACCTAGCCGGCGCCGCGGGCGCCGCCGGAGGGTCGTGTCGTATAACAGACCCTCCATGGGCGTCCCCCGCACCGCACTCCTGGCCGCGCTGCTCGTCGGCGCGGCGGCCTGCTCCAAGGGCACGCCGTCCGCGACCGCCGTTCGTCCCCTCGATCCTCCGGCCGCCCCCGGCGCGATCGCGCCGCGTCTCACCTCGTTCGACGGACGCGTCGTCCTGAGCTGGGTCGAGCCGCAGGGAGACGGCGGCACGCTTCGCTATGCCGTGCGTGACGCGAGCGGCTGGAGCGCCGCGCGGACTGCGGAGCAGGACCCCCACCTCGCCGCGAATGGCGCCGACGTCCCCGGTGTCGTCCCTCTGGCCGGCGGCGGCCTCGCCGCGCACTGGTGCGTCAAGCGCGACGGCTCGACCCACGCCACGGACCTTCTCACCGCCGTCTCGCGCGACGGAGGCGGCACCTGGAGCGCTCCCACGCGCCCTCACCGCGACGACACCGCGACCGAGCACGGGCTGGCCAGCCTGATCCCGCTGGCCCAGGCCGGACGGTTCGGCATGGCCTGGCTCGACGGTCGCGCCGGCGAGCTGGCCAGCTACGGCGAGGGGGGCACCGCCCTCTACTGGGCGCAGTGGGACGGCCAGGCGTTCGGCCCCGAGACGGTCCTCGACCCCCGCGTCTGCGACTGCTGCAAGACCGCCGGCGCCGCCACCGCCTCCGGCCCCGTCGTCGCCTACCGCGACCGCGACGCCGACGAGCGCCGCGACACGTCGGTGGTGCGCCAGCGAGAGGGCCGCTGGCAGCCCCCGGATACCGTGCACGCCGACGGCTGGCGCCTGACGGCATGCCCGACGAACGGCCCCGCCGTGGCGGCGCAGGGCGATCGTACCGTGGTCGCGTGGTTCACCGGCGCGGGCGCCGGCCCATCCGTGTGGGCGGTGCGATCGACCGACGGCGCCGGGACGTTCTCGCCGCCCGTTCGTCTCGACGCCGGCACTCCCGGCGGCCGCGTCGACGCCGCCCTGCTTCCCGACGGCTCCCCCGTCGTCGCGTGGCTCGAGAAGAAGGGCGACCGCGGCGAGGTCACCGTCCGCCGCATCGGCGCCGACGGCACGCTCGCGGCGCCCGTCGTCGTCGGCACCACCTCCGCGGCGCGCTCCTCCGGCTACCCGCGCATCGCCGCCACCGGCGCGCGCGAGGTGCTCGCCGCCTGGACCGAGACCGGCTCCCCCGCCAAGCTCCGCGCCGCGCTCGTCACCCTGCCGTAAGAGGGGACAGCTTCCGAAACTCCGCTTCTCCGAATTCCCGGAGCGAAAGCGGAGTCATGTTTTCGGAGAACGGAGTGCCGCGTACCACGGACGGTACAACGATGTACCACCGGTGGTACGCGAGACCGCCATCTCCGAATACCCAGTCGTGGCTCGCGGATTCTCCACCGCGATTCGCGCGGGACGCTTGCAACGCGGATCGATCGACGAGCCTCTCGTCAGCGCGCGTCGGGCCTAGTGTCGATGCACATCACGGGAGGGCCGGACGATGAACGCTTTCCTACCGCTCGCATTCATGATGTCGCTCACATCGGCCCCGAACGATTCGACGGCTTGCGATGAGCTGATGGCGACGTTGTCGATACTTCGCTGGGGATCGTTCACCGAGCGGTGGCAGCTCGTGAGCGACGGCGTTCCCCACATCCAGGATCTTCTGGATGAGGACGAAGACCTCGACGGCTGCAGCGTGCAGGCGCTGCGCACCCTCGGACAAATCCTTCGCAACGAGTCGGACGATCGCATCGTCGCCCGCCTGATGGACGCGATCGAGCTCGACTGCGACGCGCTCGACGGATTCGCCGTCGCAGCGCTATCGCACCCGTCGCCGAACGTCCGCCGCCGCGCCGCCGCCATCGTCACCGAGGACACGTGCGAACGCCCGGTCGTGCCACGGCTCCTACGGATGTGGGAGAGCGAACCGCGGTCCTGGGTATTGTCCGAGGTCGCTCTTGCGCTCGCGAGCGAACAGGACACGACAAACATCGGCCAATTCGAGGAGCTTGCGCACGACGATCCGGGCGTGCTCGGAGACGCGGCGCTCGAAGCGGTCGGCGATCTGGCGATGCCGCGGAGCGTGCAGGTGATCGAGCGGGTCGCCGACAGCGACGGGCCGCGTGCCGCTCTCGCGCTGTCGTATCTCGGAAGGTGGATTGATCGTCCAGATGCGCTCAAGGCACTCCGCCGCCTGACGCTCTCCGACAATCCCACAGTCGCCCACGCGGCGGTCGCGTGGCTTGCACCTCGGGCGCCCGATCCGCCCCCCAAGGACGACGAGGGAGGATCGCAGGCGAGTGTCAAGGAGCCCGTCGTGACTGGTAGAACGTCGGCGCGCCTCCTGCCGGTGCTTCTTCAGTTTTCCGCCGAAAACCGCGAGCTGTCTTTCGGATCGTTTGCGCTCCGGGCGAGCGATCGCTCGCGTTCGGTGCGTTGCTGGGAGGTGCCGGGATACGAAAACCCGGATGCGATTCGCCCGAGGCTCGTCGACGGCAGGTCGGTCACCGCGCACGACGTCTTCGAATGGAAAGGCGAAATCTGGTACCTCGTGATGTCCGGCACGTTCGCGTGCTGGGTCCCGGAAAGCGTGCTGGTGCAGGAGGGCACGGCAGACGCGACGTCCCGTCCTCCCGTGGAGTTCGACATACCGATGACCGAGCTTGCGTCCCCGGGTTGGCGCCTAGCCGAGCGATCCGGGTTTGCCGTGACGTTCGACGAAAGCGATCAGGTCGTCGGCGTGCGCTTGTCCGCCGCCACGGGCGATCGCGATCAGATTTCCTGGGTGGTCGATCTCATCGAAGGCACCGAGGGACAGCTCCAGCTCGGTCTCTTGATCTGGCTCCGCGAGAACGTCGCGTGGTGGAGCGGCGACGAGGAGATCATGGCGCGCGTTGCCGCGCTCACTCACTCCGACGACTAACCGACCCGTTTCGCCAGCTTCTTCATCCACTTGCGCAGCATCGGGTGCGCGCCGGGCAGATCCTCGGCGAGCGCCGAGATGTCGGAGCCGGCGCCGTCGAAGACATCGGGGTTCGCGAAGCGGCCCTTGGTCCCGCCCACGGCGCGCACGAGCTCGCCGAGGGCGGTTGAGGCGCTGCCCTCCTCGAAGTCGACCTTGTAGGGGTTGCCGTCCGCCGCGATCGCACGCTGCCAGTCGGCGCGCATGCGGTCCATGAGGAGCGCGCGCGCCTGGGTGATGTCGCGCATCGGAACGCGCTGGGTGTGGGCGAGCTCGATCATGTAGCTCACGAGATCGGGGCTCGAGAGATCGGTCGAGGCGGGCGCGAGCGTCACGGTGCGCGTGTCCTGGAGCGTGCCGTCGCGCGCGACGCTGACGTCGAAGCGCGGGGTGCCGGCGAGGAGGTCGAGCGGGCGGAGACCGTCGTAGACCGCTTCGGTCGTGGCGGTGCCGCCGGCGGGGACGTCGAGACGATCGCGGCGCGGCTCGCCGCTGCCTGCGATCGAGGTCTCGGCGCGCATCGGGTTGCGGCTGCGGTTCGCGACCGCGAGCGCGACGCGCACGGTGCCGCGGAGCGGGTCCGATTCGATCGAAGGCTCGTTCGCCAGCTCGAGCGGCCACGACACGTAGACGGGGACCTTCTGCCGGTCGTCGTCGAGGCCGACGACGAGGTCGGCCTGCGTGCGCGGCGGGACGTTGCCGGCGACCGCGAGGACGAGGCGGGGCATCGGGACGCGGCTGCGCGCCGCCACGCGGACGCTGGCGTCGTCGCCGGCCGTCAGGATCGTGCCGTGGACACTCACGTCGGCGGTGCCGTCGGCGCCGCCGTAGTTCACGATGTTGCCGGCGAGCATCACGCGCTCGCCCGGCTCGACGACGCCGTCGCCGCCGGCGTCGACGACGTGCACGTCCTCGAGCGCCGGCCGCGGGTTCCGCGACCAGTTCTGGTACTCACGCTCGTACGCGGCGGCGTACGCCTTGTCGAACAGGAAGCCGAACGACATCGCGGCGGCGGCCCTGACGCCGTCGTTGAAGCCGTCGGCGTAACCCTGCCGGTATGCCCACTCGGCGTTGACGGCCCGGCCGTAGCGCCAGCCGTCGGCGTAGCCGACGCGCCAGCCGGCGTACACCTGGCGGAGATCGACGGCCGCGAAGGTGTCGTCGAAGCTCTCGAAGAACGCCGCGCGGAAGCGATCGCGCTCGCCGGGACCGAACTTCGTCCAGTACGAACCGGGGCGCTGGCGGTCGCGCCAGACGGCGAACGCGTAGGCGGAATCCTTCCAGGCGCCGTCGTAGGCGCGCGAGGCGCTCGCGTCGCGCGTCAGCCCGGCGGGCTGCGCGTCCCAGCCGTCGAGGGCGGCGCGCGCGTCGCGGCTCAGGCCCGGCGCGGAACCGAACGGCATCGCGGCGAAGACGTCGTCGAAGACCGGCTGGTCGGCCCACGGTCCCGAAGGCATGAACCGGGAGGACGCGGCGGCGGCGCCGGGCGACGCGGGGTCGTTCCGCGGATCGCGTGAGAGATCGGCGAACTGCGCGCGCACGCGGTCGGCCGCGATGCCGGCGGCGGCGTCGACGGCGGCGTCTTGCGCGATCGACCCGCCGACCGTCATCGCGCGCGGGTCGAGCCGGCCGTAGCGGAACCCTTCGCGGCGCTCCCAAGTCGCGGGGCGCGGGTCGTTCAAGGCTTCGCGGGCACCGCGCTGGAAGCCGGCGCGCCAGTACTGGCGCCAGCCCCATTCGCGCGTCGCCTCGAGCGCCATCGTCTCGCCGGCCTTGTCCCCCAGCGTCTCGGGATCGGCGGCGGGACGCGGCGCGCCGCGACGCGCGGCGGCGACCTGCGGTGAGACCGTGACGACGACCTTGAGGTCGTCGGGAAGATCGGGCGCGGATTTCGCGGGAGCGTCGTCGGGATCGCGCCGGGCCGCCGGATCGCGCTTGTACTCGAGCGCGACCTTGGGCACCGCCTTTCGCGGCGCGAGATCGTCGGCGTGCACCACGCCAATGGCGGCCAGGCCGGTGAGGGCGGCGAGCGTCAGGACGCTGGTCGTTCTCATGGTGATCTCCCACCCGACAACTTCGGGCTCGGAAGCGTCTAACGCAACCCCGATGCCCGGCGTTCCCGCGCTTCTTGCGCGCTATTCTGTGCGCTCGCGATGACGTCCCGTCCTCGCCGGAGGCCAGATGATCGACCGCCTGCGCACTTTCGCCGCGCTGGTGCTCGTAGCGCTCGCGAGCTGCGCCGGACCTTCGAGGCCGAAGGACCCGGCGGCGTTCTACGACGCCGATCTGAAGCCGCGTCTCGTGCCGCTTCTCGAGGAAGCGATCCGCTTCCCGACCGTCAAGGGCAACATCGCCGCCCGCGACGCGCAGCAGGCGTGGTTGATCAAGACCGGGACGGCGATGGGATTCACGACACGGAATGCGGGCAAGGTCGTCGAGGTCGAGCTGGCGGGACCCACCGGAGCGCCGGTGCTGGGTCTCGTCGCCCACGGCGACGTGCAGCCGGTGGACGAGAAGGCCTGGTCGATCCCGCCGTTCGCCGGAGCCGACAAGGACGGCTACGTGCTCGGGCGCGGCGCCGCCGACGACAAGGGCCCGATCGTGCAGGCCCTCCTCGCGATGAAGGCGCTCGATGCGGCGGGGCCGGCGCGCTCGCACACGATCCGCCTCCTCGTCGGCAGCGACGAGGAGAGCGACAACCTCGACATGAAGGAGTATCTCGCCGGCCATGCGCCGCCGGACTACTCGCTCGTCCTCGACTACGACTTCCCCGTCGTCGTCGGCGAGAAGGCGTGGACCGGCCTCTACCTCGACGCGAAACCGGGAGCGCGATCGAACGCCGAGCTTCCGTTCCGCATCAAGAGCTTGAGCGCCGGCCTCTCGGCGAGCATCGTCCCCGACCGCGCCGAGCTGGTTCTCCAGTGGATTCGCGGCGTGCCCCAGTGGGGCTCGCTCGTCGCACGCCTTCAGGAGCGTCCTCTTCCCGAAGGTACGCGCCTCGAATTCATCGACGATCCCGGCGGGACGCTCACCGTCATCGCGCATGGAAAGTCGGCCCACGGCGGCACGAATCCGGAAGGCGGCCGGAACGCCCTCGTCGCCCTGGCGCGCGTCACCGAGAACCTGCTGCCCGCTTCCGGTGAAAACGACCTGCTCGCCTTCGCGCGCATGGCCGGGCGGGACATCTACGGCACGGGGCTCGGCCTCACCGAGAGCGACCCGCTGTGGGGCCGGCACATCGTCAACGTCGGCACGATCAAGCCGCGTGACGACGGCTCGCTGCGCCTCGAGGTCTCGATCCGCCGCCCGCCGCCGCGCACCGGCCAGCAGATCAAGGCCTACCTGACCGACGTCGTCCGTCGCTTCAACGCTCGCACCGGTGCGAAGCTCGCGATGGACGGCTACTGGGACGACGAGCCGCTCTCGTTCGATCCCGAGTGCAAGCTGGTGAAGCGCCTCCTGGCGGTGTATGCGAGGGCGACCGGCACGCCCGCGCCCCCGTTCGTCGGCGGAGGCGGCTCATACGCGAAGCGGCTTCCGAGCAGCATCGCCTTCGGGATGTGGTTCCCCGGCAAGCCCTACCCCGGCCACGACGTCGACGAGAAGATCTCGATCGACGACCTCCACCGCGGCACGCATGTCCTGATCGCCGCGCTCGCCGACATCGCGTGCGGGCCGAAGATCGATGCCCCTTTCGCTCGATAGCCCGAAGGCGCAGCGCCGACTCGTGGCGGCGATCGTCGTCGCGACGCTTCTCCCCTTCGTCGGCAAAGCATTTCACATCGACGATCCTCTCTTCGTCTGGATCGGGAAGCACATCGTCGATCACCCTCTCGACCCGTACGGCTTCCAGGTCAACTGGGCGCTCACACCGCGTTCCGTTGCCGAGATCACGAAGAATCCTCCACTGACCTCGTACTTGATCGCCGCGGTCGGCTCCGTCGCAGGCTGGTCGGAGATCACGCTCCACGTCGCGTTCCTCCTACCTGCCGTCGCTCTCGGTCTCGGCACGCTCGAGCTGGCGCGGAGGCTTTGCGCGAGACCGTTCCTCGCGTTCCTCGTCTCGTGGCTCACACCTGTGACCGTGCTCACGGCGTCGGGCGTGACCTGCGACGTCCTCATGCTCGCGCTGTGCGTGTGGGCGCTCGTCCTCTGGCGCGACGGACGGCTGTGGACCGCGATGACCCTCGCCGGCGTCGCCGCATGGACGAAGTACTTCGGCGCGGCGTTTCTTCTCCTCTTCGTTCTCGACGCGCTCCTGCGACGAACGCCGCTCAGGCGCTGGGCGCCGCCACTCGTCGTTCCCGTCGCGATGCTCGCGGCCTACCAAGCTTGGACGAGCCACCTCTACGGTCGTGGCCTCCTTCTCGACGCCGCGGCGTACGCTACCGACTGGCGGGCCGGCGAGAACATCCCGCTCCTCGACCGTGCGCTCATGGGACTCTCGTTCACCGGCGGTTGCATGCTCGCCGCCCTCGCCTTCGCGCCGTGGCTCTGGAAGGTGCGCGGTTGGATCGCGGCCGCCGGCGTCGCCGTGATCGCGGCGTACCTGATTGCGACACGCGCCACGATGATTGCCGACACCGAGCGTCTGGCGGTCGGCGTCCACGCCGCCTTCTTCGTCGCGGGCGGCCTCTCGCTTCTCGCGCTCGCCATCGATGATTGGCGGCGGGAGAAGAGCCCCGACGCCGCGCTCCTCGCCGCCTGGGTGGTGGGAACGTTCGTCTTCGCGTCGTTCGTGAACTGGACGATCAACGGACGTTCGATCCTTCCCCTGGTCCCGGCGGCGGCGATCTTGATCGTGCGCCGACTGCCGGAGCGCCCGCGATGGATGTCGGCGGCGGCCATCGCCGTTTCGGCGATCGTCACGTTGGTCGTCACGGTCGGAGACGTTCAGCTCGCCGACGCCGGCCGAGAGGCCTCGGGCATCGTTCGAGCCAAGGCGGCGGGGCGCACCGCTCGATTCGAGGGCCACTGGGGCTTCCAGTACTACATGGAGTCCTGGGGCGCGAAGCCGCTGGACATGGTCACGGCCGAGCTGAACCCCGGCGACGTCGTCGCGTTCGGTTACAGCAATACGCAGATCGTCGGCTTGCCCAAGTCGAAAACCGGTCCGACCGATCGGTTCGAGGTCGGATCGACGCTGCCGGCGTCAACGATGCGCTCCTATGCCGGAGCCGGCTTCTATGCGTCGGTGTTCGGTCCGTTGCCCTATCGCCTCGGTGCGATGGCACCGGAGCGTTACTCGATGATCGAGGTGAAGTGATCCGGTTCAGGCGACTTTGACCGGAGTCATCGCGTCTTCGCGACCCTCGCCACGGTCTCCCTGAGCGCTGCGATCGAGAACGGCTTCGTCAGGATGGGACGTCCCGCCGACTCGAGGAACGCGACCGACTTCGCGTTGGCGATGTCGCCGGTCGCGAAGACGAGCTTGTCGACCAGCTCGGGGCGGTGCTCCTTGAGGTAGCGGTAGACGCCGCTGCCGTCGACGTCGGGCATGCGCATGTCCGAGAGGATCATGTCGAACCGCTCACCCTTGGCGAGGACGCCCATCGCCTCGCGGCCGCCGCGGGCGGCGGAGACGGTGGCGCCGCTACCGTCGAGAGCGGCGGTGACGAGGTCGAGGATGGTCGGGTCGTCGTCGATGACGAGGATGCGGAGCGCTTCCGCGATCTCGGCGACCTGTGCGGCGCTCGGCTCGGCCGGTTTCGCCTCGACGTGGGCAACGAGCGGCAGCGCGATCGTGAACCGCGTGAACTGCCCGGGCTCGCTCTCGACGCGGATGTCGCCGTCGTGCTCGCTGATGATGCCGTAGCAGATGGAGAGGCCGAGGCCGGTGCCGCGGCCGACTTCCTTGGTCGTGAAGAACGGCTCGAAGATGCGGTTGCGGACGTCCGGCGGCATGCCGGGGCCGTTGTCCTCGATCGTGAGGACCACGCGCTCGTCGTCTCTCTTCGTGCTGAACTTGATGCGGTCGCCGCGGCCCGCGTCCTCGATCGCCTGCTCGGCGTTGACGAGCAGGTTCAAGATGACCTGCTGGACCTGCTGAACGTCGGCGGAGACCTTCGGGAGCGACGGGTCGAGCTCGGTCTCGACGCGGATCTTCTCGCTCCTGAGGTGGTAGGCGCGCAGGCCGATCGTCTGCTGCACGACCTCGTTCAGGCTCATCGCGGAGCGCTCGGGGGAGCGCTTGCGCGCGAAGGCGAGCAGGTTCTGCACGATCTTGCGCGAGCTGTCGGCGGCGGAGACGACGGTCTGGAGGCGGCGCCTCAGGTCTTCGTCCTTGATGCGCTCCATGAGGAGCGCGGCATTTCCGAGGACGACGGTGAGCGGGTTGTTCAGCTCGTGGGCCACTCCGGCGACGAGCTGGCCGACCGCCGTGAGCTTCTCCGAGTGGATCAACGTTTCCTGCGCACGCGACAGCTCGGCGGTGCGCGCGGCGACGCGGTCCTCGAGCGCCCGGCGCTCGGCATCGAGATCGGCGCGGGTCTTCTCCAGGTCCTGCGCCATCACGTTGAAGGCTTCCGCCAGCTCGCCGACCTCGTCCCTGGAGGAGACGGGCACGCGTACCGACGCCTCGCCGCGGGCGACGCGCGCGGTCGCGGCGACGAGCCGTCCGAGAGGGCCGGAGACGATGCGCGCGATGAAGACGCCGAGACCGATCGTGAGCGCGAGCAGGATCGCGGCGCCCGCGGCGATCTGCGCCTGGAGCCCCCGCGTCCTCTCGTCCGTCGACTCGGTCGACATGACGAGGCGCACCGAGCCGATCGCGTGTTTCGTCTCGTTTCCCGGGGTGTCGAGCGCGAAGGCGCCCTCATCGCGGCCCGTGCCGGAAGAAGCGGTCTCGACCGGCTTCTCGACGACGAGCATCGCCCGCTCGCCGGCGGCGTGCTTGTCGGCGACGACGGACGCGACGACGCGGCCCGACGCGTCGAGGACCGCCGCGCTCGAGACGTCCCTCGTCCGCGCGGCGCCGTCCAAGAGGGCCTTCAGTCCGCCGACGTCCCGCGCGAGGAGCGGCAGCTCGGCGTTGTAGGCGAGCGTTCCGGCGATGATCTCCGCGCGCTCGGAGAGATCGCGCTTCCCCTCGGAGCGCACGGTGTTGCCGAGGACGACGACCCCGACGGCGCAGAGAAGCGCGAGCGCGACGGCGAGTGGCGAGACGAGGCGCACGGCGAGGGAGCGGGCGAACGGTGTGCGATGGCTCATGGTGTGGGGTAGACCGCGCTCGCCTTGGCGGCGAGCTGCGGCGGAACGGCGACGCCGATGTGCTCGGCGGTCGCCTTGTTGAGGAACAGATCGAGGCGCGGAGGCCCGATCGGCGACGGTGCCTGCTGCTGCTCGTTCTTCGCGAGGCTCGCCGCCATCGTCCCCGCCGCGCGCCCGACCTCGGCCGGATCGGCGGCGAGCGCCGCAAGCGCGCCGGTTCTGACGAAACTCTCGGACAGCGCGAGGAGGGGCTTGTGGCTTCGCAGGGCGAGGAGGATGAGGGCCCGCGCGTTCGCGGCGGTCAGAACGGTCGAGTCGGCGATCCCCCAGAGCGCATCGACCGAGGAAACGAGCAGGGTGGCGGCCGAGAGGACCTCGCCCTCGCCGCGGACCGCCTGCGCGACGACCTCGAACCCCTTCGAGCGCGCGATCGCCTGCGCCTTGCGAACGGCGGCTCCCGAGATCGCGGGATCGTAGAGGACACCGATTCTCTTCACCTCGGGCGCGAGCGTCTTGAGCACCTCGAGCTGCGCCGCGGGATCGACGTCCATCGTGACGCCGGTCATGTTCTTCTTGGGCGCGTCGCCGGGGCCGGGAAGGCCGAGCGCCTCCGGGTCGAGGAGCATCGCGTAGACGAGGCGTGCGTCCGGCGCCTGCGCACGGACGAATCGCGCGGCTCTCGCACCGACCGCGAGCGCGACGTTGCCCGACGCCGCGAGACGCTCGGCCACCCGCTTCTCCGCCGCGGCGTCCTCGAGCACGACGACCTCCGCGGGAACGCCGCCTTCGTCGATCGAGCGCCGTGCCGCGTCGCCCGCCGTGCGATACGCCTCGGGCCCAGGCGACACGACGACGAGCGCCCCGGGCGAAGACGACAGAGCACGGCCCGCCGGCTCCAGGAGGAGCGCGAGAGCGAGCGCGGCGGCGCGTGCGAGCTTCATCTCAGAAGGTGAGCCTGACGCCGAACGTGACGAAGCGGCCGCGGAGCGCCGTGTTGATGTCGGGCGCGACGAGCGTCTCGTAGGGGTGCGCGTCGGAGAGGTTGTGACCGTCGAGCTCGAGCGCGATCTCGCCGCGTGAGACGGGAATCCGGTAGTGGATCGCGGCGTCGTAGAGCGTGTACGAGCCTTGCGGCCGGAGCCCGAAGATCGCGGGCGACGATACCGTGTACCCGCTCGAGTACTGTGCCGCGACGTTGACGGTCCAGTGCTTGCCGGGAGCCCAGTCGGCGAGGAAGTACGCCCGGCTGCGGGGCGCATAGGCGTTCGCGGCGTCGCCGTAGGGGAGCGACGTCGCACGGTACGCGTAGGCGAGGTTGACGTGGAGCGACTTGACCGGGGTCGTGAGCAGGGTCGCCTCGCCTCCCGCGACGCGGAACGGATCAGTGCGATTCAAGTAAGGCTGCTGGATCTCGTTCGGCGTTCCCGGCACGAAGAACGTGGGGCCGCGATAGATGAAGTTGTCGACGTCGTTGTTGTAGAGGTCGGCCCTCAGAACCGCCCACTTGGCGAAGCGCCACGCGAACCCGCCCTGCGCCGAGTCGATCCGCTCGCGCTGGAGATCGGGGTTGCCGTAGATGACGACGATGAGATTCGGCGCGATGTCGTAAGGAAGGAAGCGCTGCTCGATGTAGCGCTCGTTCCACGACGGAAGCCGGTAAGCGCGGCTCCACGAAACGTGGATGCTCCAGTCGGAGTCGGGCTCGATGACCGCCGCGATGCGAGGGGAATACGCGGGAGCGAACCCTTCGGCCATGTCGGCCCGGAGGCCGGTCAGCAAGTGGAAGACGCCGTCCGCCGCGTGCCACTGGTGCTGCGCATAGAGGCCGCCACCCGACCGCACGCTCGGCACGTCGTCCTGCTTGACGATGTCGCGCGACACCTCGTCCCGCTCGGCCTCGAAGCCGGCGGTCAGGTCCTGGTGGTCGGTGAGGGTCGTGTCGGTGCGAAGCGCGACGCGCACGCGCGAGTCGGTCTCGCGCTCGTCGCCGACGTACGGGGTCACCGCGTTGTCCGGCGGCCCGCTCTGGTTGTTGTGGCAGTTGGCGCAGGTCGTCCCGCGGTAGCGGTTGAGCGTGAGGGACGAATGGAACGTGGTGCGGTCCGTCCTCGCATCGTAGTGCGTGTCGATGATATCGACGTCGTTGTGCGCGGGGATCGTCGGGAACCCCGAGAACGAGAACGAGCCGTAATCGCTCTGCTGGTGGAGGAGCGAGCCCGAGAAGTTCCCGACGCGGCCGGCACCGTAGAGATAGCTCTGGCGGTGATCGGCGTCGCCGTTCAGCTCGATCGGCGTGTTTCCGGAGAAGGCGCCGACCTCGACGGCTCCCGAGGCGCTCTTGTCGGCGATGTCGACGCCGACGTTGCCTCGCACCGTGCGCTCATTGCCGGCGGCGAGACGCGCGCTCAGGCTCGAGCCGTTGTCGCCGACAACCTCGGCCGGCTTCTTGCTCACGATGTTGATGACGCCCCCGAACGCGTTCGCGCCGTAGACGACCGACACCGGCCCGCGCACGACTTCGATCCGCTCGATCCGCGACAGTGGGAAGAAGCCGGTGTAGTTCGGGTGCCCGGGGAAGCCGCCCTTGTCGGGGCTGTTGTAGGGCGAGCCGTCGATGAGCATGAGCACTTCTTCGGAGAAGGGAGACGACCCGCTCGAGCGGATCGAGATGTGCCCGCCCATCGGCGTGTAGCGGATGTCGACGCCGGGCACGCGGCGCAGGAGATCGAAGATGTTCGAGACGCCGGAGCGCTCGATCTCTTCTGCCGTGATGACGGTCGTGGCGCCGGGCGCCTCGCTCCACGGGATCGCGATCAGCTCGGGCCCTTGCCAGCCGAGGGCCGCGGTCTCGCGATCGGCGACGGGGTCGGCCGCCTGCGCCGGATGAAGCGCCCCCAACGCCAGGACGGCGAGAAGTCTCTTGAAGGACACGGTGCCCCCCTCCGAGGCCCGAAGGGCCTCGCGCGGAAATCTGGTTTCCGCGGCGGGTCAGGGCAATCCGGTCAGCTTTTTGTCGAAAACGGCCTGATGTTTCGTGGGGCCGTACCCGAGGCGCCGGTAGAAGACGTGGGCGCGCTCGCGGACGACGTTGCTCCGCACCCGGATCCTCGGCAGGCCGTGGGTCTTCGCCCAGCCCTCGGCGGCGAGGGCGAGCGCGCGTCCGATGCCTCCGCTCCGCCGCCCCTCGTCGACGACGAGACCCGCGATCTCGGCGAGCGAGCCGCCTTCGAGCGTCAGGTCCGCGCGCACGGAGATCCAGCCGACGACGGTATCGCCTTCCGCCGCGACGAAGATCGCGGCGCGGCCGTCCGCGGTCATGCACTCCATGCGCGAAGCGATCTCCGCAGCGGTCGCCGGGTACCCGAGCTGGCCCGACAGCTCGGCGATCGATGCCGCATCCGCCGCGGCCGCTTCCCGGACGATCAGGCCGGGTACTCCGTGTCGATCGCGGAGGCGCACGCGACGAGGGCACGATGCGCGGACGTGTGCTTGAGGAGGGTCATCTTGTCCCCCTCCACCTTCATCCTGCCAGAGAGGATCGCGGTCGCCGCCATCGTCTTGCGCTCGAGCACGTCCTTCCACAGGGAGAACGGCGCGCGCAGTCCGAAGCCCGCGTCGGGGTGGCTGCCGCCCTCGATGAACGACGCACCGCCGCACGCGCCCTTGGCGAGCTTCACGAGCAGCGACCGCGTCTCGGGGAGCTTCGTGTCGGCGTCGAAGACGAGGAGCACGTTGCCGTTGAACCCGTCGCCCCATTTCACGGCCGCGTTCCGGTACTCGCTCGAGCGGTTGATCTCGGCGGCAAGGGCCTCGGCCCACGCCTCCGTTCCGAAGGTCACGGCCATGCTCAGCGTCTCCCCGCGCCCGCCTGCTTCGGCGCATCGAACGGAAGAAATCCGGGGTTCAGAATGTGATCGGGATCGTAGCGCCGCTTGAGCGCGACCATCTCGTCCCAGCGCGCGCCGAAGTGCTCCTTCCACTCGTCCGGCGTGAAGTTGACCCAGCCGGAGAGATAGCGTTTCGCGCCGAACATGACCATCATGCGGCTCACGTTCTCGAAGCGCTCGCTCATCTCGCCCCAGAATTTCTGCGGAACCGCGGGGAGCAGGCCGAAGCCGACGAGGTTCTCCCCTTCCGGCACCATGAAGTTCTTCGAGCGCGACGTCGTCCCCTTCGCGGGCCAGATGAGGACGTGCCCCCCGACCTGGATCCCGGGCGGCGTGTCGGCGAGCACCTGCTCCATGCAATCGGCCGCCGTCTCCCAGGGGAGGATGCACTCGATCCACGGGTGCATGAACTCCCACGTCCCGGCCTTCTTCCACAGCTCGAAGACCGGCACCATCCGCTCGAGGAAATCGATCGTCGGGCAGTCGTCGGTGTAGACGTTGTCGTAAGGGCGGAGGCCGGCGAGCAGCGCCGCGTCATCGGGCGGATGCCCCTCGTCGTACTCGATCGTGAGATGGAACGGGTAGAACCACTTCGCGAAGACCTGGCGCCGCCCCGACACCGGCCGGGTCCCCTGCGCGCACGGCGCGCCCCACGACTCGAGGTGATCCCACGTCCCGCTGTCCATCGACATCCGCGCATCGTCCAGGAAGACGCGGAGGTCGTCGTAGAGCAGATAGTAGGTCCGCGTCATCGGCTTCATCTTGCGGAGCTGGAGCTTCGCGCGCGTGATGACGCCGAACGATCCGAGCCCCGCGATCGCGCCCCAGAAGAGATCCTCATGCTTCTCCGGCGAGCAGGTGACGAGCTTCCCTTCGCCGGTGACGACGTCCATGTCGACGACGTTGTCCCCCTGCGAGCCGAACTTGAACGACGCGACGCCGATGCCGGCCATCGACAGCGTGCCGCCGACGGTGACGCCGAGGTTGTTCGTGAGCACCCGCGGGACGAGGCCGTGCCTTGCGAGGTGGTGGACGAGATCGCGCCAGACGACTCCCGCCTCGACGTCGACCGTGAGAGCGTCATGGTCGATCGCGCCGATCTTATCCATCGCCTTCATCTCGACGAGGACTCCGCCCTGGTTGATCGCGAGCTGCGACTGCGAGTGGGCCGAGCCGCGGTTCGTCAGCGACAGCTTGTTCTTGCGGCAGAACTCGACGAGCGCCGTCACGTCCCGGGCGGAGTCCGGGTAGACGACGAAGCGCGGCGTCCACTGGAAGATCCGCCCGTAGTTCTGGACCTGATCGGCGGTGAACTGGTCGGGGGTGCGGATCGTCCCTGCGAGGGCATCGGTGAGCGAGGCGAGGAGCTTGTCCATAGGCCGTGCAATGTACCGGAGGGGAACGAGGGCGGCTAGGGTTTCGTCGCCACGAGCTGCGCCGCGAGCGCCTTCGCCCCGCGCTCGTCGAGGCGAAGTCCCTCGGCGGCCGCGGCGAGCGCGCGCTTCCGCGCTTCGCCCTCGGGCATGACGCTCGCGAGTGCCATGACGTGGGTCCAGCTCGAAGCGCCGACGTAGTGGGCCAGCTCGAGATAGTTCGCCGTTTCGGCCGGGAGCGGCCCCACCTCGCCTTCGAGCGCGCGCGTGCGGTCGAGGACGTCGGCCGCCGCGACCCGGAACGGAACCCCCGCCGACAGCGGCGCCCCGCCCGCTTCGGGCTCGAGCCACCACGTGTAGACCTCGCCGGGCGCCAGCGCCAGCGCGCTCCCTGCGGCGAGCGGTTTGCCGGGTGCCGCCGGCTCGCTCCGCCACACGACGTCCCGCTTCTTCGCGACGACGACTCGCGCCTTCGGCGGGCCGCCGGTCCACGCGAACGTCGCCTTCGTCTCGGTCAGCGCCTCGTAACGCGGTGTCAGCGGCAGAGGCGCGTCGCCCGCCTCCCAGCCCGCGTCGCCGCGCATGGGGCTGACGAGCAAGCTGCCCGAGGGATCGTTCAAGACCCAGAGTCCGCTCTCGAGCTGCGCGATCGTCCCACTCTTGAGCTTCGCGGCACCCTCGTGCGGCTCGACGCTCTTGGGAATCGCGAAGCGCGTCGCGTCGGTGAGCCGCACGACCCCGCCGCCCTTGAGGTACACCGACGCGGTGGCACCACGATCGACCACGACGACGTCGGTCGGAGCGAGACGCATCCCGAGAGTCGCCGGTTGCGACGACGATGACGCCCCCTGGACGACGACGTGACCGGAGACACCGACGATGACGCCGGCAGCGGGATCCGACGCCACCGAGGCCAGAGCAACGAGCGCCGCGAGAATGAGCATCATCCGGGCAGTCTACCTCGCGAGGCGGGCCAGCCCCTCGGTCGCGTCGTCGCGGGCCTTCCCCTCCGCGCCCGCCGCGATCGCCTCGGCGAACGCGGCCACGGCCGCATCCTTGTTTTCCGACCCCTCCTCCGCCTGCCCGAGCCCGACGAGCGCATCGATGCGAGGCCCCTTGGGGAGCGGTCCGGAGAGCGCGCTCCTCAAGGTTTTCGCCGCGGCGTCGGGCGAGCCGTCGGCCAGCTCGGCGAGGCCGATGCTCTTCATGAGGATCGCGTGCTCCGCGGTGTCGGCGGCGGGCGGCCGATAGCCGGCGCCGAGCGCAACGGCGTCCCCCGCACGTCCCTCGGCGAGGAGGACGAGGATCAGCTCGCTCGCGGCGGGCGCCTCGAGCGCACGGCCGCGCGCCAGCTCGAGCGCGCGGCTGAGCGACTCTTCGGCACCGGGCAGATTCCCCGCGCGCCTGAGCGCCGACGCGTGGTTGTAGACGACGACGTCCTCGTCGCCGAACGTCTGGGCGCAGTCGCCGAGGATTGCGACCGCCCACGACGGATCCTTGTCGAGGAGGGCGAGGGTGCCGAGGTTCGTGCACGCCGCGAGGTAGCTCGGGTCGGCGCCGCGCGCCGCCAGGAACAGGCGCCGCGCCTCCGCGAACTGACCGGCCTCGAGCGCCGATCGCCCCCGTTCGTTCAGACGCAGGGCTTCGCGCTTCGATTGCCAGACGCGCATGCGCCATGTGATGACCGACGCGATCGCGACGAGAGCGACGACCCCCACGACCGCGATCAGGACCTTCCGGTCGCGGCCGCGCCGCGCGACGGCGCGGTCGAGCGCCGCCACGACCTCGTTCATGCCGGCGAAACGATCGCGCGGATCCTTCGCGATGCACTTCGCGACGATGCGCAAGAGATCGTTGGGAATCTTCGGATCGAGGGACGGCCGGTCGAGGACGGCGTGGAGCCCGCGCTTCCGCGAGAACGGCCGGTGCCCCGACAGCATCTCGTGGAAGGCGACGCCGAACGCGAACTGATCGGCAGCGGGCGTCGCCGGCAGCCCGGCGAGCGCCTCGGGCGGGATGTAGAGCGGCGTCCCGTACAAGCTTCCCGAGCCGTGATCGAGCGTGACCGTCGCCGTCGTCTCCCCGTCGTCCTTCGCCTTCGGCACGGCGTTCACGGCGAGCCCGAAGTCCGATACCTTCACGCGGCCGTCGGAGGCGACGAGCATGTTCCCCGGCTTCACGTCCCGATGGAGGATCCCGCGGTCGTGCGCCGCCGCGAGCGCCGAGGCCGCCTGCCGCGCCGCGGCCAGCGCTTCCTTCACGGGGAGGCGGCCGCGCTCGATCCGGTCGGCGAGCGACCCCTCGGCCATGTACTCGGTGACGAGGTAGAGCCCGTCGTCCGCCGTGCCGACCTCGTGCACCGTGAGGATGTGCGGATGCTCGATCGCGGCAAGCGTCGCGGCTTCGCGGCGCAGCACGCCGGCGTCGGCCGCCGCGACCTCGGGCTTGAGGCGCTTGACCGCGACGCGGCGCCCGGGAATCTCGAGGTCCTCGGCGAGGTAGACTACGCCGGCGCCGCCGCGCCCGATCTCCTGAACGATCCGAAAGTGTCCGATCGTCTGCATGAGGTGCCCCGCATGATAGTTCTCGGGCGAGCGGTGGGAGCCACGATCCTCGCGCTCACGATCGCGACCGCCGCGGAGCCGGCGAAGCTGCCCGTGCCGCCGGCCGAGCAGAAGGTCATGGACGCTCTCGGGGCCGGGAAGGCCGACGAGGCGATCGCCGCGATGAAGGACGCGATCGCAGCGCGCGAGGCCCAGGCGACGACGGACGCCGTGGCGGCCGCCACCGCGCTCGACGACCTCGGCGCGGCCGTCTTCCAAGGCGCCGCCGGATCGGACGCCTCGATCGCAGCGGCATCCGACGCCTTCCGGCGCGCTCTCGACGTGCGCACGAAGGCGTTCGGCCCGCGCGGCGCGGAGACGGCCAAGAGCTACAGCACGATGTCGACCTTCGCCTTCCTGCGCGGGAAGTGGGACGAGGCCGAGAAGTCGGAGCGCCAGGCGCTCGACATCCGCCGTGAAGCGCTCCCCAAGGGCGACCCCGCCATCGCGGAGAGCCTCGACGGCATCGGCGTCGTGCTCGTGCGCGAGGGCCGCCTCGCCGAGGCCGAACCGCTGCTCGTCGAATCGGTCCGCACGTACACCCTCGCGATGTCGGCGCCGGCCGACAAGCGCTACGACGCGATGAACTCGCTCGGCGAGCTGTACCGGCAGCAGGACCGCCTCGACGAAGCGGAGAAGACGTTCCGCGACGCGATCGACGGCGCCGAGAAGCTCGGTCCCGACGGCTCCCCTCTCGTCGCACGATTGACGAACAACCTCGGCGGCCTCCTCAAGGACAAAGGCAACCTCGCGGACGCCGAGTCGCTGACACGGCGATCGCTGACGCTCCGCGAAGCGGCGCCGCAGCCGGACCCAGCGGATCTCTCGGTCGGCTACCTGAACCTCGCCGAGATCTACAGGCTCGAGGGGAACGCTGCCGAAGCCGAGCCGCTCTATCTGAAATCGATCGAGCTGGCGAAGAAAGGGCTCGGCGAGGATCATCCCGATCTCGCGACCCATTACGGCCAGCTCGGCGTTCTCTATCGCGACACCGGACGCGTCGACGAAGCCCGCAAGCTGTCGGACCGGTCGATCGCGCTGCTCGAGAAATCACTGGGACCCGACCATCCGTTGCTCGCGCAGGCCCTGCACGATCGCGGCGTGCTCGAAGCCGGCGCCGGAAAACCGCAGGCGGCACTGCCGCCGCTCAAGCGCGCCCTCGCGATCCGCGAGAAGGCGCTCGGCGCCACTCACCCGGACGTCGCGGCGACGTTGGTCGAGGTCGCGCGCGCCGAGTCTTCCTCACAACCCGTGCAAGCCAAGACGCGCGTCGACCGCGCGATCACCATTCTCGACGCGTCTCAGACCTATCCCGACGTTGCGATCGACGCCCGGACGATCCGGGCGGGACTCGCGCGAGCGAACGGCGACTTCGCCGGCGCCGAGAAGGATCTCACGACGGCGGCGGGCACGATCGAATCACTCAGGCCACGAGCGGGAGGTGGCGAAGCGACGCGTGCGCAGTTCCTGGCGAAGTACGCCGGGGTCTATGACGGGCTCGTCGATCTGCTCCTGACGCGGAGCCGCATCGGCGACGCCTTCACCTGGTCGGAGCGCAAGCGCGGCCGCGCCCTCCTCGAACAGCTCGCCTCCGCCGGCGTGGACCTTCGCCAAGGAATTCCCGAACCGGCACGCACCGAGCTGAAGACGCGAGAGACCGCGGCGCGATCGTCGGTCGCCGAATGGCAGGCGCGCACCGACGCCCTCCTCGCCCGCGACGACCTCGCTCCGGCGGAGCGCGAGACACGGCTCACCGACGCAAGGAAGCAGCTCGCGACTGCGACTTCCAGCCTTCGTCGCGTCGACGAGGAAACGAAGAACGCGAGCACGCTCTGGCGCGCGTCGTCCGGCGGCGACCCCGCGACGCTCAAGGACGCGCAGGCCCTCCTGGGCAAGGACGAGCGCTTCTACGTCTATGTCGTCGGCGAGAAAGCGAGCTGGCTCATCGACGTGCCCGCGGCTCCCGCGCCCGCCACCGCTCAGAAGCTGACCGTCGATGCGCTCGCGGCGAAGACGCTCGGCGTCAAGGCCGGCCCGCTGACGGCTTCCTCGCTCACTTCGGTTCTCGACGCTCCCACCGGTCTCCTGGCCGCTCTCTCGCGCCGCCCCGCCGAAGGCTTCCCCGACGAGAGCGGCGAGACGCTCGCTGCGCTCTACGGGATCCTCGTTCCGCAAGCGACTCGCGCCGGATGGAAGACGGCGCATGAACTCGTGATCGTCCCGGATGCGGCGCTGATCCGTCTTCCCTTCGACGCGCTCCGGATCGGCGAGCGCTACTGGCTCGACGACGGTCCCGCCGTGCGTTACGCGGTCTCCGCGACCCTGCTTCGCGCTCTGGCGCAGCGTCCAGCGCCTGCGACCGACGGGCTGCTCAGTGTCGCCGACCCTGCCTACACCGGAGCGCGCTGGCCGCGGCTTCCGGGCACCGCCGCGGAGAGCGACGCCGTCATTCAAGCGGTCGGGATCCCCGCGGTGGTCCTTCGTGACGACAAGGCGAGCGAGCGAGCTGTTCGTGCCGTCATGCCGGCGAAGCGTTTCCTCCACTTCGCGGTCCACGGCGTCGTCGACGAAGGCCGCGGCGATCTGCTCGCCGCGCTGGCGCTCACCCCGCCGGCAGGCGCGCCCTCCCCCGAAGACGACGGCCTGCTTCAGCTCTTCGAGATCTACGACCTCAAGCTCGACGCCGATCTCGCCGTCCTCTCCGCCTGCGCGACGCACGCCGGCACCACCGTCGCCGGTGAAGGCGTCTTCGCGCTCAGCCGCGGCTTCCTCGCCCGCGGCGCGCGCCGCGTCGTGGCGAGCCAGTGGGAGGTCGACGACGCCTCGACAGCGAAGCTCGTCGCGGAGTTCTTCAAGACGATCGGCGCGGCAAAGTCGCCGGACTACGCGGCAGGCCTCGCAGCGGCGAAGAAAAAGGTGCGCGGCGAGGTTGCGACTTCGGCGCCGTTCTACTGGGCGGCGTTCGTGATGACGGGGCTCAGGTGATGCTGCGCTTCGTTCGTTTGGTCATGACGATCTTCTTGACGTTTGTCCTTGCCGTTCTCTTCGCAGAGTTGGAACGCAGACGGACGAATGCGAGCGGAAGCGCCCCACGGCCCGAAGACTCTTTTCGGCGCAGGCGCGCCGTGCTTCTGTCGATTGTTCCGGGGATTGTCGGCCTGGGCTTGGTGGTGGCCCACCGAGCGTTCATGCTTACGCAAACGTGGGCTCCGCTCGCTGGGGGCGTCCTCTGGTCCGCTGTCGCAGTAGTGCTGTCCTGCTCCGACCCGCGCGTGCGTCAGATGTGCCGCCCAGTCGTTCTGACAGGCGAGACGACACCAGACGTGGCGACGGCGTACGCCGTGGCACTTGGACTCGTCGGCTGGACAAGTGCCCGAGGACTGCTTCTCAACGTCAGCCCGGTTCGAGCATCTTCGGTCCTGTTGATCGTACTGGTTTCTTTCTCGGTCTCAGTAGGTGAGGAGACGTTCTATCGCGGCTGGCTGCTCGTTCACTGGAACGCGTCGACCACGAAGTTTCTGGCCGGTGCGGCGTCGCTCCTGCTTTTTGTGATCGCGCACTTCGGTGGAGACTGGTTTGTCATTGTTCGCGCGCTGATCCTCGGAGCGGTCATGACTTGGGTGACTCAAGAGAAGAACAACTTGCTTCCCGCAGTACTGCTGCACACCGTCGCGAACGTGGGATTCGTTTCGCACGACCTCGCCGCAAGTGGCGCTCTGATGCCGTTGTCTCTAGGCCGGTGATCTTCGACGGGCGCTCTACGGACACGTCCTCCCCGCAATCACGCCCGCCGTGCTGAACCCGAGCGGCCCCTGCCCCGACGGGCACGCGTCCTCCGCGCGCACGAGGTAGTAAAGGCCGGCACCGACCGCGGGATTCGTCGCATCGGTGAAGGTCGTATTGGGGCCGTCGTTCGTCTCGACGCACGTCGCAGACGTCGTGAAGTTCGTCGGCGTGGGCGATCGCAGCGTGTCGTAGAGGAGCGACGCCGCGCCGGGTGCCGACGGCGCCGACCAGATGAACGTCGTCTTGCTCGTCGCCATCAGCAGGCGGACCTCGCCGGGCGTGGCCCAGATCGTGGCGTTGGCGTCGTTGCAGTCGTTCATGCAGACGCTGAAGCCGTCGCCGTCGTTGTCGGCTTCGTTCGTGCCGGCGAGGAGAGGCCAGCTCGCGCTGTTGCAGTCGTTGTTGAGGCCGTCGCCGCAGAGCTGCGTGGCGCCGCCGAAGACCGTGGCGCGCGTGTCGTCGCAGTCGACGCAGCTCGATTGGCCGTCGCCGTCCGCATCGACACAGTTGCAGCCTTCGCGGAGGAAGTAGATCTCGACGTCGCCGGTGAGGTTGCTGGTGTCGCTCCACGCGACACCGTACTTGCCGCCGCCCCAGCCGAGGCTGGGGCTGACCGACTGATCGCCGAGCGTCGTGAGCTGGATGTCCGAGCCGATCTTGGCGCCGGCGCTCGAGATGCGCGTGAACCAGATCTCCGGGTTGCCCGAGCTCGTGCGGTCGTCATCCCATACGACGCCGTACTCGGAGCCGGTCCAGGCGATCGACGGGTCGCTCGAGATGCCGGCGGCGTTCGTGATGCGGACGGGGTTCCCGACTCTGGCGCCGGCGGCGCTGATCCGTTGGTAGTAGATCTCGGCGAACGTCTGGAAGTCTTCCCAGGCGACGCCGAACTCGCTGCCGTTCGAGGCGACGGTCGGGACGTTGACGCCGGAGGTGTGCGTCGTGACCTGCGTCGCGGGCAGGGTCGGGCCCTGACGCGGATCAACCAGCTCGAAGAAGATCTGGCTCTGGCCGCTGCCGTTGCCACGCCACGCGATCCCGTACTTCGAGCCGCTCCACGCGATCCGCGGGAGCGAGTTGCCGTTGAAGCTCGTGTCGTCGGTCACGTGGATGTACTGGCTCAGGGTATTGCCGGTCCTGTCGATGCGGACGAAGCGGATCTGCTGCTGGTTGACGAACTGGTCCCACACGACGCCGTACTCGGAGCCGGTCCAGACGAGGTCGGGCTCATCGGGGCTGGTGCCACCGTTCGCGGGGTCGAGGAGCGGGACCTCGGTGCCGATTGGCGTGCCGTTGCGGTCGAAGCGGCGGAACGAGATCGCGCCGTTGTGGCTCCAGACGGCGCCGTACTCGCTGCCGTTCCAGACGACGCGCGGATTCGTGCAGTCGGAGCACGAGCCGGTGACGGAGACCTCGGGCGCGACCTTGACCCCCGCCGGCGTGATGTGCGTGAACCAGATCTCCTGGTCGCCATTCCGGCTGTCGTGCCAGACCATGCCGTAGTCGACGCCGTTCCACGCGATCGAGGCGTGCGACGAGTCGAACTGCGCGTTGGTGACGCGGAGGTCGCTCCCGATCTTGGAAGGCGTCGAGCAGACCTTGACGCACGCGGCGTTGTCGTCGATGAGGCCGTTGCAGTCGTTGTCGCGTCCGTCGCAGACCTCGGCGGCGCCGGGGTGGATCTTGGGATCGGCGTCGTTGCAGTCGCCGGCGCAGTCGGTCACGCCGTCGCCGTCGTTGTCGTGGCAAGGATTCGTGATGATGGTGAAGGTGAGCGTGTTGAGGTTCTGCGTCGACCACCAGCCGGTGATGACGTAGAGCGTCCCCGGCGTGAGGCCGGTCACGGTGACGTCCGATTGGGCCTGGATAGCGCCGTCTTCTTGACGGCCGAGGGCGAGTGCGCCGCCGCTGAAGTCGTTGGGGTTGGCGGATGAGCTGTGCGGCGCGGAGGCGTGGAAGTCGACGTTGTCCCACCAGGCGTGGTTCGTCAGGTCCCATGCGGCGGCGTTCGTGTCGAACTGGTCGAAGAAGGTCTCGGTCGTTCCGGCTGCGGAGAAGTCGTAGCCGGGGTAGTTGGCCGGTCCGGGCGGATCGACGAAGCAGATGCCGTAATTGGGCGTGACGATTCGATGGGCGTCGAACGTCGCCTTCGGCACGATCGTGAAGTTGTCGAGGCGGTTTGCGTTCCAGCTCGATCCGCTGAAGTTGTTCGCCTGCACTCGGATCGTGACGCGGTCGCTCGCCGCGGTGAACGTCAGATCGTTGTCGTCGTTGTCGATCGGGCAGTACTCGGTGGGGAAGCGCCGGTCGAGGGTCTTCATGAAGTCGGCGCGCGCACGGATGGGAACGAGGAGCGCCGCGAGAGACGCAAACACGAACACGAGGCGATGAGCGAGACGCATGGACCTGCCCCTTGAGTCGCACTGAAAGTACAACCGTCCGCGCGTGTGGGCCGCTATCTATCTTGTTAGGGAATTGAAGGAATCAGACGATCTCGATGCCGCCCGCGCGACCCGCAATCGCCTCGCCGACGATCCACGCGTGCTCACCCGCCTCGCGAAGGGCGCGGACGATGCGATCGGCGGCTTCGGGTGCGACCGCGGCGAGCAGAGGGCCCGAGGTCTGCGGGTCGTGGAGCACGTCGCTCTGCCACGGCTCGAGCGTCGAGGGCAGCGTGACGAACGGCGCGTAGTAGCCGGCGTTGCGCCGGCCGCCTCCGGGGAGCAGGCCGGCGAGCGCGTACTCCTTCACGCCGGGGAGGAGCGGCAAGGCGTCCCAGCGGAAGCGGAACGTCAGATCCGAGAGGTGCGCCATCTCGTGAGCGTGGCCGACGAGCGCGAAGCCGGTGATGTCGGTGAGCGCATGCACGTGTGGGTGCGCCTCGCCGAGCACGCGTGCCGCGGTCGCCGAGAGCCGCATCATGCTCGCGATCGCGGCGTCCATGTGCACCGGGTCGACCTTCTCCCTCTTACCTGCGGTCGTGACGATGCCGGTGCCGAGCGGCTTCGTCAGCACGAGCATGTCACCGGGATTCGCGCCGCCCTTCGCGAGGACGCGGTCCGGGTGGACGATCCCCGTCACGGCGAGGCCGTACTTCGGCTCCTTGTCCGACGTCGTGTGGCCGCCCGCGACGACGGCGCCCGCTTCCTTAACTTTATCGGCGCCGCCTTTCAGGATCGCGGTGAGGATCGCCGGGTCCATGTCGTCGGGGAAGCCGACGAGGTTGATCGCGAAGATCGGCTTCCCCCCCATCGCGTACACGTCGGAGAGCGCATTCGCCGCGGCGATCGCACCGAAGGCGTACGGGTCGTCGACGACCGGCGGGAAGAAATCGGCCGTGTGGACGAGCGCGCGCTCGGCGTCGAGCTTCCACACGAGCGCGTCGTCCGGGGAATCGAGCCCCCGCAGGAGATCCGGGTAGTCGGCCGGATCGAACATCGAGCGAATGGGACGCAGCACCTGCGCCAGGGCCGCCGGGCCCATCTTGCTCGCTCAACCGGCGCAGGCGGCGTAGCTCGTCAGGCGGATCGTCTTGTTCGTGCGCTCGCCCATCGCGAAGAGCGTAGCAGGTCTCGTGTCGTGCCGTGTCGTGTCGGACGTGTCCTGGATTCCGACAGCCTCATGAACTGCGGTTGCGTCCAGCCGCGCCGTTCCGACCTTTCGTCTCTGGCCTTCGGCTTGCGATACGGGATCCCGCGAGGAGACCCCGATGACGAACCGGTCCCGATTCGTGTCCGCGCTCTTGATCGCCGCGATCGCCGGCTTCGTTCCGGCATTCGCCGCTTCCGGGACGATCGATAGCGGCGGCAGCGGCGGCGGGACGTCCGTCATCGACCTCACCGATCTCGCGAACGTCGCCGACGACCTCGCGGAGATCGTCGAGACGGTCACGCCGGCGACGATGATGCAGGTCGTCGTCGGCAGCGACCGCCCGATGACCGCGGACGAGCAGGCGCGCATCGCGGCCCTGATCCAGTCGCTCGGCGGGACGGTCGACAAGAGCGCGTTCGAGTCGTTCAACGGCTACGTCGCGACGGTGCCGGCGGACAAGCTCGCCGATCTGGCGGCGGACACCGCGAGCACGCACATCGCGCCGAACCGACGCGTTGCGCCGTCGTCGTTCGATGCCGCGCTCTGCACGATCGGCGCCTCGAGCGGCGTCAACACGACGTCGAACCTCGTGCAGGCCGTCAGCTCGATCCTCCCCCAGCCGACGCCGGTGCCGGTCACCGACTACACCGGCCGCGGCGTCACCGTCGCCGTCATCGACTCGGGGATCGGGACGAATCAGGATCTCCGCGACGCGGCAGGTGTCGACCGTGTCGTGCTGCGCTGGTCGTCGCAGGGCGGCTCGGCGTCCGATGAATTCGGCCACGGGACGCACGTCGCGGGGATCATCGGCGGCAACGGCAGCGCGTCGTCGGGGCCGTATGCGATCCATACCTTCCGGGGCGTCGCGCCCGACGTGAAGCTCGTGTCCTTGCGCGTCCTCGGCGCCGACGGCTCCGGCCAGGTCGTCGACGTGCTGAAGGCGGTGGACTGGGTCCTCGATCATCACGTCGACTACGGAATCCGCGTCGTCAACATGTCGCTCGGCTCGCCGGTCGTCGAGACGTGCTCGAAGGATGCGCTGTGTCAGGCGGCCGAGGCGCTCAACGCCGCCGGCATCGTCGTGGTCGTCTCGGCCGGGAACTTCGGCTCGCTCGGCTTCGGATCGATCACCTCCCCCGGCGTCGCCCCGGACGCGATCACCGTCGGCGCGTCGAAGGACCTCGGCACCTGTTCGACCGGCGACGACGACATCGCCAGCTATTCGTCGCGCGGCCCGACGTGGCCCGACCACATCCTGAAGCCTGACGTCGTCGCGCCGGGGAACCGGATCGACTCGCTGCGCGCCGCGGGGAGCACGCTCGACACGCTCTTCCCGGTGCTCAGGGTCCCGTTGCGCTCGTACACCAAGGACCCGCTCCTCCTCTTCGCACAGACGAACTATTTCGAGCTGTCGGGGACGAGCATGTCGGCGCCCATCGTGACCGGCGTCGTCGCCCAGATGCTCGAGAAGGACCCGTCGCTCACTCCGGCGACGGTGAAGGCGCGGCTCATGGCGTCGGCGCAGCGGATGGGCAAATCGCCGTTCACCTTCGGCGCCGGCCTCGTGAACCTCCCCGGCGCGCTCGCGGCGACCCAGGTCGCGGAGCGCGCGCCGTCACCCCACGTCTACGAGGACCCCAGCCTCGTCGGGGTCGTCTGGATCGAGGACATCGGCCAGCTCTGGGGCGACACCGCTGTGTGGAGCGACACGGCGGTGTGGGGCGACACGGCGGTGTGGGGCGACACGGCCGTGTGGGGTGACACCGCCGTCTGGGGCGACACCGCCGTGTGGGGGGACACCGCGGTCTGGGGCGATACCGCCGTTTGGGGCGACTCGGTCCTCGTGCGCGGAGAGCTCCCGTTCCGGACGCACCTGACCAAGGTCGGCCGGACCGTGCAGGCGACCACGGCGCCTCCGCCCACCACGCTGAAAGCCGGCCCGACGACGCTTAGCCGCCGCTGATTTTGCTCGTCGCCTTGCCCCGGACGCCGGTCGAACCGACGTTCGGGGCATGTCGGAGAACGCGACACCGATCCGTATCCTTGCGGCGCTCCCGCCGGGGCACCTGCTCCAGGCGTGCTTCGACGTCCTCCGTGACGAAGCGCATCACGAGGTGGAGGTCGCGGGAGATCAGGAGCACGCGCTCTCCCGCGTGCGTTCGGTCGATTGGGACTTGGTCCTCCTCGACTTCGCCCTGGGCCCCGATGCGAGCCTCGCGCTCCTCGAGGCGCTGAAGGCGCAGCGTCCGGCGACCCTCTTCGTGATGGCGGGAACGGGCGTGACCGCGGCGACGGTGCGCGAGGCGTTCCGCCGCGGCGCGCACGACGTGCTCCTCGAGCCGGTGCCGCCGCGCGAGCTGCTCGACGTCGCCTGCAAGGCGTCGCACCTCCGGACGATCGGCGCCGCACGACGGCGGATGGGAGAAGAACTGGAGACCGAGCGGCGCCGCGCCCGCGATCTCGAGGAGCGCCTCGCCCAGGACGACCCGTTCGCTACGCTCGTGACGGCTTCGGCGGCGATGCGGCGCCTCGTGGCCGACCTGCGCGAGGTCGCCCGGTCCGACGCCACCGTGCTCCTGACCGGCGAGAGCGGGACCGGCAAGGGCCTGCTCGCGCGCGCGATCCACGGCGGCTCGTTCCGCAAGACCGGCCCGTTCGTCGAGGCGAGCTGCGTCGTGTACTCCGAGGGGATGCTCAACAGCGAGCTGTTCGGCCACGAGCGGGGCGCGTTCACGGGGGCGGCGCGGCTGAAGCGCGGGCGCTTCGAGCTGGCGCGCGGTGGGACGCTCTTCCTCGACGAGATCGGCGAGATCGCTCCGGCGACGCAGCTCCTCCTGTTGCGCGTGCTCCAGGAGCGCGTCTTCGAGCGCGTCGGCGGCGAAGAGACGCTCGAGGCCGACGTGCGCCTCGTCGCGGCGACGAACCGCGATCTCGACGCCGCGGTGCGCGGCGGCGCGTTCCGGGAGGACCTCTTCTACCGGCTGAACGTGATCCCGCTCCGCGTGCCGGCGCTCCGCGAGAGGCCCGACGACGTCGCCGTGCTCGCGGCGCACTTCCTCGCACGCGCCTCCTCGCGCCTCGGCCGCGACGTTCCCGAGCTGGCGCCCGGCGCCCTCGACGCACTGACGGCGCACACGTGGCCCGGCAACGTACGCGAGCTCGAGAACCTCATGGAGCGCCTCGTGGTGCTCGAGCGTCGCGGGCGCATCGAGGCGAGCGATCTGCCGTCGTCGATCCGTGCACCGCTTCCCGCCGTCCCCGACGTGCGCCTCGCCGACGTCGAGACGACGCACATCCTCGAGATCCTCGCCGCGTGCGGCGGCAACAAGAAGCTCGCCGCGTCCAAGCTCGGCATCCACCGCAGCACGCTCTACGCGAAGCTCGGGAAGCGGGGACAGTAATGGGGACATTCTGCTTTTTCTTTCAGAGCTTCGAAGGGCAGAAGCTCTGAAAGAAAAAGCAGAATGTCCCCATTACTCTCGCAGGCGGTATCCGACTCCCAGCTCCGTGATCAAGAGCTTGGGGCGCGCTGGGTCGTCTTCGATCTTCGAGCGCAGATCGGCCATGTGGACACGCACGTGGTGCGGAAGCGCCGTCGAAGCGCCGCCCCACACCTCGCGCAGGATCTGTGCGTGGGTTACGACGCGGCCGGCATGGCGCGCGAGGTAGGCGAGCAAGCGGAACTCGATCGGCGTGAGCTTGATCGGCTCCCCCGTTTTCGCGACTTCCCTTCGGTCGAGGTCGATGCGCAGGCCGCCGACTTCGACGACAGGCTCGCCGCCCCCCGACGCATCGCGCGCGTGACGCAGCGCGACTCGCATGCGGGCGAGCAGCTCGTCGAGGCCGAACGGCTTCGTCAAGTAATCGTCGGCGCCCGCGTCGAGCGCCTCGACCTTGTCCGTCTCGCGACCGCGCGCCGAGATGACGATGATCGGGACGGCGCTCCAGCCGCGCAGGCGGCGCGTCAGCTCGATTCCATCGCCGTCGGGAAGGCCGAGGTCGAGGAGCACCAGCTCCGGATTGTGCGAGGTCGCGGCGACCACGGCCTCGGCGGCGGTCGACGCCTCGACGATCCTGAACGGCCGCGAGGTGAGCGCGGCGCGCAGGAACCGCCGCATCTGCGGCTCGTCCTCGACGATGAGGACGAGCGGATCGTGCGCGCTCAAGGCGCCGACCCGACGACCGGCAGCGTCACGGTGAAGTTCGCGCCGCCGCCGGTGCGGCTCGCGGCCTTGATCGTGCCGCCGTGCGCCTCGACGATGCCGCGGCAGATCGCGAGACCGAGGCCGACGCCCGGAATTCCCGGTGCGGCGCCACGATGGAACTTCTGGAAGACCTGCTCCTCGGAGCCGGGAGCCAGCCCCGGTCCGCGATCGGCGACCTCGATCATGATCCGATCGGCGTCGCCGGTGACGAACACATCGATCGGAGATCCCGCCGGAGTGTGCTTGATCGCGTTGTCGATGAGGTTCATCAGCACCTGCTCGACGAGCACGGGGTCGACCGGCAGAAGTGGCAGCGCGGGATCGAGGCTCGTGTGGACCGGCCGGCCGGCGAGCGCGCCCTCGAGCCGCGTGAGGACGGCGCCGACGATCTCCTCGGCCGGAACCCATTCGCGGTGGACCTCGATCGCGCCGGCCTCGACCCTCGTCATCTCGAGGAGATTCGCGACGAGCCGCTCGAGGCGCGTCGACTCCTCGCAGATGGTCTCGATCAGCTCGCGCCGCTGCTCCGGGTGCACCGCCGCCTCGTCGCCGCGAAGCGAGGTCGCGGCGCCGGTGATGGCGGCGAGCGGCGTCCGGAGGTCGTGCGACACCGCCGACAGGAGCGAGCTGCGCATGTTCTCGGTGCGCGCGCGCAGCTCCGACGCCTTCGCCTCCGCCGCGAGGACGACGCGCTCGATCGCGAGCGCCGCCTGGCGCGCGAGCGCCTCCAGGAGATGCCGCTGCTCGCCGTCCAGGACCCGTCCGGGCACGCGCGGCACGAAGGCGATCACGCCCAGACCTCGGGCATCGGTGCGAAGGGGAACGCACGCCGCCGCCGCGCCGGGGAGCGTGTCGGTGCCGAGGCCCGCTGGACGCCCGTGCTCGTGCGCCCATCGGGCGACGCCGCGGTCGCGCGCATCGAGGACGGCATCGCCGGAGCGCGCCACTTCCCGGAGCTCACCTTCCCCTTCCGCCAGGAGCACCGCGACGGTCCCGTTGAACGCGTCCGAAGCGCGCGCGGCGATCGCCCCCGCGACCGAGGGCTTGTCGGCCGCGGCGCCGAGATCGCGCGCCAAGGCGAACAGAGCGGCCGTGTACGCCTCGCGACGGCGCGCCTCGCGCTCTTGCGTTCGAAGCCGGCGCGTCAGCTCGCTCAGGAGGATCCCGACCCCGAACATCATCGCGAAGGTGAGGACGTGCCGCGTGTCCGAGACCGCGAAGGTGAAGCGCGGCCCGACGAAGAAGAAGTCGTACGCCGCGACCGACAGCGCCGCGGCGAAGACGGACGGCCCGCGCCCGACGCGCAGCGCCGACACGATGATCGCGACCAGGAACGTCATGACGGTGTCGGCGGGCGCCAGGTAGGCATCGACGACGAACGAGACGATCGTGGCGACGGCGACGAGCTGGGCGGCGAGGAGGTACGCGGGCCACTCGCTCGGGCGCTCGGAGGTCTCGGAGAGAGGAAGCGCCTCCTCGGATGCGGCGCCCGAGATCACATGGACGTCGATGCCCCCGCTCCCGCGCACCAGCTCCTCGAGGAGGGAGCCGCGCAGGAGATCGCGCAACCGCGAGCGCGTCGGACGGCCGATGATGAGGCGCGTCGCGTTGTGGCGCCGTGCATAGCGGAGAATCGCGTCGGCGCGGCTCGTGCCGGAGAGGCGCACGACGGTGCCGCCGAGCGACTCCGCGAGCCTGAGGTTCGCCTCGAGACGGTGCCGGTCGTCGTCGCCGAGGGGTCGTGATCCTTCGACCCACACCGCCGTCCACGACCCGCGAAGACCGTCGGCCATCCGGCGCGCCGAGCGGAGGAGGCCGGCCGAGGAGGGGCTTGGACCGACGCCGACGACGATCCGCTCCGCGGTGGGCCACGGCGTGGCGATCGCGTGCGCCTCGCGGTACGCGCGGACGTCGGCGTCGATGATGTCCGCGGTCCGCCGCAGGGCGATCTCGCGAAGGGCAAGGAGATTCCCCTCGCGGAAGAAGCTCTCGAGCGCGCGCGCCGCGAGGTCGGGGACGTAGACCTTCCCCTCACGCAGGCGTGCCAGCAGCGCATCGGCCGGGAGGTCGATGAGCTCGATCTGATCGGCCCGCTCGAGAAGCGCGTCGGGCACGGTCTCGCGTACCCGCACCGTCGTGATGCGCGTGACGACGTCGTTCAGGCTCTCGACATGTTGCACGTTCAGGGTCGTGTGGACCTCGATGCCGGCGTCCAGGAGATCGAGCGCGTCCTGCCAGCGCTTCGCATGGATCACGCCCGGCGCGTTCGTGTGCGCCAGCTCGTCGAGGAGGAGGATCGCCGGCTTCCGCTCGAGCGCCGCCTCGAGGTCGAACTCTTGCAGCGTGACGCCGCGGTACTCCACCGCGCGCCGCGGCAGGACGGCGAGCCCATCGAGCAGCGCCTGCGTCTCGCTCCGGCCGTGTGTCTCGACGCAGCCGACGAGGACGTCGGCGCCGGCGGCCGCGAGCGAGCGCGCGGTCTCGAGCATCGCGAACGTCTTGCCGACGCCCGGGGCGAACCCGAAGTAGATCTTGAGCTTGGCGCGGCCGCTTCGAGCCTCGTCCGCTTGGACGCGCCGGAGCAGCGCGTCGGGGTCGGCGCGTGTGGCGAATTCACCCACGCGGGCAGTGTGTATCACGCCGGGGCCGGGTGCCGCACGGGAGACCTTTCTTGATGCGGACTTGACGCGGTCCGGCCGAGCTTTGAGACCGCCCTGACGGGAGGGTGGATAGCGTTTCCTCATGCGATGCGTGACGCTTGCCGCCGCCGTTCTTTTCGCGGCAAGAAGCGCCTGCGCCGCGCCGCCGGAGCCGTTCACCTTCGCGGATTTCACCTGGCTGACGGGCAACCCCCGCACGAACGAGTCACCGCTCGGCAACGACGTGTTCACCGCGGAGTTCCGCATCGACGTGAACTACACGGAGAGCCTCGATCATCCCCAGGACGACACGATCGGCGGGTCGAGCGAGATCTTCCGGTCGGGCGAGTTCCAGCTCACGCAGCTCGGCGCCGGCGGCGACCTCCATTGGAAGAACGTGCGCGGCCGTCTCATGACGCAGCTCGGCATGTACTCGCAGACGACCCCGAGGAACGACGCGAGCACTTCTCGCGGGCAGTGGAACCTCGATGGCGCCTACCGGTATCTGTCGGAGGCGTACGGCGGTTACCACTTCGACGTCATGAACGGCATCAACGTCGACGCCGGGATCTTCATGTCGTACGTCGGTCTGTTCAGCTACTACCAGTTCGACAACTGGGCTTACCAGCCGTCGTTCGTGTCGTCGAACACGCCGTGGTTCTTCAACGGCGTGCGCGTCCAGATCTTCCCGAGCGACAAGCTCAAGATCGAGCCTTGGATCGTGAACGGATGGCAGTCGTACGGCAAATTCAACGACGCGCCCGGATTCGGCGTCCAGGTTCTCTTTAGGCCGAACGGATCGCTCTCGATTCTCGGCAACCAGTACTACGGCACCGACACGCTCGGGATCGCCGACCGGAAGCGCCTTCACACCGACGACAGCGTTCAGTGGAAGTTCTACGACCGGCCCGCGGCGGCGCTTTCCAAGGGAGCGATGACGCTCACACTCGACGCCGGCTGCGAATCGGGCGGAGGTGTCGGCTGCGGCTCTCAGTACTTCCTGGGTTTCATGACGTACGGCCGCCTCTGGTTCGCTCGCGATCGCTACGCCGTGACGCTGGGCGGCGGCGCGATCGACAACCCCGGCCGCTACCTCGTGCTCATCCCTCCGATCAACGGCGCGACCGCCACGACCGGCTCGCCGTACTTCACCGCGGCGCCCGGCGACCCTTACCGGGCCTGGGACGCCTCGGCGACGTTCGATTGGATGCCGTCGCCGTTCGTCACGTTTCGCGCCGAATTCAACCATAGGTTCGCGAGCGTCCCCTACTTCTCCGGGCCCGGCGGGATCACACCGCCCGGAGGGAACACCGGGACGCCGGCGACGCCGGTTCCCGGTTGGTCTCCCGATCTCGTGAAAACCGAGAACCGGTTCACCCTCGCCATCCTGGTCAAGATCTGAATGCTCGACGTCGCGTTCGTCGCCGCCACGGCGCTCTTCTTCGGGGTCTGCCTTGCGTACGTCCGCTGGTGCGACCGCATCGTTCGGGGCTCGCGATGAGCGTCGAGTACGCCGCCGGCCTTCTCCTGGCGCTCTTGCTCCTCGGCTATCTCGTCTACGCGCTCTTGAAGCCGGAGCGCTTCTGATGACGTTCAATGGATGGGCCCAGATCGTCTTCTTCTTCGCGACGGTGCTCCTCGTCACGCGCCCGGTCGGGATCTTCCTTCACCGCGTGATGGAAGGCGAGCTCCGTCCGCTCGGCGGTCTCGAGCGCCTCGTCCTTCGCTTGTCCCGCGCCGACGGTGAGGAGCAGAGCTGGGCGCGGTACGCCGCGAGCCTGCTCGTCTTCAGCGCGGCGACGATGCTCGTCACGTACGCGATCCAGCGCCTCCAGCTCCTGCTGCCGTGGAACCCGCAGCATCTGGGGCCGGTCGCGGCCGGCTCCGCGTTCAACACCGCGGCGAGCTTCACGACGAACACGAACTGGCAGGGCTACGCCGGCGAGACGACGATGAGCTACCTGAGCCAAATGGCCGGGCTCGCGTGGCACAACTTCATCTCGGCCGCCGCGGGGATCGCGGTCGCCTTCGCGCTCGCGCGCGGGCTGACGCGTCGCGAGTCGCCGACGATCGGCAACTTCTGGGTCGATCTGACGCGTGCGACCGTTCATGTGCTTCTGCCGGCGTCGATCGTCTTCGCGCTGCTCTTCGTGTCCCAGGGAGTGATCCAGAACTTGGCGCCCTCCAGGGAAGCGACGACGCTCGAGGGACGGACGCAGACGATCGCCATGGGCCCCGTCGCCTCGCAGGAGGCGATCAAGCAGCTCGGCACGAACGGCGGCGGCTTCTTCAACGCGAACGCCGCGCACCCGTTCGAGAATCCCACGCCGCTCACGAACTACCTTTCGATGTTCCTCATCTTCGTGATTCCCGCCGGGCTCACGTACGCGTTCGGCAGGATGGCGAAGGATCAGAAGCAGGGCTGGGCCCTTTTCGGCGCGATGGCGTTCCTCTTCGCGGGCGGCGTCGGGGTCGCCTACTGGGCCGAGGCCCGCGGCAACCCGATCGTCGATCGTCTCGCGGTCACGCGCGGCGAAGGCAACTGGGAGGGTAAGGAGGTCCGCTTCGGCATCGCGAACACCGCTCTCTACGCCGTCGTGACGACCGACGCCTCGTGCGGCGCGGTCAACGGCATGCACGACAGCTTCACCCCGCTCGGGGGTCTCGTGCCGCTCTTCGACATCCAGATGGGCGAGGTGGTGTTCGGCGGCGTCGGCGCGGGGCTCTACGGAATCCTCGTGATGGCGATCCTGTCGGTCTTCATCGCGGGGCTCATGGTCGGCCGGACTCCCGAGTACCTCGGGAAGAAGATCGAGACGCGCGAGGTGCAGCTCGCGATGCTCTACGTCCTCATCTTCCCTCTCGTCATCCTCGCCTTCGCGGGGTGGTCCGCGGTGGCCCCGTACGGAACCTCGTCCCTGGCGAACGCGGGTCCCCACGGATTCTCCGAGATCCTGTACGCCTTCACGAGCGCCGCCGGCAACAACGGCTCTGCGTTCGCGGGACTGAACGCGAACACACCCTGGTACAACGTGACCCTCGCGATCGCGATGCTCGCGGGGCGGTTCCTCATGATCGTGCCGGCGCTGGCGATCGCCGGCAGCCTCGCCGCGAAGAAGGTGGTCGCGCCCGGGCCGGGAACGTTGCCGACGGCGGGGCCGCTCTTCGCGGGGCTCGTCGTCGGCGTGATCCTCGTCGTCGGCGCGCTCACCTTCTTCCCCGCCCTCGCCCTCGGCCCGGCCGTCGAGCACGTGCTCGCGAACACCGGCAAGGTCTTCTGATGCCCGCCGCTCGGCCCCGTCGCGCGTCCGCGTGGAGCGGCCCGATCGTGCGTGCGGCGCTCGCCGACAGCCTGCGGAAGCTCGACCCGCGCGTCGCCGCGAGGAACCCGGTCATGTTCGTGGTGGAAGTGGGAAGCGCCGTCACGACGCTCATCGGGATCCGCGACGCGCTCTCCTCCGCCCCTCCCGCCGCACCGGCGTGGTTCACGCTCCAGGTGGCGCTGTGGCTCTGGTTCACGATCGTCTTCGCGAATTTCTCCGAAGCGCTCGCGGAGGGACGCGGGAAAGCGCAGGCCGACGCGCTGCGCGGCCTCCGGAAAGAGACGGTCGCACGCCGGCGCGCGGGCGCGCGCGAGGAGAGCGTGCCCGCGTCGGCGCTGCGGCGCGGCGACGAGGTCGTCGTCGAGACGGGCGAGACGATTCCGGGCGACGGCGAGGTCATCGAGGGGATCGCATCGGTCGACGAGTCGGCGATCACGGGCGAGTCGGCGCCGGTCATCCGCGAGAGCGGCGGCGATCGCTCTGCGGTGACCGGTGGCACGCGCGTCCTCTCCGACCGGATCGTCGTCCGGATCGGCGTCGATCCCGGCGAGTCGTTCCTCGACCGCATGATCGGTCTCGTCGAGGGCGCAACGCGCCGGAAGACGCCGAACGAGATTGCCCTTCACGTGATGCTCTCGGGAATGACGATCATCTTCCTCATCGCCTGCGTGACCCTGGTGCCGATCGGGGTTTATTCGGGGCTTCAGCTCACGACCCCCGTCATCGTCGCGCTCCTCGTCTGCCTGATCCCGACGACGATCGGGGGCCTGCTCTCCGCCATCGGAATCGCGGGGATGGACCGGCTGATCCGCCACAACGTCATCCCGCTGAGCGGACGCGCCGTCGAGGCCGCGGGCGACGTCGACACGATCCTCCTCGACAAGACCGGCACGATCACGCTCGGCAACCGCATGGCGACCGAGTTCCTGACCGCCGACGGCGCGACGAGGGACGAGCTGGCCGACGCCGCGCAGCTCGCCTCGCTCGCCGACGAGACGCCGGAGGGCCGCTCGATCGTCGTGCTCGCCAAGGAGCGCTACGGCCTGCGAGGACGCGAGATCGGCGATCAGGGCGCCCGCTTCGTCGCGTTCTCCGCGCAAACGCGGATGAGCGGATGCGACCTCGACGGCCGCGTCATCCGGAAAGGGGCGGTCGACGCGATCGCGCGCCACGTCGAAGCGCTCGGCGGCCGCCTCCCGGTGGGAATCGAGACGATCGTCGCGACGATCGCGAGGTCCGGAGGCACTCCGCTCGCGGTGGCCGACGGTCCCCGGGTGCTCGGCGTCATCCATCTCAAGGACATCGTGAAGGGCGGGCTGAAGGAGCGATTTGCGAAGTTCCGGTCGATGGGCCTCCGGACCGTCATGATCACCGGCGACAACCCCCTCACCGCCGCCGCGATCGCCGCCGAGGCCGGCGTCGACACCTTCCTGGCCGAGGCGACGCCCGAGATGAAGCTGAAGCTCATCCGCGAGGAGCAGGCGAAGGGCAAGCTCGTCGCAATGACCGGCGACGGCACGAACGATGCGCCCGCGCTCGCTCAGGCCGACGTCGCGATCGCGATGAACACCGGAACGCAAGCGGCGCGCGAGGCCGGCAACATGGTCGACCTCGACAGCAACCCGACGAAGCTCCTCGAGGTGGTCGAGGTCGGCAAGCAGCTCCTCATGACGCGCGGGTGTCTGACGACGTTTTCGATCTCGAACGACGTCGCGAAATACTTCGCGATCCTCCCGGCGCTCTTCATCCCCGTCTTCCCCGAGATCGCGCCGCTCAACGTGATGCACCTCGCCTCGCCGCGGAGCGCGATCCTCTCCGCGGTCATCTTCAACGCGCTCATCATCGTCGCCCTGATTCCGCTCGCGCTCCGAGGGGTGCGCTACCGCCCGCTCGGCGCCGCGGCGCTCCTCCGCCGATCGATCCTGATCTACGGCGTCGGCGGGCTCGTCGCACCGTTCGTCGGGATCAAGCTGATCGACATGATCCTCGGCGCGATCGGTCTCACGTAGGAGTCGTGCGTGCGCCGTGACCTCGCCGTCGCGCTCCGGATGACCGTCGTCACGCTGGTCTTGACCGGCATCGCGTACCCGCTCGCGGTGACCGCGATCGCGCGCGCGGTCTTTCCCCGCCAGGCCGCCGGGAGCTTGGTGACGCGCGACGGGGTCGTCGTCGGATCGGAGCTGATCGGCCAGGGCTTCCGCGACCCGAAGTACTTTCAGCCGAGACCGTCCGCCGCCGGCAAGGACGGCTACGACGCGAGCGCGTCGTCCGGCTCGAACCTCGGCCCGACGTCGAAGGCGCTCATCGACCGCATCGCGGCCGACGTCACACGCCTCGAGACCGAGAATCCCGATGCGTCCGGCCCCGTGCCGATCGAGCTCGTGACCACTTCCGGCAGCGGGCTCGACCCACACGTGTCGCCGGAAGCCGCCCTATGGCAAGTGCCGCGCATCGCGAAGGCGCGCGCCCTCGACCCCGAGCGCATCCGCGCGCTGATCGACGACACCACCGAGGGCCGCACGCTCGGCCTCCTGGGCGAGCCCCGCGTGAACGTCCTCCGCTTGAACCTCGCACTCGATGCCCTGAAATAAGGGGACGGCTACCGAATTCCGACGGAGAGCGATAGGTCGAAATTCGGGAGCTGTCCCCTTATTTCAGGGCACCGCCGGTCGATAGCTCGTGCGGCACGCCGCTCGGATACTTCTCTGCGAGCCAGCTCTTGATCGCTTGGATCCGCTGCTCGGGGTACGGGTGCGTCGAGAGCATCTCCGGCGGCGCCCCGCCGTGCGACGAGTCCTCGAGGATCTGCATGACGCCGAGCATCGCCTGCGGGTCGTAACCGGCCTCCGTCATCGCCTTGAGGCCGAACTGATCCGCTTCGAGCTCGTCGTTCCGGCTGTACTTGAGCTGCACGAGCTGGTTGACCATCGCGGCGATCATCGCGGCGCGCTGGCCGCCGCCGCGGTCGTCGCTTCCCGCGACGCCGGTCGCGACGGTGAGGAGCTGGCCCAGCTCGCCTTTCGCCATGTGCTCGGCCCCGTGGCGGTTGACGACGTGGCCGACCTCGTGGCCCAGGACGCCGGCGAGCTGCGCCTCGTTCTCGAGCTTGCCGAGGAGGCCGTACGTGATGAACACCTGACCGCCCGGGAGCGCGAACGCGTTGACCGTCTGAGGGTCGCGCAGGAGATGGAAGTCGTAGGTATAAGGAGAGCGGCTCGCGTCGCTCTTCGCGACGACGTTGTTGCCGATCGACGTGACGAGCTTCGCCGCGGGCTCCGACGAGGGAACTTCCCCGCCCATCTCGCGCGCCATCACCGGCGCCGACTCGAGGCCGAGCGCGGACTCCTGATCGACGGACATCGCGATGTGCTGCTTCTCGCCGGTGACCGGGTTCACCTCGGTCTGCGTGAAGTAGCGGAAGAGCGCGAACGCGACGATCGCGCCGGCGATCAGGAACCGGAGGCCGCAGCCGAATCCGCGGCGCTGAGGGGCCTCGAACGCCTCGCCCATCGCGCCGCGCCGCTCGTCAGGCCTTCGCCGCGGTGTAGAGCTCGTCCGCCTTCGACCAATCGACGACGCTCCACCACGCCTCGATGTAGTCGGCGCGCCTGTTCTGGTACTTCAGGTAGTACGCGTGCTCCCAGACGTCGCAGCCGAGAACCGGCACGCCGCCGTCCATGACCGGCGAGTCCTGGTTCGGCGTCGACTCGATCCCGAGCTTGCCGTCCCGGACCGCGAGCCACGCCCAGCCCGAGCCGAACCGGCCGAGCCCCGCGGCCGCGAACTTCGCCTTGAACTCCGCGAACGAGCCGAACGCTCCGTCGATCGCCGTCTTGAGGCCGCCCTTCGGCTCGCCTCCCGCGCCCTTCTTCATGAGCGTCCAGAAGAGGGTGTGGTTGTAGTGGCCGCCGCCGTTGTTGCGCACCGCGGTCCGGACCGCCTCGGGCACCTTCGCGAGGCCGCTCAGGATCTGATGGAGCGACTGCGTCTGGAACGTCGGATGTGCTTCGAGCGCCTTGTTCAAGTTCGTCACGTAAGCGGCGTGATGCTTGTCGTGATGGATCTCCATCGTCCGCGCATCGATGTGAGGCTCGAGGGCGTCGAAGGCGTACGGGAGCGGGGGGAGTTCGAATGCCATTGCGGGTGACCTCCTGAGGTGTGACGGGCATTGTAGCGCGGCGTCCGTAGAATGGTGGGGATGATGCCGTCGATCGGTCGCACCTTGCTGCTCGCGGCGGGACTCTGGGCCGGACTCCCCTGGATCCGGTCGCCGCATACCGTGCCTCGCGGCGGCGAGGAGGCGACGGGCACCGTCACCTCGACGGCGTCGCGCGTCGACGTCGTCTCGAAGGATGCGCCGGAGTACCGCGCGCTCGCGATCCCGAAGAGCTACAAGAGCGACGTCGCGGCGGCCACCCGCCTCCTCGTGTTCAAGGACGGACTGTGCGTGCGCGACCGCGGGCTCGTCTCGGCGCACTCGACCTCGAACGCCGGCGACCCGCGCGGCCTCGTCACGGAGGAGACCGGCGTCACGGAGCGGGCCGTCGTGGCGTCGGACGATCGCACCGCGGTCGTCGCCTCGACGCGCTACGTGAGCCGCGTCGACATGACCCCGGGCACGACGTCGACGGCCGGCGACACGATTCGCGGCGCGACGACGCTCACGATGATCGACCCCGCGCACCCCGACGGCCGCTGGCAAATCACGCTGGAGTCGAGCCGGTGGGTCAAGGACCTCGTCGCGATCCCGCGCGACGGCGGTCTCGCCGTCAGCACCTTCCTCCCGCGCAAAGGCCCTTGCGACCTCCGCCTTCTCGATCCCACGGGGCGCGAGCGCGTGCGCGTGCCCGAGTCGGTCGGGGAGACGCTCCGCATCGAGGCCTCCCCCGACGGCACATTCGTCGCGGCGGAACTGGCGTTCGCGGACGACCCCCGGTGGGAGCGCGGCATCACCGTCTTCGGTCCCGGCGAGTCGGCGTGGACCTACGGCTGGAAATACGGGACCGACGACGAGCCTTCGTCGTGGGCGCTCGAACCGAAGGGCGTCCTCGCGGTACGCCTTGCCTCCGGAATGAAGCGCTTCGACCCCGCTGGAAAACATCGGTAGGAGAGGGGACAGCTTCCAATACTCCGCATTCCAGGTCTTGGAAGCTGTCCTCCTCTTCTCACGTGCGGATCTGATATCCGCACATTCCTCCTCGCCCACGTCTTCTTGCTTTCGCGCCGGCAGCGTGACGGGTTAGATAGTCGAGGCAAGGGGGGATGTCATGAGCGAGTCGATCGACGAACGTCGGACGGCTCCCGCAGCGACCCGAGAGGCATGGGTCGCCGCGCTGTCCGGCGTCAACTTCGTTTCCTGGATCGCAAGGGAGTTCCACAGCTCCGGCGTCGCGCGCGAGGACCTCGAGGCGGAAGGGCGCATCGGTCTCTTCGACGCGGCGCTGCGCTTCGACCCGACGCGCGGCGTCCAGTTCCTGACCTACGCGGCGTGGTGGGCGCGCCGACGCATGCAGACGTTCATCGCGCGTCACGCCTGCGTCGTGCGCCGCCCGGGGTCGCGGCCGTTCAACCGGCGCTCGCGCGGGGACGTGTCGCTCGACGACATCGTCTCTCCGGGCGCCGCGCACCGTTGGAGCGACGTGCTCTCCGACGAAGCCGCCGTGCCGCCGCTCCAGAGCCTGCTCCTCGACGAGGCGGCGAGCGTCGTGACCGAGTTGGCGCGCGAGCTTCCCCCGCTCTGGCGCTCCGTGCTCGTCCGCCGCTTCGGGCTCGACGGCGAGCCGCCGATGACCCTCGCGGCGATCGGCGTCCTTCAGGGGTTGTCGCGCGAGCGCGTGCGGCAGATCGAGGCGAAATGCCTGAGACGGCTCCGTAGGCGGCTCGAGGCGCGGGCGGGACGTCAGGCGCGCTCGCCGCGCGAGATCACGACGGCCGCGGCCAAGTCGCCGCTCACGTTGAGCGTGGTCCGGCACATGTCGAGAAACCGGTCGACGCCCAAGATCATGCCGATGCCTTCGGGTGGAACGCCGACCATGCCGAGGATGAGCGCGACGACGGGGAGCGAGCCCGCGGGCACGCCGGCGGTGCCGATGCCGCCGAGCACGCAGATTCCGACGACCATCATCTGACGCGCGAGCCCCAGCTCGACGCCGTAGAACTGCGCCAGGAAGAGAACGGTCACCCCCTCGAAGAGGGCGGTGCCGTTCTGGTTCGCCGTCGAGCCGATCGTGAGGACGAAGCGGCTGACGTGCGGCGGCAGCTTGAGCTTCTCCTCGGCGACCCGGAGCGCCGTCGGCAACGTGGCGTTCGACGAGGACGTCGAGAACGCCGTGAGCATCGCCTCCTCGATCCCGGAGAAGAACACGCGCGGGCTCATGCCGCCGAACACCTTGACGAGCGCGCCGTAGACGATGAACTGGTGGATCGCGAGCGCGAGCACGACGACGCCGACGTAGCGCGCGAGGAGCGTCAGCGCATCGAAGCCGATCTGCGCCGTCAGGTTGAACAGGAGCGCGGCGACGGCGTAGGGCGCGAAGCGGATCACGATGCCGATGAGCGTCATCGAGACTTCGTAGAGCCCTTCGAGCGCCCCTTGGAGCTTGCGCGACGCCTCCGTCGGCGTCAGCGAGAGGCCGATCCCGAGAAAGAGCGCGAAGACCATGACCCCGAGCATGTCGCCGTCCGCGGCGGCCTTGACGGGATTGCTGGGAACCATCTGGATGAGAAGGTCGAAGCCGGCCTTGGGCGCGGCCGACGTGGCCGCGATCGTTCCGGACGCCTGCTGTGCGCGCGCGAGCAGGATCTGCCGCTTGTCCTCCGCGATGCCGGTTCCGGGTTGGAGCAGATTGACGAGCGCGACGCCGAGCACCGCCGCGATCACCGAGACGGAGACCGTGTAGACGAGCGTCTTGAGGCCGATGCGGCCGAGCTCGCGGACGTCACCCAGACCCGCCACGCCCATGGCCAGCGCCGAAACGAGGAGCGGGATGACGAGCATGAAGAGCAGGCGCAGGAAGACCTGGCCGACCGGCGTCGTGACGTACCGGATGAAGGTGTCGAGGCGCGGGTCGCCGGCGGAGGCGACGTGCGCGACCAATCCGAGCGTGGCGCCGCCGACACCGCCGATGAGCATCTTCCAATGGAGCGGGAGCGGCCGCTTCACGGCTTCACCAGGAGGTCGAGAAGCGCCTCGTGCATCTCGGCCGCCGGCGCGCCGGAGACGATCCCGACCTTGGCGCCGCTCCTCTTCGCCCAGAACGAGGCGCGGTCGTGCGGCAACGCTCGCTCGAACTCGACGGCGTCGTTCTCCGTGTCCCACACGGTCGCGAGGAGAGCGATCGCCGACTTGCCCTTCGTCCAGAGCTCGTAGCGGTCGCCGCCCCACCCCGTCGCGGCGGCGTTCGTCCATGCGGAAGCGGGCGCGCCGAGATCGCCGGCCTCGGGGGCGACGACGCCGACGAGCCCCCCGATGGTCAGCTCACCGAGGATTCCCGAGCCCGACCGCGTCCACTTCTTCGCGAGGACGGCGGCGGCATCGGGGATCGTGACGCGCACCGGCTCGTCGCGCTTCGCGGGATCCCAGTACTTCTCCGGGTGGAGGATCTGCTCGGACGATCGCGGCGGCTTGTCCCACGCCGCGTTCACGTCGTCCTTGGGGAAGCCGTTCGCGAGGGACGCGACGTTTCCGCGGAGGAGGAACGACATCCCGAGTACGTAGGGGCCGAGGAGCTGCCGGCGAAGCACGGGCGGCATCGCGTTCAAACGCTTGGTCGGGACCTTCTCCGCATCCGCGGCCGCGGAGGCATCGTTGATCTTCCCGGACTCGGCGGCGTGCGCAATGTAGACCGCCGACGAGAGGGTCGCGCTCCCCTCCGCGACCGACGACAACGCGAAGGCGGCGTCGTCGTCGTCGCCGACCTTGTCGAGGCGTCCGTCGATGTCGTAGCGCTGGTCCTCGAGCGCGTGAGTCATCTCGTGCGCGGTCAGCATCGGCGCCATCGCCTCGGGCATGTCGTCCAGGAGGTAGAACTGCTTCGTCTCCGGGTCGTAGAAGCCGCCGGCCTGCTCTTCGAGGACGTCGAGGAGCGTCTTCACGACGTCGACACCGGGGGGCACGAGCCCGAGGAGGCGGTACGCCGTCTCGTCGGCGCGGATCTTCGCGTCGGGGGTCATGCGATGGAACCGAGCGAGCGCGTACGCCCGCGCCTTCGCATCGTCGATCACCGTCACGGGAACCGGCCGGACGAACTTGATGCCGCGGATCGACTCGATCTCGGGGAGCACGTCGGCGACGGCGCGCTTGGCCTCTTCGGGGGTGATCGCGCGGGCGGCGAGCGCGGCGCCGAGCACCAGTCCCGTGGCGAGCATCGAGCGTCGGCGCATGCGAGGCGGGATTGTACGATGGCCGGGTGGACATCGAAGGCTGGTATGCGGCGCTCGAGGAGCGCCACCTCGCCTCGCTGACCTTTCCCGAGGTTCGGCGCGCGCTCCAGTCGCTCTCGACGCTCTACGTCGGCAAGCGCGACAGGATCGCCGGCGGCGCCGCGCTCGACGGCGCCGGGAAGCGCGCGGCCTTCGCCCTGTTCTACGGGCCACTCCACTTCCTCACCGTGCGTGCGGTCGTCGAGGCGGTCGGATCCGGCGAGCCGAAGCGCATCGTGGACCTCGGCTGCGGGACCGGGGTCGCCGGCGCGGCGTGGGCGCTCGCGGCGAAGGGTGCTCCCGCCGTCTCGGGAGCCGACACGAGCGGCTGGGCGGTCACGGAGGCGACGTGGAACGCTCGCGCGCTCGGCGTCCACGCCTCGTTCAAGCGCGGCGACCTGACCGCGGTCAAGGTCGGCGCCGTGGGCGAGGGGGTGATCGCCGCCTACGCGATCAACGAGCTTCCCGATGCCGTGCGCGAGACGATGCGCGAGCGCCTGCTCGCCGCTGCGAAGGCGGGGAGCCGCGTCATCATCGTCGAGCCGATCGCGAAGCGGCCGTTCCCGTGGTGGCCCGTGTGGGAGAAGGCGTTCGTGGAAGCGGGGGGCCGGGCGGACACCTGGCGGTTCCCGGCGCTCCTTCCCGCGCGCATGAAGCTCCTCGACAAGGCCGCCGGCCTGGACCACCGCGAGCTGACCGCCCGCAGCCTCGCCATTTGACAGCATCCAGGAGGGCTTCCTATCCTCCGCCGGATGGACCATCACTCACTCGCCGGAAAACGTGCTCTGGTCTGCGGCGCGACGCAGGGAATCGGACGCGCCGCCGCGATCGAGCTGGCGTCGCGCGGCGCCGCCATCACCGTCTTCGCCCGGGATCTCGCGACCCTCGAGAAGGTGAAATCGCTGCTTCCGGGTACGGGCCACTCGGTGCTCACCGCCGACTTCCAGGACAACGACGCGGTGAAGAACACCGCCGCGGCGAACGTCCAGGAGCGCGGGCCGGTCCACGTCCTGATCAACAACACCGGCGGCCCCGCCGGCGGCCCGATCGTCGACGCGAAGGCCGACGCCTTCCTCGCGACGTTCAAGGCGCACCTCATCAACAACCAGCTGCTCGCCCAGGTCGTGATCCCCGGGATGAAGGAGTCGGGCTACGGCCGCATCGTCAACATCGTCTCGACGTCGGTGAAGGAGCCGATCCCAGGTCTCGGCGTGTCGAACACGATCCGCGCGGCGGTCGCCGGCTGGGCGAAGACGCTCGCCGGCGAGCTCGCGCCGTTCGGCGTCACCGTGAACAACGTCCTCCCCGGCTACACGAAGACGCAGCGCCTCGATTCGATCATCGACGCACGCGCCAAGGCGACGGGGCGCGACCGCGACGAGATCGCGCGGCAGATGACGGCGCAGGTCCCGATGGGGCGCTTCGCGGAGGCGTGGGAGATCGCCGCCGCCATCGGGTTCCTCGCGAGCCCCTCCGGGGGGTACATTACCGGCGTCAGCCTCCCCGTCGACGGGGGAAGGATCTCCGCCCTATGACGACCCGCACCGAGACCGCGACCCGGATCCTCCAGTACATCGGCGACGACTTCGTGCCGCCGTCGTCGAACGCCTACATCGACGACGTCGACCCCGCGACCGGCCACGCCTACGCGCAGGTCCCCGACGGCGACGCGAACGACGTCGACCGTGCCGTCGCCGCCGCGAAGAAGGCGTTCCCAGCTTGGTCGGCGACTCCCGCTGCCGAGCGCTCGCGCCTCTTGATGGCGATCGCCGACGCGATGGAGCAGGAGATCGACGCGCTGGCGCGGATCGAGAGCATCGACAGCGGCAAGCCGATCGCACTCGCGCGCGCGATGGACATCCCGAGGGCGATCGCCAACTTCCGCTTCTTCGCGACCGCCATCCTCCACACGAAGAGCGAGCTGCACGCCACCGACACCGAGGCGTTGAACTACACCCTCCGCCGCCCGCTCGGCGTCGTCGCCGGCATCTCGCCGTGGAACCTGCCGCTCTACCTCTTGACGTGGAAGATCGCGCCCGCCCTCGCCGCCGGGAATACCGTCGTCGCGAAGCCGTCCGAGATCACGCCGATGTCGGCGTTCGAGCTGGCGCGCATCGCGAAGGCCGTCGGCCTCCCCGCCGGCGTTCTCAACATCATCCACGGCCGCGGGCCGCAGATCGGCCCCTCGCTGACCGGCCATCCCGACGTCAAGGCGATCTCCTTCACCGGCGGCACGGCGACGGGAACGAGCATCGCCGCGATCGCGGCGCCCAAGCTCAAGAAGCTCTCGCTCGAGCTGGGCGGCAAGAACCCCAACGTCGTCTTCGCCGACGCCGACCTGGACGACGCGGTCAAGACCGGCCTCCGCGCCGCATTCAGGAACCAAGGTCAGATCTGCCTCTGCGGCTCGCGCATCTTGGTCGAGCAGAGCGCCTACGACGAGTTCGTCGAGCGCTTCGTCGCGGGCGCCGTGACGCTGCGACAAGGCGATCCGCTCGACACGGCGACGGAGCAAGGCGCGATCGTCTCGAAGCAGCACTTCGACAAGATCATGTCGTACCTGAGTCTCGCGAAGGAAGAAGGCGGGACGATTCTTTGCGGCGGCGGCGCGGCGCCGAAGATCAACGAGCGCTGCAAGGACGGCTGGTTCATCCAGCCGACCGTGATCGTCGACCTGCCGATGAGCTGCCGCACGAACCAGGAAGAGATCTTCGGCCCCGTCGTCACGATCGCGCCGTTCAAGGACGAGGACGAGGCCGTGCAGCTCGCGAACGACACGCCCTACGGCCTCTCCGCGACGCTGTGGACTCAAAGCCTCAATCGTGCGCACCGCGTTGCCGACCGTATCGATGCCGGTACCGTGTGGGTGAACTGCTGGATGTTCCGCGACCTCCGCGTCCCCTTCGGCGGGATGAAGGCGAGCGGCGTCGGCCGCGAGGGCGGCGACGACGCGCTCCACTTCTTCACCGAGCCGAAGAACGTCTGCGTGAAGACATGAGCACACCCCGCAACAAGGACGTCGTCAGCACGCGCGCGCCCGAGCCCGTCGGCGCCTTCCCGCACGCCAAGCGCGTCGGCGATCTCCTCTTCCTCTCCGGCATCGGCCCACGGAAGCGCGGCAGCAAGGAGATCCCCGGCGTCACCCTCGGCCCCGACGGCGACATCCTCCGCTACGACATCGAGAAGCAGACGCGCGCCGTCTTCGAGAATGTCCGCCTCGTCCTCGAGGACGCGGGCGCCTCATGGGACGACATCGTCGACGTCACGGTTTTCCTCACGGACATGAGGGCCGACTTCCCCACCTTCAACCGCCTCTACGCGGAGCACTTCACGACGAACCGCCCCACGCGCACGACGATCGAGGTCGGCGCCCTGCCGACGCCGATCGCGGTGGAGCTGAAGGTCATTGCGCAGGTGAAGGGAAACGGTAAGGACTGACCGTTACGGCTGCATTCCCGCCGGATAGCGGGTGAAATGACCGTCCTCGAGAACGATGTCGTCGTCCAAGCTGATCGTCTCGCCGGGCACGTAGTTCACCGCATCACCTGAGTCCGGGGCTGCATCCTTACCGAGCGATCGAATCAAGTAGTGTCGCCCGTGCCACCGGACTGTGAACGGCTCGTTCCACCCGTCTCGTCCCGATAGCGTTGAGTTGATGAGCGCGTTCACGTCGCGCATGGTGGCGGCATCGGCCCCCTCGGGATGAAGCGCGAGATAGGCCTCGATCTGCGACGACAGCGCTCGCATGTCCGCCATCGTGCGCTTCTGCTTGCCGCGATCGATATTGCATAGCAAGCTCGATATCGCGACGGTGCTTGCCACCAGGAACGCGAGCCAGAGTCCCATGACGAGATAAAGATCGGATTTCCCCTCGACGCCGGCTCGGTGGAGCACTCCGGAGTACAGCCACCACGACGCAAGCGTGAAGGCCACGACGATGGGCCAGAGCGCCAGCGCCGGGTGCGTGTGTCGAGCGATTGCGGATTGGATGGTGCCTTCAGCGAAGATGGCAACGATCAGACCCACAACGCTCAGCGTGAGCCAGACGAACGGGTAACTGAGAAGGCCTCGGCGCCTTGTCTCGATGGGTTCCAGCAAGGAGTGCCCTCCGCTGACCGTTGATACGTGGGTCGGCGAACGGCCGTCTAGAACTTCTTCACCGCTGCACTCCTTCGGGGTGCCGCTCGAAGACGACGGCCACGAAGAGGACCTTCGGCCACGGCCCGGCGTGCGAGACGGCGGATCTCATGACGATCGCCGGGACGGCCGCGCCCGCCAACGTCGCGACGAACCAAACGAACGGATGCAGCAAGAGCTGCAACAGGGGCCGGGGTCGTGCGGCGTGGTCATGGGAGCGCGCCGATACTCTTCCGATCGAGGCAAATCGATCGACCGTACGTGTTGACCCTCTCGCTCCCGAACGCTACGCTGCCGGGATGAGTCAACACGAAAAGCCCCCTGTCGGCTCGATCGGCTGGTGCGATCTCACCGTCGCCGACGCCGCGGGTGTCCGCGACTTCTACCGCGACGTCCTCGGCTGGAAGGCGACCGAAGTCGACATGAACGGCTACTCCGATTATGTGATGCAGCAGCCGAAGACCGGCGCGCCGACGGCGGGGATCTGCTGGGCACGCGGCAAGAACCGCGATCTGCCACCGGTATGGCTCATCTACTTCGTCGTGAAGTCGCTCGACAATAGCCTCGCCCAACTCCTGTTGCACGGCGGCACGGTCGTGCGTGAGCCGGTGTCGGGTGGCGGCGGGCGCTTCGCGGTCGTGAAGGATCCGGCGGGCGCCGTGTGCGCGCTCTACGAAGCCGAGGACTGATCCTCTCCCGGAAGCTGGGTCCACAGTGCCCCGACGTCGATCGTGAGACCGTCGAACTCCGGATGCGTCAACACACCGTCCGACGCGACCCCGAGGAGAGACGCGTACCTCCGTCGCTCGAGTCGATGACATTCGACCCACCGCTCACCAGGATCGACGATCCAATAGTGCGGAATTCCGAGCTCGGCGTAGCGTGTCTTCTTCAGCCGGAGATCGTTGCGTCGCGTTGACGGTGAGAGAATCTCGACCGCGATCAGCGGTGGACGCTCGATGCCGCGGATAGTGATGTCGTCGAGAGCTGCGACGACGATGTCCGGAATGAAGACATCGCCGGGCGTCAGGATGACGTCGGTCGGCGCCTGGAAGACTCGGTGCCCACGCGTCTCGAAGTACCCGTAGAGCGTGACGCTCAGGCGCATCGAGATCAGTTGATGGATCGTATTGGGCGACGGGTTCACGAACAACCGGCCGCGAATAAGCTCGTAGCGCCTGCCGTCGGTCGGCTCCGGCGGGAGATCCGAGTACGTCAGCTTGCGCGCGAGACCGTGCGGCACGAGGAGAACTCCGAGACCCAAATCGAGCCTACGACGCTGGCTTCGGCCAAATGCGCCCAACATTGATCGTCATGCCGTCGAAGTCGGGGTGGCGCAGGAAGCCCTTGAAGACGGCGGGGACTCGTATCCGGTACTTGTCGCCGTGGCGCTTGAAGCACGTGACCGATCGTTCGACTGGATCGACGACCCAGTAGTGCTTGATGGCGAGCTCGCCATATCGCCGGTGCTTCAGGTTGAGATCTCTGCCCCGCGTCGAAGGCGACAGGATCTCGACCGCGAGGAGCGGCGGGCGCTCGACCCCGCGCTTCGAGTCGTCGGCCACTGGATCGATGACGACGATGTCGGGCACGAAGATGTCGTGCGTGGCGAGAATCATGTCGATCGGCGCGTGGAGAATCATCAAGCCGAGCGGTTCAAAATAGTCGGCCAGATCGCGCTCGAGGCGAAATGAAATGATTTGATGTGCGCGATCGGGGGCCGGGGTCACATAGAGCCGGCCGCGAATGATCTCGTAGCGCTTGCCGTCGGTCGGCTCTTCGGGCAGATCCGCGTACGTAAGCTTGCGTTCGAGAACGTGCGGCATGGGAGGCTCCGGAACTCGAACCTCAGCTTACGGTCGCGGCGATCACTCGGGAAGGACCACGCCCTCGAACCCTGTTACGCCTGGGCAACCCTCGCAAAAAAAAGGGCGTGCCGGTTTCCCGGCACGCCCAGAGGGTGCGCTAGCTAGCGACTGCCCTTACGGGCAGGTCGTGCTCGTTCTTGCCGTCGAGACACCGTCGATGACCTGGTCGCCCCAGGTACCGGTGCCGCACGCGGACTGGCCGCGCACGAGGTAGAAGTACCCGCTGTCCGCAGCCGGGACCGAGGCGTCGGTTGCCGTGGCCCCGCTCAGGTCGTTGAAGCAGGTCTCGTCGCCACCACCCGGACCGACCGGGAGCGCTCCGAGGCTGCCGCGGACCATGTCGGACTGCGTGGCGCCGAGCGCCACCGTCCAGCTGATGACGGCGTCACTACCGCTCTTGTCGACGAGGACTCCAGTGACCTCGCCAGGGGCCGCCACAGGCGTTCCGCTGCACGTTCCGCCGCTGCAGGTGTCGCCGGTCGTGCAGTCGTTGCCGTCGTCGCAGGAGGCCGTGTTCGCGGTGTAGACGCAGCCGGTTGCCGGGTTGCAGCTGTCGTCGGTGCAGACGTTGTTGTCGTTGCAGACGATCGGGGTGCCGTGGCAGCTACCGCCGCCGCAGACGTCGCCCGAGGTACAGGCGTTGCCGTCGTCGCACGCGTTGTTGTTGTTGGTGTAGACGCACCCCGTCGCCGGGTTGCAGCTGTCGGTGGTGCAGGCGTTGTTGTCGTTGCAGACGACCGGTGCGCCGCCATGGCATGTGCCGCCGCCGCAGGTGTCGCCCGAGGTGCAGGCGTTCCCGTCGTCGCACGACGCAGTGTTGTTGGTGTAGACGCAGCCCGTCGCCGGGTTGCAGCTGTCGTCGGTGCACGGGTTGTTGTCGTCGCAGGTCACGGCTCCGCCGGCGTGGCAAGTGCCGCCGCCGCAGGTGTCGCCCGTGGTGCAGGCGTTCCCGTCGTCGCATGAGGCGGTGTTGTTCGTGTAGACGCAGCCCGTCGCCGGGTTGCAGCTATCGTCGGTACACGGGTTGCTGTCGTTGCAAACGACCGGCGCGCCGGCGTGGCAGGTGCCGCCGCCACAGGTGTCGCCCGTGGTGCAGGCGTTCCCGTCGTTGCAGGGAGCCGTGTTCGGCGTGTAGACGCAGCCCGTCGCCGGGTTGCAGCTGTCGTCGGTGCACGGGTTGTTGTCGTTGCATACGACCGGGGCGCCGGCGTGGCAGGTCCCGCCGCCGCAGACGTCGCCCGAGGTGCAGGCGTTCCCGTCGTTGCAGGGAGCCGTGTTCGGCGTGTAGACGCAGCCCGTCGCCGGGTTGCAGCTATCGTCGGTGCACGGGTTGTTGTCGTTGCAGATCACCGCCGCGCCCGCATGGCAAGTGCCGCCGCCGCAGGTATCGCCCGTGGTACAGGCATTGCCGTCGCTGCACGGCGCCGTGTTGTCGGTGTGGACGCACCCCGTGGCGGGGTTGCACGAGTCGTCGGTACACGGGTTGTTGTCGTCGCAGTTGACCGCGGCGCCCGAGCACGTGCCGTCGCTGCAAACGTCGCCCGTGGTGCAGGCGTTGCCGTCGTCGCAGGAGGCGGTGTTGTTCGTGTAGACGCAACCCGTCTGCGGATCGCAGCTGTCGTCGGTGCACGGGTTGTTGTCGTTGCAGGTGACGGCGGCGCCGGGCTGGCAGACGCCGTCGCTACAGGTGTCGCCGGAGGTGCAGGCGTTCCCGTCGTCGCAGGAGGCGGTGTTGTTCGTGTGGACACAACCCAGCACCGGGTCGCAGCTATCGTCGGTGCAGGGGTTCCCGTCGTCGCAGCTGGTCGGCCCGCCCGGCTGGCAGCTTCCGCCGCCGCAGGTATCGCCCGTGGTGCAGGCGTTGCCGTCGTCGCACGGCGCGGTGTTGTTCGTGTAGACGCAGCCCGTGGCCGGGTTGCAGCTGTCGTCGGTGCACGGGTTGTTGTCGTTGCAGATCACCGCCGCGCCCGCGTGACACGTGCCGCCGCCGCAGACGTCGCCCGCGGTACAGGCATTCCCGTCGTCGCACGGAGCGGTGTTCGGCGTGTAGACGCAGCCCGTCGCCGGGTTGCAGCTGTCGTCGGTGCACGGGTTGCTGTCGTTGCAGACGACCGGCGTGCCGTTGCACGTGCCGCCGCCGCAGGTATCGCCCGTGGTACAGGCGTTGCCGTCGTTGCACGACGCGGTGTTGTTCGTGTAGACGCAGCCCGTCGCCGGGTTGCAGCTGTCGTCGGTGCACGGGTTGCTGTCGTTGCAGACGACCGGCGTGCCGCCACAGGTGCCGCCGCTACAGGTGTCGTTCGAAGTGCAGGCGTTCCCGTCGTTGCACGACGCCGTGTTGTTCGTGTAGACGCAGCCGGAAGCCGGGTTGCAGCTGTCGTCCGTGCACGGGTTGCTGTCGTTGCAGACGATCGGCGTGCCGTGGCACGTGCCGCCGCCGCAGACGTCGCCCGAGGTGCAGGCGTTGCCGTCGTCGCACGACGCCGTGTTGTTCGTGTGGACACAGCCCGTCAGCGGGTTGCAGCTGTCGTCGGTGCACGGGTTGTTGTCGTCGCAGTTCGTGGGGCCGCCCGGCTGGCAGCTCCCGCCGCTGCAGACGTCGCCGGTGGTACAGGCGTTCCCGTCACTGCAGGGAGCGGTGTTGTTCGTGTAGACGCAGCCCGTCGCCGGGTTGCAGGAGTCGTCCGTGCACGGGTTGCTGTCGTTGCAGGTGATCGGCGTGCCGTTGCACGTGCCGCCGCCGCAGACGTCGCCGGTGGTGCAGGCGTTGTTGTCGTTGCACGGGTTCGTGTTGTTGACGTAGACGCAGCCCGTCGCCGGGTTGCAGCTGTCGCTCGTGCAGAAGTTGTTGTCGTCGCAGTTGAGCGGCGTGCCGGTGCACGTTCCGCCGTTGCAGACGTCGCCGGTGGTGCAGGCGCTTCCGTCGGAGCAGCTCTGGCCGTTGCCGATCACGTTGACGTTCGTCGTCGCCGATCCCGCGAAGACCGAGCAACCGTTCACGGTCACGGTGACCGTGTAAGTGCCCGTGGCTGAGGCAGGTGCGTTCGTGATCTGCGGATTCTGCTGGCTCGAGGTGAAGCCGTTCGGACCGGTCCAGCTGTAGGAGGCGCCGGGCAGGAAGGTGGCGGAGAGGTTGACCGTGCCGCCCTCGCAGACCGTGCCGCTATTCCCCGCGACGACGCTGTTCCGCGTCGGCTCGCAGATGAGGGTTTGCTTGAGGTTCGTGATCGACACGTTGTCGACGCCGTAGCCGCCGTACGTCGTGCCGTTACCGCTGACGTCGCCGCCGAGTCTCCACCTGAACTGCACGGTCTGGCCGGAGGTCGAGGGCACGCTGGCGGCGTTGGTCGACGTCCAGCTCACGCCGTTGCCGGTCCACGCGGCGGTCGACGCGAGGATCGGGCTACAGAAGTTGCTCGCCGTCGTGGCCGCCTGCGCAGGCGTCGTGAACCCGAGGTTCGTCCACGTCCCCGCGTTCAAGCGGTACTGGACGATCGCGCCGTCGAAGGTGGTCTCGGTCCTGTAGGCGACCTGGAACGCCAAGGTCGTCGCCCCGTTCGCGACGAACGCCGGCGAGGTGACGGTCGAGGAGTTGTAGGCCGCCGTGTAGTTCTGGCCGCTGGTGCCGAAGGCGCTGTTGCCGATCCACGCGCCCAAGCCCGCGCCCGCGTTGCCGCATGCGGCGCACCAGTGGAAGTTGTTCGTGTAGGTGTTCGACGTGCAGCCCGCGTTGTCGGGGGCGGTGACGCTGAACGCCCAACCCGGATCGCTGTTGAAGTTCTGGGTGTAGGTGTAGCTGCCGCCACCGAGGTTGGCGTCGAGGTCGAGGTTGATCGTGAACGACTGCAGCGTGGACGAGCCGTCGATCCCGTCACCGGTAATGACGACGGTGAACTTGCCGGTCGGCGGGTTCTGCCAGTCGGCGCACGCGACGTTCGGCGAGACGTGGAAGGTGAACCGGTCGCTCGGCGGGTTCGTCGCCGAGGCACCGCTCACGATCGATCCGTAGAGCGCCTGGTTATCGGGGATGCAGTCGATGTTCGGGCTGTCGGAGAAGATCGTGACCTTCGCGTTCGTCAGCGTGGTCGCGAGGTTGTTCTGGATCGTGATGTCCATCGTGACGGTTTCGTTGTTGTCCGCGACCCCGTCGTTGTCGCCGTTGTCCGAGACCTGCGCCGACGAGACGTAGGTCACGGCGCCGCCGGTACAGCCGATGAGCGCGGAGGCCGTGCTCGTGCCCGCGGGGGCCGTATCGGTGTAGGTGGCGGTGATCGTCTCGCTCGGGAGGACGAAGAGGGTGCCGTTGTTGTTCCCGCGGCCCGACTGCGTCGAGATCGGGATCGTGCCCGAGTAGTACGGGCCCGCCCCGGTGAGGGTGACGACCTCGCTGTCCCCCGTCCCCGGGCTCGTCACCGTCACGGTGATCGGACCGGAGGCGTTGGCGTCGATCACGCTCAAGGTCGCCGTCCCCGACGGGCAGCTGTTGTAGGAGTACAGGTCGAAGGCGACCGTCCCCACCTGGCTTCCGCCGTTACAGACGCCCGCTTGCGCGGTGGCGTAGAACTCGTCGTAGACCAGGTTGTCGTTGTCGAGCGCGATGTCGCGGCGAGTCGTTGCCGACGAGGTGCCGCCGAAGACCGTGATGTCGGCGTGCTCGTGGCCGTACGCGAACCAGGTGCTCGAGGTCGCGAGCCCGGTGACGTTCGTGAAGGTGACGAAGAGCTGGTTCGGCGCCGCGATCGGGGTCGACGTGGTGTTCAGGCGCGGATCGTCCGGCGTACCGGTGTTCGCCACTTCCCAGTTCCACGTCCCGACGTAGTCGAAGACTGTCTGGTAGAAGTAGGCCAACGAGATCGGGAAGGTCGTTCCCTGGTCGCCGGTCGGGTTGACCGCCTGGTTCCACTGGTCGTTGTAGAAGGCACCCCAGACGCCGGTCGTGGCGCCGAGCGTTTCCGACGCGTGGTAGAACGAGTGCCACTTCCACGCGTAGTGATACGGCTGCCCGCTCGGGCCGTTGCCCTGAAGGATCGGCTGGAACCGCTGCATCAGGAACGAGTCGGAGTTCCCTGTGAAGTTGTTGCCGGACGTGGTCAGGGAGTTCCCGATCATCGCCGCGGCGTTCGCCGTGCTGTTGCTGCAGATACCGTCGGTGCGGTTCTCGCTGCTGATCGTCGCCGGCGTCGTCGCCGAGCCGCTCCACTTCCAGCCCGAGAGCGCGCGGCCCCCGACCGCGGTGTCGAACCATCCCGTGATCCCGGCGTTGAACGTCGAGCACTGCTTCTGGCGGCTGATGACGTCGTTGGCCTGGAGGAGCTGGACCTGGGTGATCCGTTTCGGCGTCGTGTAGCCGTCGGCCGGCGAGGTGATGTCGAAGTCGAGGTTGACGCTCGTCAGGCCCGCGGTCGAGAGGTCGGTCGAGAGCTGGAACACCGCACCGGCCAGGGCCCCCGTCGGGACGTTCCCGATGTGGATCGGATTGTTGAAGACCGACATCTTCGACGCGCCCGCTCCGGAGAAGCTGACGTTGACGGTGACGTCGTGGAGGGCGCCTCCGGTGAGGTTGTTGAAGCCGAAGCTGTAGGAGCTGTTCTCACCCGCGTCCATGTAGTGCGTGTAGAACTCGTTGACGCCCCCGTTCGTCAGCGGGCCGGAGATCTGATCGGTTCCGGCAAGATTGTCGTCGCAGCCGCCGGCGATCGTCGCGCCGCCGTCCGAGAGCGCGAGCTGGCAGCTCACGGTGGCCGTGGCGGGGGCCACCGCGCCGTAGGTGGCGGTGACGCTGCCGCCGTTGGAAACGATGATGCCGCTTCCGGCCAAGATCGTCCCGATGAACACGCCGTTCGACCCGGTGCAGCTCACGAGCTGCGTGTCGATCACGCTCGACGAGGAGTTCTTGCTCGTGAGCGTGACGGACACCGGCGACGTCGCCGAGGCGTCGTTGACGGTGACCTTGATCGTGTCGGAGCAGGTGTACTTGCCCTTGTCGAGCGAGACCTGCGTCGAGGTCGTGCTGGCCACGTCGCCCGAGACCGCGAGCGAGTAGTTCATGCCGCCCGGATCGTTGAAGCCGACGACGTCGACCTGGACCGTCCCCGAGGCCGGCAGGCCGTGGGCGGCGTCGAGGAAGAAGCCCTCGGTGGGGTTCGTGTGGTCGCGCGTCGACGTGGACGAGGTGCTCCAGCCGGCCGACATGTTGTTGCCCCAGTAGACGTTCGCGCCGATCGTGACCCTGAGGTCGGCGTCCTTCTGGAGCGCGTTCCCCGCCGCGTCGTAGTAAGTCATCATGATGCGCAGCGGCATCGAGTTCGTGTTGATGTTGTAGAAGAACGTCTTCGTCGCGCCGTCACCGAGGGCGTCGTTGTTCTGTACCCAGAGGAACGGTGCGCCGCTCCCGATGTGGAGCACGCCGGGGACGTTCGCGCGGCCGTAGCCGACGTCGTTGCTGTAGCGCTTCTGGATCGTGATCGACGACTGCGGCGAGGCGGTCGTGTTGAGGTCTTCGCCCGACGCGAGGAGAACCGCCTTCATGAGCGACCCGGAGGGCGTGAGCGCGTTCGCCGGGGTCGCGGTGCCGGTCGGGTAGAAGCCCTGCATGAAGTAGTCGCGGATCAGCGCGGCGAGGCCGGCCGCCTCGGGCGCCGCGAACGACGTTCCGCCGAAGTTGTTCGTGTTGGTCCAGTCCCAGTAGACGGTCTTCGTCGCGTCGGTCTGGCACATCGCGTGGGGCCGGTCGCCGGCTTCCGTCTCACCGCCGACCGCCGCCGAGAAGGCGACGTAGGTGCAGATGTCCGGCTTGACGCGCAGCGACGTGCTGACCGGGCCGCGGGCCGACCCGAGGTCGGTCGAGGCGCAGGTCGATGTGCCGTCCCAGTTACAGTCGATGAAGAGGCCGTTCGGGGAGGCCGCGTTGACGCCGCCGACCGTGACGCAGTTCTTCGAGGTGCTGGGCGAGCCGATCGTCGACTGCCCCGTCGCCCCGCCGTTTCCGGCGGCCACCGTGACGAGGAAGTTCGGGTTGGCGAAGAGCGCCGAGTCCAGGGTCGTCGTCTGCGCGTCGTACGTCGGCGACGTCGTGCCCCAGGAGTAGTTCTGGATGAACGAGCCCTTGCCCTCGGCGGTGGTGATCGAGTTCGTGAGATCTGCCGGAGTCGCCAGCGAACCGGTCGAGGTCCCGATGTCCTGGAAGTAGATCTTCGCACCGCGCGCGATGCCGTCGTCGTAGTTGACGGTCGGCGTGTGGAGCGTGTCGGGGTTCGTCGTCATGTTCGAGATCGAACCCGCGGCGTGCTGGCTCGTCCACGTGCCGTGGCCGCCGTCGGACGTCGTGTAGTTCAGGACGCAGATGTCGCCGCCGAAGTTGTCGTAGCCGATCACCTTACGGTGCGCGGCGCCCAGCGTGCCGGGGGCCGACGTGTCGTTCGCGAAGTGCTCCATGTTCGTGTTGAGGCCCGAGTCCATCATCGTGATGATCTGGCTCGTCGCCGTGCCGTCGATCCCCGCGTTCCAGAGCTTCCACCCGAGGCTCGTCGTGGTCGTGAAGACGCCGTTGTTCTGGAGGAGGGTCGGCATGGTCGCGGGCGAGGTGGCCGACGCGAGGAGATGCGCGTACGGCTTCTCGGCGATCCACTTGACGCCCGGGATCTTGGCCAGGAACGTGATCGCCTCGGGGATCGTGCGGACGTTGATCAGGGTGAAATCGTCGTTCAGGATGACCTGCTGCGCGCTCCCGGAGATCCCGACGCTCTCGAGCCCGGTGACGACGTCGGCGAGCGACGCGCCCTTGTGGAGCACGACTTCGAGGATCCAAGGCTTGGCGGCACCCGTGGCCTGATCGACCGTCTGGTCGACCGGGATGTCTTCCATGCCGATCCGCGGGCTGATCTTGTAGGCCGGCTGGTAGTCGCCGACGAAGGTGACGAACGGCAGGCTCCGGACCGCTTCCACGGAGCCGCCGGGGATCTTCGCGATGTACGTGTTGACGTTCAGGTACTCGCCGAGGACGGCGCCGGCGGCGGTCAGCGCGTCGACTTCCTTCTGGGTGCGGCTGAACCCGGCGATCTTCACCAGGTAGTAGCCCTCACGCTCCTTGGCCTGCGCTCCGCTGGCGATCAGCAGGTCCCTGGGGATCGCGCGGGTCGAGGCGGCCGCGTCCGAGAGGTCCAAGGTGACGATGCCGTTCACCTGGATCTGGTTCTCGCGGAGCGACTCGACCGCAGCGTTGACGTCGTTATAGGGGGGCAGCTGCTGGCCGTACGGCCACCAATCGCGCCCGCGCTGCACCGTCGGCATCTGCTGGACCGCGGCGGCAGCCGGCGTCGCCTTCGGGCCCGCCTTGTTCGCGTCGAGGTCGATCGGGTTCCCGTCGGCGTCGTAAACGCCCGAGATCTTGTCGTTGATCGGCGGACGGACCGCCTTGGGATGAGGCTCGTCGGCCGCGAACGCGATCGCAGGGACGACGAGAATGGCGGCGAGCGCCGCGAGAGTCGTGGCGAGTCGGCGAGACGTGTGCATGAAACCCCCCGAAAAAGGTCGAATCGAACCCCCGTCCGATGGCCGAGATGGATCCGCGCAGCGCGAGTGCGCGCGCACGGACAGAGAACGAGAGCCCACCCCCGCAAACCGAACGCGAGAGGATCTACTCTGTTTCGAGGATCCGGCTATGGGAGATATTGACTAATTTGCCCTAGCACAAATGTGCCAGAACGAATGTGGTGGCCCGGAACCCTGAACCCCTTCCGAATCGATCACGAGGGCGGCGGAATCATCTTGTGCCGGTAGGCGAAGAGCAGCAGCTCCAGACGATCGCGGAGCTGGAGCTTGCGATAGATCGAAGAGAGGTGATGACGGACGGTGATCTCGCTGATGCTCAATCGGTCGGCGATCCCCTTGTTGCTCAACCCCTCCCCGATGAGCGCGACCAGCTCGGTCTCCCGCGCGCTCAGGGATTGGATGCGCGACCGCTCGGGGCTCACCGGGGCCGAGGGCGATGAGATTCCTTCGAGGAGCACGGCGGTCATCCGGCGGTCGACCCACGCCTCTCCCTCGCTGACGCGCCGGATCGCCTTCAGGAGAACCTCGGGCGCCGCTTCCTTCTCGACGATGCCCGAGGCCCCGAGCTGAAGGGCGCTCCGGTGGACCCGCGGCTCGCGGTTGCCGGTCAGGACGAGCACCCGCGTGCCGGGATAGCGTGCGCGCAGGTCGGCGATGACGTCGAGGCCGTCGTCTCCCCCGAGCATGAGATCGACGAGCACGATGTCCGGCGCGCTGCCGGCCACGAGAGTGACGGCCCCGGCCCGGTCCGAGGCCTCGCCGACGACCTCGAGCTCGGGGTCGGCCTCGAGAAGCATGCGCAGTCCCTGGCGGACCATCGCGTGGTCGTCGACGAGTGCGATACGGATACGTGTAGAGGTCATAAGGGGATCTCGATCTCGACGACGGCGCCGCCGTCGGCCCGGCCCGTGACCGCGACGCGGCCCCCGAGCGCGACGGCGCGCTCGTGGATGGAGCGCGGGATGAAAGGAATGAAGGTTCCGGCGCCGGCACCGTCGTTCTCGATGCGCAGCGCGACGTGGCCGTTCGGGCAGTCGAGACGGATGGCGGCCCGCCCGGCGCCGCTGTGCCGGCGGACATTGCTCAGCCCCTCCGTCACGAGCTGGAACACCTCTCCCGCCACCCGGTCGCTCAGCGCCGTCACGTCGCCCGCGACGACATCGACGTCGATCCCGGTGAACTCCCGGTAACGGGTGGCGAACCGTGCGATCGCCGGGAGGAGGCCGCCGCCCGGCGCCTCGTCGGCCCTGAGGCTCGCGATCTGCCCGCGGAGGTCGTCGATGCCGGCCGTCGTCATCCCGAGGAGCCGGTCGACCTCGGAACGGACGGCCGGGCTCTCCCCGGCGACCTTGTGCTGCAGGCCGGCGAGACCGAGACGGATCCCCACGTAGGGCTGGATGACGCTGTCGTGGAGGTCGCGGGCGATCCGCTTCCGCTCCTCGATCGCCGAGGAGGTCGCGAGGTAATCGACGAGGCGGATGTTGTCGATCATCGGGAGCGAATGCTCGATCACCTGCGCGATGAACGCGACGTCGTCTTCCTCGATGCGGACGCGGTCGGCGAAGGCGAGGACGATCGTCACGACGGTCTCGCGCGGCACGACGATCGACACCGCGGCGAACGCCTTGGCCTCCCACAGGCCTGCCATCGCCTCGCAGTCGTCCCGGCCGACGTCGGCCCCGGCGAACCCGTCGCGGCCCGCGGCGCCGACCGGCCAGACGCGCACCCGGCCGGGGGCGGCGTACGCCAGCGCCGATTGCGGCGGAAGGCGCAGGAGCGACGACGCCAGCCCCGCGGGAATCGTCTCCGGGGGAACCGAGCTTTCGGGCTCTCCCGACACCACACGCCGCATCTCATCGCGGCCGGAGAGCGGATCGCGGGTGATCATCGCCGCCACGTTAGCGCCGTAGAGCGCGCGGAGGCGGTGGAGGAGGACGCCGATCGTCCGGTCGACCCCGAAGCGGGGGTTCGACACCGTGCCGACATCCTTGAGGAAGCGGAGCCGCTCGCGGAGGCGCAGCTCGAAGCCGCCGCGGGACGCGATGACGTAGCCGAACGCGACCAGGAAGACCGGCCGGATGAGGAACCGCTGCAGCTCGAAGTCCGGCGGGGGCGGCGCGGCGACGAGACCGACCGTGACGAGGAGCGCCGCCGACACGAGGGCGACGCGCATCCCGGATGCGAACCCCCAGCGGAAGGAGGCGATGAGCATCGGAAAGAAGTAGCCGAAATTGCTCTGCGTGCCCGCGGTGAGCCCGATGATGACCGTCGACCAGGCGACGTCGCCCCAGTGCTCCCACTGCGCCAGCTTCTGCACGACGCCGGTGCGCCCCGCCACGGCGACGTAGAGGGCCAGCGCGTAGAGGGTGTAGAGCGCCAGCACGATCTGCACGATCCACGCAGGTGTCGCCATCGGGAGCGGCGCGACGCTGAAGATGACGAGCCCGGCGAACGTGATGATCACGCGCGTCGTCGCGATGACGCGTGCGTCGGAGGGAATCGCGGCGGGGGGCTCACGGTGCGCCGGCAAATTCATGGGGCTCCCCTCGGATCGGACTCCGGGCGTCCGTATACCGTCCGGCTCCGAACCGGTCAAGCTAGACTTGCCGGTCATGGCGAGGAAGAAGGCCGAGCGGGATCATGAGGCTCCTCCGACGTTCGCGGCTCGTCTTCCTCTGTGGGTCGGCCTCTTCGCCGTTCTCGTCGCGGCATTCCACGCCTTCTTCCAGATCGAGCTGATCGACGAGGGCGTGCTCACCATGGGCGCCTGGCGGATCACGCAGGGCCAGATCCCCTACCGCGACTTCTTCGCGTTCTACACTCCGGGCTCGTTCTATCTCGTCGCGCTCGCGTTCAAGCTCTTCGGCGTCTCGCTCGCCGCGAGCCGGGTCGTCGCGGTCGCCCTCGGCGCGGCGCTCGTCGCGGCGACGGCGGGGCTCGCGCTCCGCGCGATTCGCGCGCCGCTCTTCGCCACGGTGCCGGTCGCGGTCCTCTGCCAGGCGGGCCTCGGCGGGTGGCCGATGGCGAGCCACCACTGGATCGCCGATCTCGGTTGTGTCGCCGCAGCCTGGCTCCTGCTCCGCGCGCTCGATGAGCGGCCGTTCCTCTGGTCGTCGCTCGCCGGTGCCGCGGCGGCGGTGGCCTTCTGGAGTCTCACCGGCCAGGGGGCGCTCATGGCGATCCTCACCGCGGCGCTCGTCCTCTTCGCCGTGCCGTCGCCGAGTCGCCGGTCGATCCTCACCGGATGGAGCGCAGGCATCGCGGCCGTGAGCGTTCCGTTCCTGTTCCTCCTCCTTCGGGTCGACGGCGCCACCCTCCGCTACGACCTCGTCACCTTCGCGACGACGGCGTACAAGTCGATCGAAGGGAACCGCTACGGATTCACCTTCCCGGTCCGCGAGCTGGCGCAGCAATGGGCAAGCGGTGCGTGGCGCGCGGCGCCGCTCTACACCATCGTCGTCACCGCCACCTCGGTCGCGCTGTGGCTCGGCCCGATCGTCGCGGCGGTCCTCGTCGCGGTGTCCTACGCGAAGCGTTGGGACACGGCCCCCAGGCGCGGCATTATCGTGGCGCTGGCGCTCACGTTCGTCCTCACCGTCGCCTGGCGGTGGGCGCCGATCAACCTTCAGTGGACCGCGATCGGACCGGCGCTGATGATCGCGTGGGCGCTGTCACGGTGGAGCAGGAAGCGACTCGCCGCCGGCATCGCGTGGGCCTGGATCGCCGCCTTCGCCTTCGTCGGCGCCTACCGGATCGGCATGACCCTGTCGCCCGACGGATGGGTCGCCCTCCGGACGCCGGCCGGCACCTGGAAATCGTTCAACAAGCGCCAGGCATCGCAGCTCCAGGGCCTCGTCGACGAGATCGGCAAGCGCCTCTCCCCGGACGAGCCGCTCCTCTGCAAGTCGGTCCCGCTCGTCAACTTCATGACCCGGCATCCGAACCCGACGCGCTTCGATCTCTTCGTTCCTCCCGATTACACGCCCGAGCCCCAGGTCCGCGAGGCGATCGCCACCCTCGACCGCATCCACCTCCGGTGGATCGCGACCCCCGCGTTCGTGCCGTCCGAGAGCCTCTTCGATCGTTGGCTCCTCGAGCACTACGAGCTGGCGTGGGACAACGGAGAGTTCGGCCTGTGGCAGAGGACGGCGCCGTGACCGCTTTCGCGCGCCGCGCCGCCGTGATCTTCGTCGTCGCGTTCGCCCTCCGCGGGGCCCACGTCGCCGCGATCTCGCACACTCCGTTCGCGCACGTCCTCATGGGCGACGCCCGCGGCTACGACCGATGGGCGGCGGAGATCGCGGGCGGCGACTGGCTCGGGAAGGAGACGTTCTACCAAGCGCCCCTCTATCCCTACGTCCTCGGCGCGCTCTACACGATCGCCGGTCACGATCCGTCGGCGGCGCGGTGGCTCCAGGCGATCCTCGGTGCGTTCGCTTGCGTGCTCCTCGCCTGGGCCGGGCGGCAGTGGTTCTCCGAGCGGCACGGGATCGTCGCGGGAGCGGTCCTGGCCGTCTACCCGGCCGCGATCTTTTTCGACGGCCTGATCCAGAAGGCGGCGCTGGACAACCTCCTCATGTGCGCGGTGCTCGCCGCGGCCGGAACCTTCGCGCTCTCGGAGCGGATGGCGCTCGTGCCGCTCCTCGGCGTTCTCCTCGGCCTGTTCGCGCTGACGCGGGAGAACGCGCTCGTCTTCATCGTGGTGCTCGCGGCGTGGATCCCGTGGCAGCTCGCCGCGCGACCGCTTCGCGATCGAATGCGTGGCGTCCTCCTCCTCGTCGCAGGGGTCGCGATCGTGCTTCTCCCCGTCGGGCTCCGGAACCTCGCCGTCGGCGGCGACTTCCTCCTGACGACGTCGCAGGCGGGCCCGAATTTCTACATCGGGAACCATGAGGGGGCGAACGGGCGATACGTTCCCATCCGGCCCGGCCGCGAGATTCCGGAGTTCGAGCGCACCGACGCACGGGAGGTCGCCGAGCAGGCGGTCGGCCATCCACTCTCTCCGGCGGCGGTGTCGTCGTACTGGTGGTCGCGGGCGTTCGCGTGGATCCGCGCGCATCCTGGCGACTGGGCCGCGCTCTTCGTGCGCAAGATCGCGTACACGTGGAACCGCGCCGAGATCGCGGACACCGAGAGCCTCGAGGTCCATGCGTCCGCGTCACCGGTGCTGGGCGCGCTCACCGCCATCCTCGGGTTCGGAACGCTCGTCGCCTTCGCGGTCCCCGGCATGGTCGTCGCGTGGAGGGCGAAGCCGCGGCCCCTCCTCCTCTACGCGATGCTCTTCCCGTTCTCGATCGCGGTCGCCGTCTTCTACGTCTTCGCGCGCTACCGCTTCCCGATGGTGCCGCTCCTCATCCTCTTCGCGTCGGCCGCCCTCGTTTCCGGGCTCGATTGGATCCGCGACCGGAAGCGGCGCGTCGAGGCGCCGGTTGCGGCGGCGGTCGCCGTCGGAGCGATCCTCGGCCTGATGCCTCCGATGGTGCCGCCCCAGTCGTCGATGCGCCTCGCCGAGATGAACCTCGGCATCGCGTTCGCCGAGATCCACGAATACGAGAATGCCGTGGCGTCGTTCCGCCGCGCGATCGCCCTCGCCCCGCGCGTGGCGCAGGCCCATTACGAGCTGGGACGATCGCTCGTCGCTCTCGGCCGGATCGACGACGCGCAGAAGGAGCTCCAGGCTGCCGTCGATCTCGACCCGCGCTCGGCGGACGCGCACGACGAGCTCGGGGCCCTGCTCGTGCGGCGCGGCGACCCGGCCGCCGCCGAAGCGCAGTTCAAGGAAGCGCACGCGATCGACCCGCAGCGGCCGACGACGCTCGCAAACCTGGGGAGCGTCGCGCTCAAGCAGGGCCGCGCTGCCGAAGCCGCGGAGTGGTACGCGCAGGCGATCGCGCTCGCCCCGGCGATCGCCGGTTATCACTACGGACACGCGGTCGCCCTCATCGACGCGGGGCGCGCGGACGAAGCGATCGCGGAGCTTCGCGAGACGATCCGGCTCGATCCCGCGTCCGCGGCAGCCTACGACGACCTCGGCGTGACCCTCGCCCGAGGCGGCGATCTCGCCGGAGCCGAGCGCAGCTTCGAAGCCGCTTACCGCATCGACCCGAAGCGGACGTCGTCGCTCATCAACCTCGGCGGGATCGCCGCAAGCCGCGGCGAGAACGATCGGGCGGCCGACTGGTACCGGAAGGCGATCGCGGTGGAGCCTCATCTCACCGCCGCTCGTCTCAACCTCGCGCTCGTGCTCGAGAAAGCGGGACGGCTCGACGAGGCGCGCCACGAGGCCCAAGAAGCGTTGCGTCTCGACCCGAACAATCCCGATGCCGCACGTGCGGCGGCGCATTTCGGACGATGAAGCGCGCTCTCGTCGCGCTCGCCCTGGTCCTCAGCGCGTGCGCGAAGCCTGCCGCGCCCGCCGCTCCGCCCAGCATCGTCCTCGTCACGATCGACACCTGGCGCGCCGATGCGATCGGGGCGAGCGGCAGCGGCAAGGTCGCGACGCCGAACCTCGACGCGCTGGCGGCGAGCGGCCTCTACGCACCGAGGGCGTGGGCCTCGGCGACGCTCACCGCGCCCAGCCACGCTTCGATCTTGACCGGCGTGCAGCCGTACCGTCACGGGATTCGCGACAACCAGGGCTACCGGCTCGCAACCGGTATCGCCACGCTGGCCTCGGCGTTGAAGGCTGCCGGGTTTCAAACGGCAGCTTTCGTGTCGGCGCATCCTCTCCGGCACGGCACCGGCCTCGACGCCGGGTTCGACGTCTACGACGACCGGATGGCGCCGGGCGATCCGCTCTCGGTGACGCCGCGCTGGCGGCCCGGCGCCGAGACGGTGGAAGCGGCGCGTGCCTGGCTGCACGAGGTCCATGGGCGCTCGTTCGTGTGGGTTCACCTCTACGAGCCTCACGACCCGTACCAACCGCCTGCACCGTATCCTCAGAATTACTACGGTGAGGTCGCCTACACCGACGAGCTCGTCGGGCGCCTCCGCGCCGACGCCAAGAGCTCGATCTGGATCGTGTGCGGCGATCACGGCTAGGCGCTCGGCGATCACGGCGAGCTGACGCACGGCCTCTTCGTCTACGACGCGACCGCGCGCGTGCCGCTCATCGTCTCGGCCCCCGGAACGATCGCGCCGCGCCGGCTCGACGCCGCGCGGCTCGTCGACGTCATGCCGACGATCCTCGCGCTCGCCGGCGTCAACGTCCCCGCGGGCCTCGACGGACGGTCGCTGCTCGAGCAGGCCGGCGGAACGACGAACGCCTACGTCGAGACGATGTACGCTGCGCTCGAGTTCGGCGCTGCGCCGGTCCGCGCGCTCTCTGACGGAAAGATGAAGGCGATCGACGTCCCGAAGCGCGAGCTGTACGACCTGGTGGCCGACCCGGGCGAGACACGCAGCCTGCCGGCGCAAAGGCCTCTCTTCGACCTGCTCGCCGCCCGTCCCGCAACGCCCGATCCTCCCAACCTCGCCGAATCGAAGGAATCGAGCGAAGCGCTCCGCTCGCTCGGCTACGTCGGCGCCGGCGGCGCCTACCCGCTCGGGGCCGGCGGCATGGACCCGAAGGACTTCGCGCCGCTCTACCGCACGCTCGACGATGCGCATGCGCTGGCGCTCGCGCGCCGCTTCCCCGAAGCCGCGTCGCGCTACGCGACCCTCATCGCGTCGTTCCCCCGCTCGTCGATGCTCGAGCAGGAATACGGGATGGTCCTCGTCGCCAGCGGCCGGCCGCAGGATGCGGAGCCGCATCTCCAGCGCGCGGTGAACCTCGACGAGACGAACGTCCACGCGCGGCTCGGTCTGGCCAACGTCGCTCTCGCGCGCAACGACTTTCCGCTCGCCGAGAAGCGCCTGCTCGCCGTCGTCGCGCTCGACCCCGACGACATCGAAGCGAACTTCGACCTCGGCCTCCTCTATTTCCAGACGCTGAAGCAACCTGCGAAGGCGCGGCCGTACTGGGAACGATTCCTGGCGATGCAGCCGAACGACCCCGAGGCGCCGAAGATCAGGGAGATGCTCTCGAGCGCGCCGCGCTAAGCCGACGACTTGCGGACGGCTTCCTTCGTCGAAGGATGGTCCGCACCGACCGTGGTTTGCAGGTGTCGCACGGCTTCCTCGTAGGCGCGCTTCGCGGCGTCGCGATCGCCGCCCGCCGCCTCGACGTCGCCCTGCGTCAGGAGAGAGAGCCCGACGAAGAACGACGGCCCGTCCTTGTCGACGAGCGAGCGCGCGAGATCGAGAGCCTTGCCTGCAGCATCCCGCGCCGCGGCCGTGTCGTGAAGCGCAAGCTTGATCTGGGCGAGCCGGTCCAGCGTGACCACTTTCAGCAAGTTCGGGCGCTTGGCGTGCGAGAAAAAATCCAGCGCCTCACCATAGGCGGCGATCGCCGACGCGTCGTCTCCTCGAGCGGCAGCGATGCGCCCGCGTAGGTACGACAACGCGCCTTTTCGATTCGTGCTGATGTGCGATCCGCCGAGGAACGGTTGCAGCTGGCGCAGGTCTTCTTCCGCGCGCCCGGTCTCCCCGCGATCGAGATCGCTCTCCGTCAGCAGGAGCAGCCCCTCGATCTGGTCGGTTTCCGACTGGCGCGCTCGCGCCACGCGAATCCCGTCCTGGCTGAGCGTGCCCGCTTCTTCCGGATGGCCGGCACGCAGAAGGGCGTTGGCAAGATTGTTCGATGCGCTGGGCTTCGCGTCTTGTCCTTCGATGGCCCGATCCAAGTCGTACACGCGGCGCAGCAGCGTCACGGACTTGCCGACGTCGCCGCGCATGTGGAGGATGCCCCAGTTGTTCAGGGTGTCGGAGGCCGTGATCGTCTGCTCCTGACCGCTCGCCTCGAGCGTCTTCACCGCGAGGTCGTAGGTCGCGTCGGCCTTTCCGATCTGATGGCTCAGGTAGTAACCCTGGGCGAGGGCGTTCAGCGCATCGACCTTGACCGATGCGGACGCGCCGTGGGTCCTGTCCAGGATCGCGATCGCCTTCTCCGCGTTTTCGACCATCGGTTGAGCTTCGTCGGTGATGAACCCGAACTGCGCCCGGACGAGAAGACACTCCGCACGCTGCGGGTCGTACAGTCCGCCGTCCGGCAGTCCGCCGAGCGCGCGCTCCATCATCCGCTCGGCTTCCTTCGCGTCTCCGCCCTCGATCATCGTCATGAACGCCAGCGGGCAGAGGGCTCGAGCGCGGACGAGAGGGTCGTTCATGCGCTCCGCGACCTGGTCGGCTTTCTCGAGGAGCGGTTTCGCCTTGTCCCAATGGCTCGTCTCGGCGTAGAGCCCGCCGATCGTCGCCAGGAGGTCCGACCGCGTCGCGTCGTCGTGCGCGAATTGCTTGTCGATCGTCCCCTCGGCACGCTCGAGCAGCTCCGTCAGCGTGAACTTTCCGTCTCCGGGCGCCGCCCCGCTGAGAAGGGATCCGACGAACTCGTTGGTCGCCGTTGCCCGCGCGAGCTGCGCCAGCGCGGCATCGCGCTGGAGGCGCGCTTCCTGCGCTTGCCAGGCGATCCCCACGGCTCCGGCGATGAGAGCGAAGGCGACCATCATCGCCGCCGCGACTTGCGGACGATTGCGGCGGACGAACTTCGCGACGCGATAGCCGAGGGAGGTCGGGCGCGCCTGAATCGGCTGGTGCGCCAGGAATCGCCGGATGTCGTCGGCGAACGCCTCTGCCGAGGCGTACCGCTCATCGGGTTTCTTCCGGAGCGCCTTGGCGACGATCGTGTCGAGGTCGCCGCGAATGAGCCCTCGCGGCGGCTCGTTCTCGACGACGGACTTGACGACGTCGGCCGGCGTGCCTCCGCCGCCCCCGGTGGGATGCCGTCCGGTGAGCAGCACGAAGAGGAGGACGCCGAGCGCGTACACGTCGGTTGCGGTCGTGATCGCGCCGCCGGTCAGCTGCTCGGGCGCCGCATAGGCCGGCGTCATCGCGGCCTGTCCCTCGCCGGTGAGGGTCGCTCCGCCATCCCCCGTCGCGATCAGCTTCGCGATCCCGAAGTCGAGCAGCTTGACCTGTCCGTTCTTGGCGACGAGCACGTTGGCCGGTTTGAGATCGCGATGAACGACGAGGTTCGCATGTGCGAAGGCCACCGCATCGAGCACGTCGAGGAACATGCGGACGCGCGCTTCGATCGAAAGCCCGTGCCGGTCGCCGTACGCATCGATGCGCTCGCCGTCGACGTATTCGAGAATCAGATAGGGCTGGCCGAGCGACGACACTCCCGCGTCGATGAGCTGCGCGATGTGCGGGTGCTTGAGCCGCGCGAGCAGATTCCCCTCGCGCTTGAACCGAGCTTCGCCTTCGTGACCGATCAAGCTCGCGTTCAGGAGCTTGACCGCCGCCGTCCCCGCGAAGCGGCCGTCGCTGCGATCGGCGAGCCAGACGGTGCCCATCCCGCCCTGGCCGACCGGCTCGCGGAGCGTGTACGCGCCGACGACGAGGCCGGCAAGTGACGCCTCCGGCTGCGCTGGAGCCGCGTCTTCGCCGAGGAAGTTGTCGCGGCTCAGCTCGTCGTGCGCGACGAGGAGCGCCTCGAGATCCCCGGCGATCGCCTCGTCCTCGGCACGAAGGGACGAGAGGAACGACGCGCGCTCGGCGCGCGGGAGGTCGAGCGCGCGGTCGAGATAGGGGCTGACGATCTGCCAGCGTTCGTTGCTGAGCGGCGGCATGTCAGCCCTTGATCGCTCCGTGCAGATAGATCCGCGCCTTCTCCCACTGACGCTGGACGGTCCGCTCGGAGGTGCCGGTCATCGCCGCAATCTCCTCGAAGGAGAATCCGCAGAAGAACTTCAGATCGACGACTTGAACGAGCGCGGGCTCCACGTTTCGCAGTTGCTCGAGCGCATCGCCGATCCGGGTCAATTCCTGATTGTCAGTCCCTGGAGCGACCCCTTCGGTCTCCATCGCAACGAGCGTGTACTCGCCGCCGCGCTTCTGCGCCTTGCGCTCGCGCGCGTAGTCGATGATCAGGCCACGCATGGCGCGCGACGCATAGGCCATGAAGCGTGCGCGGTCGGGAAACATCACTCCGTCGCGCTTCGACATGTCGAGGTAGGCCTCGTGCAGCAAGCTGGTCGTGCCGATCGTGAGCTGGCCTGCGTTTTTCGCCAGCTGCCCGCGGGCAAGCCGGTGCAGCTCGGCGTAGAGCGCCTTGAACAACGCGTCGGCGGCCGAGCGATTTCCTGATTCGGCCACGGCGAACAGAGACGCCAGTGACTCCCCCACTCGTCTCGAAACTACCCCGCTGCGTGCGTCCCGGCAAGCGATTTGCGCGATTTTGGTAGGGACTCATGGGCAAGTACTCCCCATGCGAGGGGTGCCGTCGCTCATGGTTCCAAGCGTGCCGCTGCCAATGCCGTTCGGGCACGCATTTCTGGCCCGGCTCAGGTAGTAAGAAACCGGTGACGAGAGCGGCGGCACGAACGTGTCGGTCGCCGAAGGACTCTGCACACCGGAAACGATGCAGCCTGTCGAGAAGTCGGCCGCGAGGCCCGAGCGAAGCAGGTCGTAGCTCAGCCCCGTGGGGGATCCCCCAGGCGATGCCGGAGCGCTCCAGACCAGCGTCGTCTTTCCGCTGAACATCAGGTTCGAGGTTTCACCGGGTGCCGCCCAGACATTCCCATTCTGGTCGTCGCAATCAGCTTGAGCGAAGGTGCACGACGGATCGCTGGCGGCACCGTAACCGTCGCCGTCGCTGTCGATGCAGCCGGACATGCGGAGCTTCGCTTCGGTGGACGTATTCCCGACTGCCGTGATCCACGGCGTACGCGGGAAGAACGGGTTCGCGCTCGTCGTGCGCACGCGCCAGTGATAGGTCGAGCCGTGACCGAGACCGGAAGCCAGGACGTTGAACGATGCCAAGCTGCCGGCCGAACCCGGCGCGCCGGTGTCGGTGACCGGAGTCGAACCGAGTCCGCTCCCGTTGTACGGCGTTCCGCTGGGTTTGACGTCCCACACGAGGCGGACCCGAGATCGGCCTGCCGCCGTCCCTCCGAGCGCCGCGAGATGGAACCCGGTCTGCGAATCCGACTTCCCGAAGAGGGAGATCGGCGTCGTCAGATTCGATTCAAGCTGCCGGGGTAACCGCCGCTTGGTGGTTCCGTTCGAGGCCGGCCCTCCGCCGAGGTAGACCGACGCGGTTCCCTGGTTGCTCTGGTCGACGGTCTGAGTGTTGTAACCGACGACGATGTCCGGGAATCCGTCGCCATTGACGTCCCCGGCCGAGGCGATGGGCTGACCAACGTTCGCGACGTGAAAGCCGATCGTCGGTGCCCAACCGGACGATCGCAGGACCCCGTCAGCCGCGCCGAACAGCATCCCCGTCATCGTCAGGACGTCCCCGTAACCGTCCTGGTCGATGTCCGCTGCGGATGCCACTTGGCAGAGGACGTTCGTGTAGGCGGTGTCGAGCGTCATCCCGGCGGGCCCGCCGAACCAGATCGGTCCCGGACCAGGCGACGGGTTATTGCATGGCTGCCCGACGAGGACGTCGGAGTATCCATCGCCATTGATGTCGCCTCCGCTGGCGACGCTGGAACCGTATTGCGCTCCCGCGATGTTCGACTCCTGGCTCCAGAGGAGATTGAGGGGGGTGCCGACGACCGCTGAGCCGGTGAAGACGAATGCCTCTCCCTCGTTCGACTGACCGTTCGAAAATGTCGGCGCACCGATGATGACGTCGGAGAACCCATCTCCGTTGACGTCGCCTGCGCTGGCCACGCTGTAGCCGAATTCCATCCCCGCGGTGTTCCCGAATCGAGTCCAGGCAGGCGTCGCGCTGAGGCCTGACGCGGATCCAAGGTAGAGATCGACGCGGCCGTTGAATGTCCCCGCCTGTGAGTTGTAGGGCCAACCGACGAGGATGTCCGAGTATCCATCGCCGTTGACGTCACCCGCGGAGGCGACCGAAATCCCGGAGCTCGTGGGACCGTTCAGCGACCAGCTCGGCGTCAAGGGTAATCCGCTTGCCGAGCCGTAGTACACCGCGACGGTATTCGTCGGCGAGCCAGGCGCCGCGATGATGACGTCGGCATAGCCGTCTCCATTGACGTCGCCTGCGCCGGCCAACGCGATGCCGAGCTGAGCGGCCGTGACGTTGCTCTCCACGCTCCATGCCGCGATTGTCGAGACGCCGCTGGGGCCGCCCATGTAGAGATATGCCTTCCCTTCCTGTCCCTGGCCATTGCTGTAGAGGTACGAGCCGACGAGGACATCCGAATAGCCGTCGCCATTGACGTCACCGGCGGAAGCCACCGTCACGCCATAGCCGGCGCTCGCCTGACTCCCCTCGCCGGTCCACTGTGGGGCGTTGTTCGGCGGGTCCGCCGAGACGCGATCCACGACAGCGCTTCCGTTACTCGACGGATCCTCCTCGCCGTAGATAAGGTCCGAAAATCCGTCGCCGTCCACGTCGCCGGCGGTGCCGACCGAAATACCCATGAGGACGCCGGCAATTCCCCCCTGGCGGTCGTACCACGGGTCGGTCGCGAGTCCGGAAGGTCCTCCGACGAAGCAGACGACGCGTCCTGCGTTCGTGGCGTGCTGCGGCGCCCCGATGATGACGTCGGCGTAGCCGTCGCCGTTCACGTCCCCGGCGGTCGCAACGGACGCGCCGAAGTGGGCTCCCGCGACGTCCAGCTCTTTCGTCCATGCGGCGGTCGTTGCGGGTCCACCCGGACCGCCGTAATAGACGTAGACCCGTCCTTCGGCGTCGGATGGATCGTCGTACCAAGGCGCTCCCACGATGATGTCGGCGTAACCGTCGCCGTTGACGTCTCCCGCGGTCGCCACGGATGCGCCGTACTGCGCGCCCGCTTGGTTCGACTCGCCCGTCCAGACGGCGGACGCCGCGAGGCCTCCGGGGCCGCCCAAGTACACGAACGCGCGTCCCTCGTTCAACTCGGGGTTGTCGTACTGGTCGGCGCCAATGATCACGTCGTCGTACCCGTCGCCGTTCACGTCACCGGCGGTCGCCACCGAGACGCCGAAGTCCGCGTTGGCTTGATTGCTTTCGGCGGTCCAGGCCGCGTTCGCCGCCAGGCCGGAAGCGCTGCCCAGGAAGACGTAGGCGCGACCCTCGAGCGATTGGCCGTTCGCCTCGGACGGCGCGCCGATGATCACGTCGGCGTAGCCGTCGCCGTTGACGTCCCCTGCGGTCGCGGCGGAATTGCCGAACGCGCCGAAGAGCTGCGCCCCCTCTTTGGTCCATGAAGCGACAGCGGGAAGCCCTCCGGGCTGTCCGTAGTAGACCCACACCTTCCCGGACCCGTTGTTCCATCCCGGCGAACTGACGATCACGTCGGCGTAACCGTCGCCGTTCACGTCGCCAGCGGCGGCGACCACCCAGCCGAAGTTGGCTTGTATCTGATCGCTCTCGGCGGTCCAGGCGGGTGTTGTCGCGAGACCGTTCGGACCCCCCAGGTAAAGGTACGCGCGCCCTTCGCCGTCCTGCCCGTTGTCGTAAAGAGGAGCGCCGATGATCACGTCGGAATAGCCGTCGCCGTTGACGTCGCCCGCCGTCGACACGGAGTAGCCGAACCACGAAGCCGACTGCCCGCTTCCCTGTTGCCACGTCGCGTTGCTGACGAACTTGATACGAGGGTCGACCGTGACCGGATAGGTCGCACCCGTGTCATCGAAGGAAAGCCGGATTCCCAAGTGCCCGGTGTGCGAGTAAGGACCGAGATGGGCCGGCAGCTCGTTCCCACGCGCGTCGGTCACCTTGAGATCCGTGTAATGCAACAAGGCTTCGCCGCCGGGCACACCCAGCGCGATCGCGCCGTCGCCTCTGGATTTCAGGGGCTCCAGTGTGCCCGACAACGCGAGGTCGATCACAAAGGTGCCGCGGGTTCCTTCGGGAGGGGCGGCGATCGTGAATCCCTGCTCCAGCCCGTCGGGATCGTTGACGTACCACTCGTGGATTTCTCCGCGCACGTAGATCATTCGTGCGCCGTCCACCTGTGACGTCGCGGTGGCGGGAGCCGCGAGCGACGAGGGCCGCCCGGTGGCTGCCAGCGTCAGTCCCATCTCCCATCGGCTCGCCGATTCGTCGCGAGGGACGAGGTGGATACCTGTTTCGTCGAATGACGTCCGGAACCCCTGCGCGTGGTTGGGGGCTTGCCAAGTCCCCTGCACCGAGGTGATCTCGTACTCGCGCTGCTGCAGGCGCATTTCCGCTTCATCGATCCAGCTCGAGGGCGGCGGCGCCGCCGAGAGTGCGGGCAGGATCGATGACAGGGCGACGGCGGCGAACGTGATGGAGCGCATGGCTTCCTCCCTGCCGGAGTAATCGCAATCGGCAGGGAAGAGCCGCCAGGGTCGCTAAAGACTCCTGAGAATCGCCCTTACCGGGCTGGCGTCGAACCCCACCAGGCGCAGGGGCAGCGCGATGAGCTCGTATTCCCCCTCGGGGACCCGGTCGAGGACGAGCCCTTCGAGGATCGCCATGTCGTGGGCGAGGAAGCGCGCGTGCGCGACCAGCTCCTTGGCGTCCTGGAGGTCGACGCTCGGCGTGTCGATCCCGACGAGGCGCGCGCCGCGCTCGTGGAGCAGGTCGACCGTCTCCGGGGCGAAGGCGGCGAAGTCGGCGTTCCAGCGCTCGGAATCGGGGAAGGTGCCGGTCGCGACGAGGATCCGCTCGGCGCGGAGGTCACCGGGGACCATCTCGGGCGTGATCTTCGTGCCTCGCGCGACCGGGATGTGCACGACGCGGCACGGGCCCAGGTAGAAGTCGAGCGGACGCTCGTCGATCGCGGCGGCGTCCTTGCCGTAGTGCGACGGCGCGTCGGCGTGGGCGCCGAGGTGCACGGTGGCGTGCAGGGTCGAGAGGGTGATGTTGTCGCCGCGCCGCATGTCGAGGAGGACCTCGCGCGAAGGCGGCGTGTCGCCCGGCCAGACGCCGAGGGCCGTCGAGACCGGCGGCGTGATGTCGTAGACGATTAGGCAGTCGCCTTGGCGACCTTCGCGAGCCCCATGAGCTCGAGCGAGCGGATCACGGGCCACGCGGGGTCGATCTCCGACGCCTTGACGCTGAACTTCGCCATGCGAGGGTGGCCGTGGTGGTTGTTGTGCAGCCCCTCGCCCCCGGTGAGGAGCGCCACCGAGCGGAAGTTCCCCGCGGTGTTGTCGAAGTTCTTGTAGCCGAACGCGTGGCAGAGGCCGTTGATCGACGACGAGAGGACGAAGACGTAACTGAAGCCGGCGAACGTCGCCGCGAAGATCCCCCACCAGAAGCCGAGCGTCAGGCAGAGGAGGCCGGTGCCGACCGCCATCCCGAGGAGACCGTTGTTGAACGCGATCTTGTCCCAGAAGTCGGACTTCTGGAGGTCCTTGGCGAACGTGGAGACCGTCTCGGGGTTCCGCGCTTCCTTGATGTAGTAATAGACGTTCCCGAGCTGGACCTTCCAGAAACCCAGGAGCTTCGGGCTGTGCGGATCGCCGTCTTCTTCGGTGTGCGCGTGGTGCTTGCGGTGTACCGCCACCCACTCGCGCGGGATGATCCCCGTCGTGAGCCACACGGCGAGGCGGAACAGCCAGGCGATCACCGGGTTGAAAATGACGGCGCGGTGCGTGATGCCGCGGTGGAGATAGATCGTGGTGCTGAACACCATGACCTGGAGGACGATGAGCGACACACCCAACGCGATTAAAAACGAGATCAGCACCATCACCTCGCGGAAAAAGAACGGGCTACCGTCGGGAATAAGGATAGAGGTTCGAGCGGCCCACGTCGAGTCCTCTACAACTCGTGCCGGATCGCCCATAAGTCCGGGAACACCGGGCGAAAGAGACTTTGCTTCAAGAACTCCACACCCAAAGATCCGCCGGTGCCTTTCTTGTTGCCGATCGTGCGTTCCACGAGCTTCACGTGGCGGTACTTCCATTCTTGGAACCCCTCGTCGAGATCGGTCATCGACTCGAAGAGGATCGCCAATTCCGGACGAGTCTTGTAGAGATGGAGGAGACCGCTCTGGATCTCCAGGCTCGGAGGATGGGCGTCATTGCCCCGCTGCGACGACGGAATCGCGACGCCGTGGCGCTCGAGGAACTCGTAGAAGTGATCGATGAGGGAGGGCGCCTGGAGGCGCGCCTCGAGCAACGCCCTCGCGTGGGGCGACGCCGCGAAGCGGAGCATCTCGGGGCGCTTCAGGCCGAGGACGAACTCCAGCTCGCGGAACTGGAACGACTGGAACCCGGAAGCGGTGTCGAGGCGGTCGCGGAACGCCGAGAACGACATCGGCGTCATCGTCTCGAGGATGTCGAGCTGGCCGACGAGCGTCTTCATGATCGTGCGGAGGCGCTTGAAGGTGTGGATCGCGCCGAACGTGTCGCCCGCGCTGAAGTCCGCCTTCGCCTTCTCGATCTCGTGGAGCATCTCCTTGAACCACAGCTCGAAGACCTGGTGGATGACGATGAAGAGCATCTCGTCGTGCTCGGCCGGGGTCGAGCGAGGTTCCTGGAGGTCGAGCAGGCGCTCGATGTGGAGGTAGCTGGCGTACGTGAGCTCGGGCATGGGCCTCACCTCAGGAGGAGCGACAGGACGAGCGCGACGAGCACGACGGCGGCGGCCGCCGCGGCCCAGCGCAGGATGCGCCACTGGAGCGCCGCGCGGCGGACCGCGTCGGCGTAGGGCACGCGGCTGAACGACACCATGTAGTAGAGCGGCACGAACCGGCCGGGGAACACGCGCGCCAGAAGCTTCTCGAGCTTCTTGCCGAGGAGGAACGCCTTCGACGCAGTCTTGTCGCGCATCTCGACGAAGTTCGCGAGCGCGAGGTCGGCGACGGCGTCGGCGTGGACCTTGCGGCGGCTCTCGTAGTCGGCGAGCGCGGCCGCGACGTCGCCGGGCCGGGCCGCGAGGCACTCGTCGAGGACGATGCAATCCTCGAACGCGGCGTTGGCCCCCTGCCCGTAGAACGGCACGATCGCATGCGCCGCATCGCCCAGGAGCACGGCGCGGCCCTCGAACCGCCACGGCGCGCAGCGTACGGTGACGAGCGAGCCCACGGGGTTCAAGACGAAGTCTTCCTCGAGCGCAGGCATCAACGGCACGGCGTCGGGGAAGACGCGCTCGAAGTACGCCCGCACCTCGGGTGCGGTGGTCAGCGCCGAGAACGAGTTCGGTCCGGAGAAACGCCAGAAGCAGGTGCAGGTGAAGGAGCGGTCGACGTTGGGGAGCGCGATCATCATGAAGCCGCCGCGCGGCCAGATGTGGAGCGCGTTCGGCTCCATCGCGAACTCGCCGTTCTTCGCCGGGATCGTCAGCTCCTTGTAGCCGAACTCGAGGTAGTCCTGCCGGTAGTCGAACCGGTCGCTCTTCTGGAGCGCGAGACGAACCTCGGAGTAGGCGCCGTCCGCTCCCACGACGAGGTCGGCTTCGGCTACCGAGGCATCGTCGAAGGTGCAGCGCCCGGCGGCGAGATCGACGTCGACGCAGCGCTTCGCGAAGACGACCTCGACGTTCGGCATCGCCTCGGCCGCCTCGACGAGGAGCTTGTTCAGTCCGGCGCGCGAGACCGAATGAATGACGTGGTGCGCCTCGTGGCCGTACGGCTGGAAGGCGAGCGTGCCGTCCGGACCGTGGACCATCCGGCCGCGCATCGGGATCGCGACCTCGAGCAGCTCGCGCATCAGGCCGGCGCGCTCGAGGCCCGCGAGGCCGCGCGTCGAGATCGCGAGGTTGATCGAGCGCCCGCGCCCCGCGCTCGTCTTCCGCGGGTCGGGACGCCGCTCGAAGACGCGCACGCGGTGGCCCGCGCGGCCCAGGAGAACCGCCATGAGCGATCCGCCGAGGCCGGCGCCGACGACGGTCACCGATCTCATGCGGCCCCGGCCAGGACCCGAGCGAGCCGCCAGACTTCGTGGAAGGTGTTGTACAGCGGCACCGGGGCGACGCGGATGACGTCGGGGGGCCGGTGGTCGGCGACGACACCCGCCGCCTCGAGGGCGCGGAGCACGATCTTCGGCTCGTCGAGGACACGGAGCGAGAGCTGGCACCCGCGCGCCGCCGGATCGCTCGGCGTGATCAACTCGAAAGAGGGGACAGCTTCCGAAACTCCTCTGGAGTTTCGGAAGCTGTCCCCTCTGATCAGCCACTCGAGGTAGCCGGTCAGCGCGAGCGACTTCGTCCGCAGCGACTGCATACCGGCCTCGGAGAAGATCTCGAGCGAGGCGGCGAGAGGCGCCATGGCGAGGATCGGCGGATTCGAAAGCTGCCAGCCGTCGGCGCCCGCGCGCGGCACGAAGGTGCGCTCGGCATCCATGCGGAAGCGTGTCGCCGGATCGTTCCCCCACCAGCCCGCGAGACGCGGGAGCTTCGCGTCGGCGCCGTGACGCTCGTGCACGAAGCAGCCGCCGACCGCCCCCGGCCCGGCGTTCAGGTACTTGTAGGAGCACCAGACGGCGAAGTCGACGTTCCAGTCGTGGAGCGCGAGCGGAACGTTCCCGGCGGCGTGCGCGAGGTCCCAGCCGGCGATGCAGCCGCGCGCCTGCGCGGCGGCGGTGATCGCCGGCATGTCGAGGAGCTGGCCGGTGTAGTACTGGACGCCGGGGAGGAGGACGAGCGCGATCTCGTCCCCGCGCGCCTCGATCGTGGCGACGACGTCCTCGGTGCGGAGGGTGGTCTCGCCGTCACGCGGCCGCTGCCGGATCAACCCCTCCACGGGATCGAAGCCGTGGACCGCGAGCTGCGACTCCATGGCGTAGGTGTCGGACGGGAAGGCGCCGTCCTCGATCAGGATCTTGTGCCGCTTCGCATCCGGCCGGTAGAAGCTCGCCATCATGAGATGAAGGTTGACGGTGAGCCCGTTCATCATGACCACTTCGCCGGGACGCGCGCCGACGAGCGCGGCCCCGCTCTCGCGGAAGATCTCGTGGTACGAAAACCAAGGCGTCTTCGCCTGGAAGTGACCCTCGACGCCGAGGCGAGACCAATCGTCGAGCTCCTGGATCACGCGCGTCCGTGCGGCCTTGGGCATGAGGCCGAGCGAGTTGCCGTTCACGTAGAGGACCGGCGGGATCTCGAAGCGCTCGCGGAACCTGGCGAGCGGATCGCGCTCGTCCAGGCGTTTAGCGAACTCCTCCGACGATTCATAGACCGGCGGCATCGTCAGACCTGGAACCGCTCGCGCGGGGCGGCGAGGAACTCGAGCGCCGTGCCGGCGAGGAGCCGGTCCTTCGTGGCGTCGTCGAACTCGGCGATCGACTCGATGAGCGCGCCGGGCATCGCCTCGCCGAGCGGGAACGGATAGTCCGAGCCCATCGCGACGCGCTCGGCACCGATCAGGCGGACGAGGTAGCGCAGCGCCTCGGGATCGTGGACGAGGGAGTCGACGTAGAACCGGCCGAGGTAGTCGCGCGGCGCAACGGCGTTGTCGACCGCGCAGAGATCGGGACGCGACGCGAAGCCGTGCTGGATCCGGCCGACGGTGCCGGGGAACGAGCCGCCGCCGTGCGCGAAGGCGATCCGCAGCTTGGGCAGCCGCTCGAGCACGCCGCCGAAGATCACGGAGCAGATCGCGAGCGACGTCTCCGTGGGCATCCCGACGAGCCACGGGAGCCAGTACTTCGTCATCCGCTCCTTGCCGAGGATGTCCCACGGGTGGACGAAGACGCACGCGCCGAGATCGGCCGCCGCCTCGAAGATCGGGAACAGCTCGGGCTGATCGAGGCTCCACCCGTTGACGTGCGTGCCGATCTGCACGCCGGCGAGCTTCAGGTCCTTCGTGCAGCGCTCGAGCTCGTAGATCGCGAGCTCCGTGCTCTGCATCGGCAGCGTCCCGAGGCCGGCGAAGCGGTGCGGCGATTGCGCCACGACCGACGCGACGTGATCGTTCAGGAGCGCCGCGAGGTCGAGCGTGTGCTCGGGCTTCGCCCAGTAGTTGAACATCACCGGCACCGTGGAGAGCACCTGGACGTCGACGCCGGTCGACGTGCACTCCTCGAGCCTCCGCCTGGGGTCCCAGCAGTTGTCCTGGATCTCGCGGAAGAGCGCACCGTCCAGGATCATCCGCGCGCAACCCGGCGCGTGATGGTCGAGCTGGATGAACCCCGGCGTCCCGTACCGCTCGGTGAGGTCCGGCAGGTGCTCGGGGAGGATGTGCGTGTGAAGGTCGACCTTCAGGCGGCGATCGGGCAAACGTCAGGCCTTCGCCGGCGCCGGCGGCTGCATGACGGTGCCGCATGCCTTGCAAGTTCTCATGTGCTCGTCGGCGAAGAACCGCTCGATGATCGGCTTCAGCTCGGTCGCGAGATCCTTGCAGTGGAATTGGGCGTCGTAGAGCAGGTTGCCGCAGCTCTCGCAGAACCACGTGAGGTGGTCGATCTCCTTCTCGGCGCGCATCCGCTCGACGACCATGCCGACCGTTCCCGCCGGCCGCTGCGGGGAGTGCGGGATGCCGGGCGGGAGCAGGAAGATGTCTCCTTCGCGGAGCACGATGTCGCGCGGCTTCCCGTCCTCGATGATCTTGACGACGATCGTCCCCTCGAGCTGGTAGAACAGCTCCTCGCCGTCCTCGATGTGGTAGTCCTTCCGGGCGTTCGGGCCGCCGACGATCATCACCTGGAACTCGGCGTCCTTGAAGACGAGCTGGTTGCCGACCGGCGGCTTCAGCAGGTGCCGGTGCTCGTCGATCCAGTGCTTGAGATTGAACGCGGAGAGCGCCATGTCCGGTCCTCCGGGGCGATTCTAGCGCGCCGGCCCGCTAGAGCGCGGCGACCGCCTTGGGGCGGAGGAATCCCTCGAGCACCGCATCGCCGGGCCGCAGCTCGTTCCACCGATCGATCTCGGCGGCGAAGAGAAGCACCGCACCGGTCGGCACGTCGAAGGCGCGCGACGGGGCGCCGCACAGAAGGCCGGCCGCTTCCTCGATGCCGGGACTGTGGGCGACGACGATGGCCGAGCTGGCGGACGCCGGCAGCTCGCGCAGGGTCTGGAGCCACGCGTCGCCGTCGGCGTTGTACAGCCGCGAGACGGTCTTGAGCGCCCCTTTCCACCTCATCGCCTGTGACGCGATCTCCGCGGTCTCCTTGGCACGGACCGCCGTCGACGAGACGACCGCGTCGGGGACCGCATCGAGCTTGGCGATCGCCTTCCCCATGCGCTCGGCATCGTGCCGCCCGCGGGGGGCCAGCGCGCGGTCGAAGTCGGATTGATCGGGCGCTCCGGTCTCGGACTTGGCGTGGCGCATCAGGAGAATCGATTTCACGGCTCGAATGTACACTCCCCGGCGCCCGGTGGAAAAAGGGTCGGGGCGATGATCAAGACCGATCGTGAATTCTCGGAGGCGGTGGAGCGCGCCGTCCGCGCGGCGGAGCGGGGAACCTCCGCCGAGCTGATCGTCGTCGTCGCCTCGCGGTCCGGCTCGTACCTCGACACCGCGCTCACGGTCGGGGCCGCCGCCGCGACGGCCACCCTCCTCGTCGCCCTCTTCGCGCCCATTTCGCTCCGGCCCGCGGCGGTCGCGATCGAGGTGCCGCTCGCGTTCGTGGTCGCCGCCTGGATCGCCCACCGCCTCCCCCCGCTCGTGCGCGCGCTGATCCCGGCCGCGCGGGCGAAGCGCCACGTCGAGCGCGCCGCCGCCGAGCACTTCCTCGCCGAAGCGGTGCACGGCACGAGCGGGCGCACCGGTCTTCTCATCTACGTCTCGCTCCTCGAAGAGCGGGCCGCGATCGTTCCCGACCTCGGTCTCCAGGGGCGGGTGCCGATCGCCCTGCTCCGCGACGTGAAATGGGGAGCGACCGACCTGGACCGCTTGCGCACGACCGACGACCTCCTGCGCGGCATCGCCGCGCTGGGAGCGATCCTCCGCGAGCGGCTCCCCGCGGAAGGTCACGACAAGAACGAGTCGCCCGACGCGCCGCGGATCTTCAATTGATCCGGCGCCTTCCCGGAATCGCCGTCCTCGTCCTGAGCGTCACGGCCGCCGCCGCGCGCGTCGGCGGAGGCGGCGGCTATTCCGGCGGAGGAGGCGATCACGGCGGAGGCGGCGACTTCGGTCTCGTCTTCGGCCTCGTCCGCATCCTTCTGTGGCTCGTCTTCAGTCACCCGCTGCTCGGGATCCCGCTCGTCATCCTGATCCTCGTCGTCCTCTCGCGCGCGTCGCGCGCGGGGACGTTCCGGTCGGGAGTCGCCGAGCGGCCGACCGTCTATCCGCTCGCAGCACCGCGGCGCGAAGGGCCGGTGAACCTCACGCCGGTGCGCGCCACCGATCCGATGTTCTCGGAGCCGGTCTTCCTCGATTTCGCGCAGCTCGTCTACGTGCGGGCGCACGAGCTGCGCGGCAAGGGAAGCCGCGAGCCGCTGGCACCGTGGATGAGCGCGGCGGCGATCGACACGCTCTTCGCCGACCGCCAGGGCCTCGACGCGGTCGACGACGTCGTCATCGGAGCGGTCAAGGTCACCCAGGCCTCGACCGAGACCGGCTTCGTGCGGCTCGACGTGCGCTTCGAGGCGAACATGACCGAGACGCGCGGAGGAGCGCGAGCGCAGATCCTGACCGCCGAGATCTGGACGTTCCGCCGCAAGGCCGGTGTGCGCTCGCCCGTGCCGGCGCGGATGCGCGCCCTGGGGTGCGCGGGATGCGGCTCGACGCTCGAGCCGAAGTCCGACGGGACCTGCCCGAGCTGCGGCGGCGTCCGTGTCGGCGGCGCCACGCAGTGGGAGGTCGGTGCGATCCCGTACGGCGACCGCCGCCCGCTGACGGCGCCGGAATTGTCGCTCGCCGACGGCGACGGCGTGGAGAGCGGCACCGACCGCCCGATCGTCTTCGACCCACGCCTGCCCGCCGCGAAGCGGACGCTCGAAGGAAAGTACCCCGGCCACGATTGGAGCGCGTTCGAGGCGCGCGTGCGCGCCGCGTTCCTCGCGCTCCAGAAGGCGTGGTCGAGCCGGACATGGGAGGACGCGCGCCCGTACGAGACCGACGCTCTCTTCCAGTCCCACCGCTTCTGGATGGAGCGCTACCGCGCGTTCGGGCTCGTCAACCACGTCGACGATGCGGCGGTCTCGAGCGTCGTCGTCGCGAAGATCGACGCCGACGCCTTCTACGACGCGGTCACCGTGAGGATCTATGCCTCGGCGCGCGACTGGACCGAGGACGCGCACGGGAAGATCGTGGGCGGCGACCGCTCGCGTTCCACGATGTTCTCCGAGTACTGGACCTTCCTGCGGGCGGTCCCCGGAAGCATCGCCCCGCTGACGAGCTGCCCGACCTGCGGCGCCGCGCTGCCCGCCTCCGGCGGTGCGACGGTGTGCCCCTCGTGCGGCTCGAAGCTCGAAGGCGACTCGCTTGACTGGGTCGCGTCGCGTATCGAACAGGACGATGCGTACGCGGGATGAAGAGGGGACAGCTTCCGAAACTCGGGCTTCGGAGTTTCGGAAGCTGTCCCCTCTGATCCCCCTCGCGCTCGCGTTCTCGATCGCCGGCGCTGCGCACGCCGAAACGCTTCCGCTGCGCGTGTACGACGTACCGGAAGGGCTCTCGAACAGTCGTATCACCGCGATCCTGCAGGCGCGCCGCGGCGATCTGTGGGTCGCGACGTGGGACGGGATCAGCCGCTTCGACGGGTACGAGTTCACGAACTTCAACACGCACGACGGGCTGCCGGGCTCGCTCGTCTCCGCGATCGCAGAAGATCGCGGCGGCGGACTGTGGTTCGGGACCTTCAACTCCGGCCTCGCGCGCCTCATCGACGATCCCGCCAAGCGCGCGGCGCCCGGGAAGAAGTTCGCGACCTATCACGTCGCGGCCGCCGACGGCGCCGACTCGATCGGCGCGGTCGCGGTCGACGCGAAGAACCGGCTCTGGTGCGCGACGCGCGCCGGCATCTACCGCGCCGATCTCGACGCGGGCGAGCCGGTCTTCGTCGCCGTGCTTCCCGGGGTTGACGTCTCCTGGCCGCAGCTCTTCGCCGTCGAGCCGCGCGGCCGCGTCTTCGCGGGCGACGGGCTAACCACTGTCTGGGAGATCGGTGATGGAGCGCCGGTGCGCCATAGCCTGCCGAGGGAATCGTCGGGCGACATGTGGAACGTCGTGCTCGCGAACGAGGGTGGGCTCTGGGTCTCGACCGGCGATCAGCTCTGGCGGTTCACGCCGAAGGGCCCCGGCATCCCCGAGGACGTCTGGCGCCGCGCGCCGCTCAACCTCGGTCCGGACAACTACGTCCGCATGGTCGCCGAGGACGGCGAAGGCACGCTCTGGGTCGCGACCTACCGCGGGCTGATCCGATGGCGCAACGGCAGCGCGATGCCGTTCACGACCGAGCAGGGACTCCCCGACGATAAGATCCGCACGCTGACGATCGATCGCGACGGCAACCTCTGGATCGGGACGCACAACGGTGGGCTCGCGAAGCTGCCGCGCGGCGGACTCGTCAATTTCACGACCGCGGACGGGCTGACCGACCGCAACGTCCTCTTCGTCGTCGAGTCGATGGACCGCCACATCTACGCGGCGACCGATCGCGCAGGGGTCGTCGAGATCGAGAACGGCCGCGCGCATCGGCTCCCCGGCTCGGACGCGGCGTCGATGCGCAACATCTGTCTGGCCCAAGACAAGCACGGCGACTGGTGGATCGGCATCGGGACCGGACTCTACTTCACCGAGGGCCCGGAGCTGCGATTTGACCGCCTGCGGCACCTGACCACCGCCGACGGCATCCCGGACCCGGACACGCTGGTGATGGGAGTCTTTCGCGACCGGGACGGCAGCGTGGTGCTCGGTCAGGGGCCGCGGATGCTCACCGAGATCACGCCGCGTGAGGGAGAGCGCCCCGCCGTCGTGACTGTGCCGCTTCCCTCGCCGCCTGCCGAGTGGCTGGCACGCAGGGTCCTCCGCGACCGCGCGGGAACGCTGTGGGTCTCGTCGTACAACTATCTGGGCCGGCTCAAGGACGGCGCCATCGCGAGCCTCTCGAATTCTCCCGGTTTGCCCGACACGCAGGTCCGCACGCTCCTTCAGGACAAGCGCGGCCGCGTCTGGCTCGGACACCGGAACCTCGGCCTCTCGATGACCGACCAGCCCGAAGCACGGACGCCGCGCTTCGCGAACTGGACGGTGCAGGACGGTCTTTCGAGCGACACGGTGTGGGCTCTCGGCGAGGACGATGCAGGACGCATCTACGTCGGCACCGCACGCGGGCTCGACCGCCTCGATCCCGAGACGGGACGCATCCGCCACTTCGGCCCGGCGGACGGGCTCGCGGGGGCGATCGTCAACGACATCCTCTCGGACGATCGCGGCCGGCTCTGGATCTCGACGAACGGCGGCATCAGCGTGCTCGACCCGCGCACCGAGCGCACGGCGTCGCGCCCGCCCGCGGCGTACGTCAGCCGTGTCGCGATCTCGGGGGTCGAGCTCGAACTGCCCGAGTCGGGGACGCGGCGCCTCGGCGAGCTGTCGCTCCCGTGGCCGCGGAACACGATCGCCTTCTCGTGGGTCGCGGTGGGGTTCGAGGCGGAGCGCGGCCTCCGCTACGAGACGCGCCTCGAGGGCGCGGACAGCGCGTGGTCGAAGCCGTCCGACGCGCGCCAGGTGAACTACGCGAATCTCGGGCCGGGGCGCTACAGCTTCCGGGTGCGGTCGGTCTCGCCCGAGGGTGTCGCCGCGGAGGACGCGGCGTCGGTGAGCTTCCGCATCTTGCCGCCGTTCTGGCGGCGTGGCTGGTTCCTGGCGCTGGTGGCGCTCGCGATCGCGGCGGCGGTGTTCGGCGGCCACGAGCTGCGCGTCCGCAGACTGATGGCGATGGAGCGCATCCGCCGTCAGATCGCGACCGACCTCCACGATGACATGGGATCGGGGCTCGTGGAGATTGCGGTCCTCGCCGAGGTCGCGAAGCGCCGCGCCGACGCCGAGAGCGCGCCGCTCCTCGGCCAGGCGGCCGAGCTCGCCCGCGGCCTCCGCGATTCGATGAGCGATATCGTGTGGGCGATCGACCCGCGCCGGGACCGCCTCGCCGACCTCGTGCAGCGCTTGCGGCAGGTCGCGTTCAATCTCCTCGAAGCCGAAGGCGTGCGCGTGGCGTTCGAGGCGCCGCCCACGGAGACGATCGAGAGGATCGAGCTCCCGCCCGACCGTCGCCGCCATCTCTTCCTCGCCGTCAAGGAGGCGCTGGCGAACGCCGCGAGGCACGCCGGCGCTTCGAGCGTGACCGTCACGATGACCCTCGCGCACCGCCGGCTCCTCTTGAGCGTCGCCGACGACGGGCGGGGGTTCGAGGTGGGCACCGCAACGGGCGGTCGCGGGCTGGGCAACCTGAAGCATCGCGCGGAGGCGTTGGGCGGCGCTTTCACCGTGGAGAGTGCTCCGGGAAAGGGCACGACGGTCCGCCTCGACGTTCCGCTCCGCGGCGATGTGGTTTGAAGACCTACATGACGATGCGGTTGCTGCGACCACCCGCCCGCCGTAGCGTGACCTCAACGAGGTCGGCATGAGCCGGGCAAGGGTCGCGATCGTCGAGGACCAGCGCGCGCTGCGCGAAGGGCTGAGGGCGCTCGTCGGCGGCACCGGCGATTTCGAGATCGCGGGCGCGTACGGATCGATGGAAGAAGCTCTGCCGGCAATCGAATCGAAGCCGGTCGACCTCGTCCTCGCCGACATCGGCCTTCCCGGGATGTCCGGCATCGAAGGCGTGCGCCGATTGAAGGCACAGCACCCGTCGATGCAGATCCTCATGATCACGGTGTACGCCGACAACGAGCACGTCTTCGAAGCGATCTGCGCCGGCGCCTGCGGCTACCTCTTGAAGGACACGCCGCCCGGGAAGCTCCTCGACGCCCTACGCGAGGTCCAGGGCGGCGGCGCCCCGATGTCCCCGGAGATCGCGCGCAAGGTCGTCGAAATGTTCCAGCGCGTCGCCCCGCCCCCGTCAACCGCCGGCCACAACCTCTCGCCGCGCGAGGTCGAGGTCTTGAAGCTTCTCGCCGAGGGCCACGTCTACAAGACCGCCGCGGCGAAGCTCGACCTCTCGGTCGACACGATCCGCTTCCACATCCGCAACATCTACGAGAAGCTCCACGTCCACTCGAAGTCGGAAGCGGTGCTCGCCGCGTTGCGGGCGGGAATCCTCAGTTAGGGACAGTCACCGTATTTTCCTTACACTGTTCCGATGCGGCCCATGAAACTCGTCTAGCCGGGAACACCAGTGCGAAATTCGGTAGCTGTCCCCTCATTTCCTCAAAGTCACGAGCAGCACCTCGGGCGAGCACCACAGGCGCAGCGGGATGCCCGAGACGCCGACGCCGCGGCTGACGATGAGCTGCGCCGCATCCTTGTAATAACGCCCCTCGTCGAGACGGTAGCGGCTCATCCTCACGAAGACCGGCCGCCCGGGGATCCGCACCTGCCCGCCGTGGGTATGACCAGAGAGCACGAGCGACACGCCGCGCGCAGCGGCGTCGAAGAAGGCGTCGGGGTTGTGCGACGCCAAGATCACCGGCGCTCCGGGCGCGACGCGCGCCGCTTCGGCCAAGGCCCCCGGAAGATCGGGCGCTCCAACGTTCCAGTCGTCGATTCCCGCCAAGGCGATGCGCGCCCCGTCGCGCTCGAGCGCGACCGCCGTGTTGTCGAGCATCCGCACGCCGCACGACTCGAGCAGCCCCGTCAAGCCATCGAGATCGTGCGTGTAGTGGTCGTGGTTCCCGAGCACGCCGTAGACGCCGAGGGGCGCGCGTAACCGCATCAGCGTCGCTACGTGCGCCGCGACCTCGCGTACGTTCGAGGTCGCGATGTCCCCGCCGTGGATGACGACATCCGCGTGGAGCCCCGCGAGCTCGTCGACCACCTGCCACAGCAGGTCGCGGGACAGGAACGGTCCTGCATGGATGTCCGAGACGAACAGCACGCGCAGGCGATCGAACGCCGCCGGCAGCCCCGGGACCGGCACCTCCGCCTCCGACACGGTGAAGTACCGGGAGAGGATCACCCCGTACGGAATCCTCATCCCCGGGATGAGCTGCCAGATGTGCCGGCTCAGGAAGAGGCTGGTCGCGCGCTCGATCTTCCGGAACCATCCCTGCTTCGGATCGAAGTGAGCGCGCGGCGTCGGCGCAGCCGGATGCGGCGGATCGAGGGCGGCGTGGACGGGCGGTGCCAGGACCCGGCGGCGCATGGCCGCTATTATGGCGAGCCTCCGGGGGACGCATCGTGGCCACCATCCTCACACCGACCGCCGACAACGTGCGCCGCGCGGCCGACGCCCTGCGCCGCGGCGAGCTGATCGGCCTTCCGACCGAGACGGTTTACGGCCTCGCCGCCAATGCCTTCGACGCCGCCGCCGTTGCCCGCATCTTCGCCGCAAAGGAGCGCCCCAGCTTCGACCCGCTCATCGTCCACGTCGTCCGCCCCGAAGGCCCGCTCGAGCGAGAGGTCCTCGGTGGCCTCGAGGACATCGGCGTCGTCAGCGTGAAGGGGCTCCCCCAGCTGGCGAGAGAGCGCGCCGACGTCCTCTTGAGGAAGTTCTGGCCCGGCCCGCTCACCCTCGTCCTCCCGCGCGGCAAGAAGATCCCCGACCTCGTGACGAGCGGCCTCGACACCGTCGCCATCCGCATGCCCAGCCATCCCGTCGCGCAGGCGCTCCTCAAGGCTGCCGAGATCCCGCTCGCCGCACCGTCCGCGAACCGCTTCGGCCGCATCAGCCCCACGACCGCCGCGCATGTCGTCGAGGAGCTCGGCGAGCGCGTCGGCATCGTGCTCGACGGAGGCGCCTGCACCGTCGGCGTCGAATCGACCGTCGTCGCGATCAGCCCGAGCGGCGCGCTCACGCTCCTCCGTCCCGGTGGCATCGCCGCCGAGGCGATCGAAGCGGCCGCGCACGTCCGCCTTGCGCAAGCGACCGCCCCCGCTGCCGGCAAGCCCGCGCCCTCGCCCGGCATGAGCGAGGTGCACTACGCGCCTCGCACGCCGCTCTTCATCGCCCCGGGTCCCGACGCCCTGCCCCGCGGCGCCACGAACCTCGGTCTGATCGGCGTCTTCGCCGATGGCAAAGCCGTCGCGAAGGCGGCCGCCGAGGCCGAGAAGCGCTACGCGTTGCCGGTCGTCACGCGCGCATTGACCCAGTCCGGCGACCTCGAAGAAGCCGCCCGCAACCTCTTCACGATGCTGCGCGAGCTCGACGCGGGCGACGTCTCCGCGATCCTTGCCTACCCGCCGCAGGGCCAGGAGGGACTCGCCCTCGCGATCTCGGATCGGCTGAGGAGAGCGTCGCACTGATGCTGCGAGTCAGCATTCGTCGCATCAAGCCTGGAAAGGAAGCGCGCCTTCGCGCATGGCTTGCGGAGCTCAACGCGAGAGCCGAAGAGGTTCGGGTGACTTTTGAGGCGGAGACGGTTCGGGCGGAGCAGGCCTACATCATTCCCACCAGGGAAGGGCCACTTCTTGTGTACGCCGTTGAGGCGGAGAGCATCGATCGCGCCAAGGAAGCCTTCCGTGACTCACAACACGCTATCGATCAGCAGCACTGTTCCGTGATGGACGAGTGTTTGGGTGAATCCCTCGGACTTCACCCCGCCTACGATGTCGCTGTGAACCACCGAGACCGCGGCTAGGGCCAAGCGACGACGAGCAACTCCCTCGCGCCGAGGAGCTCGCGTGCCAAGGCACGAGCTGGCTCTCCCAGACGACCGTGCTCGAGTCGGTGGCCTAGCTCCCGGCCGCCGCAGCCATTCCTGCCGCCGCGCCCCCGGCGTCGTCTCTGTTCTTCTGAATCTGCGCCATCGCTGGCACTTGCCCCGCCCCGGCAATCGTGACGAACCCTAATCCCATTCCCTCGAGCCGGTTGTTCCAGAGGATGTGACCCGTCGCGGGATCGAGGGCGAAGACCTCGCCCTTCGTCGCGGCCACGACTCTCTGCCCGTCGAACGTGACGTTGACGAACGAGCCGCCCTTGAGAAACGTTCGCCACGCTACAGAACCCGTCGCTGGGTCGAGCGCCAGAACCTCGAATGCCGACGAAGATCGCGTTGCGCTGTTCCATCGGATCCCCCTTTGTGCTGCCTGGATCGAGGGTACGGCGCGGGGCATTGCGGCGTTCGAAAGCCTCCTCGTTCTAACGGTTAAGTTCCTGTTACTTGACGCGGCCCTGACAGTGCTTGAGTCTGTTGCGCCATGAATTCCTGGAAATCGCGCTGATGCCCGAGCTGCCGGACGTCGACGTCTACGTCGCCGCTCTGGCCGCGCGCGTCGACGGCGCCACGCTCGAGCGCATCAGGCTCAAGAGCCCGTTCCTGCTCCGCTCGGTCACGCCGCCGATACGAGAAGCGGAAGGTCAGCGCGTCCACGGCGTCCGGCGCCTCGGCAAGCGCGTCGTCATCGTCTTGGACGACAACCTCTTCCTCGCCATCCACCTGATGATCGCCGGCCGTCTTCACTGGAAGGACAAGGGCGCCGCCCTGGCCGGCAAGGTCGCGCTCGCCGCCTTCGACTTCTCGGCGGGCACGCTCACGCTCACCGAAGCGGGCTCGAAGAAGCGCGCCTCGCTCCACCTGGTGCGGGGCGAGCAAGCGCTCCAAGACCTCGCGCGCGGCGGCATCGAGCCGCTCGACGCCACACCCGCGCAGTTCCGCGCCGCGTTGACGCGCGAGAACCGGACATTGAAGCGCGCGCTCACCGACCCCTCGATCTTCAGCGGCATCGGCAACGCTTACTCCGACGAGATCCTCCACGCCGCGCGCCTCTCCCCCGCCCAGCTCACGCGCAACCTCGACGACGCCGAGATCGCACGCCTCCAGATCGCGGTGCGCGACACACTCATCGGTTGGCGCGATCGCCTGACCGCCGAAGCCGCCGGAAAGTTCCCCGAGAAAGTCACCGCGTTTCGGCCCGGCATGGCCGTCCACGGCCGCTTCCGGCAGCCGTGCCCCGCATGCGGCTCACCCGTCCAGCGTATCGTCTACGCCGAGAACGAGGCGAACTATTGTGCGCGGTGTCAAACCGGTGGACGCCTTCTCGCCGATCGGGCGATGTCGCGTCTCCTCGGAAAGGACTGGCCGAAGACGCTCGACGAACTGGAGCGCGGATGACCAACAACAATCTGCTGAGGATCACGTCCCTCCTTTCACTCCTCCTGCTCACGCTTCATGTGACCGACGACATCGTCCGCGGGATCTCGAAGGCCGAGTCCTCGAACACCGCGCTCGTCGTCCTGGCGGTCCTCCTCTACAGCACTCTCGTGCTCGCCAGGACTCGAACCGGGCACGTCATCATGTTCGTCGTGGGATTGCTCGCGGCAGGCATGCCGGTGATTCACATGAGGGGCACGCACTATCCCGAGCACGCCGCGTCCCCCGGCGGCTTCTTCTTCGTCTGGACGCTCTGGGCGCTCGGCGCGCTCGGCGGTGTCACGATGATCCTCTCCGTACGCGGACTGTGGAGAATGCGACGGGGAGGCACTCTGGACTGACGGGAGAATCGATCATGGCGGTTCAGCAGACGAAAAGAGAGCTCGAAGCGGTCCTGCGCAAGGGCGATTACGCCGCATGCAGAGAGGCGGTCAAGAACTGGCCGCCGCGCGACATCGCGGAGCTGCTGGACGACGCGTCAAGAGAGGACGAAGTCGTTCTGTTCCGCATCCTGCCTCGCGAGGTCGCGGCCGAGACGTTCAGCTACCTGGCGCCGTACCAGCAAGAACGGTTGCTCAAGGCAATGGCGAGAGATGACGTCACGGCGATCCTCGATCGGATGCCGGACGACGATCGCACGCTGCTTCTCGAGGAGATGCCCGCCAGCGCGACGAAGCAGCTCCTCGAGCTCTTGACGCCGAAGGAGCGTGCCGACGCCGTCAGGATGCTCGGCTACCCCGAGGACAGCGTCGGGCGCCTGATGACCGCCCACTACGTGGCCGTGCGGGCCGACTGGACGGTGCAACAGGTTCTCGATCACGTGCGCGAGCGCGGTCATGACAGCGAGACGCTGAGCCTGATCTACGTCGTCGACGAGAAGGGCATCCTGATCGACGACATCCGGATCCGCAGCTTCCTGCTGGCGCCGCTCACCGCCAAGGTCTCCGATCTCATGGACTACCGCTACGTGGCACTCAAGGCGACGGATCGCCAGCGGGATGCCGTGCAGGTGTTCCAGCAGCAGGATCTCAAGGCGCTTCCGGTCACGGACTCGGCGGGCGTCTTGATCGGCATCGTGACGATCGACGACGTCCTCGAGGTGGCCGAGAGAGCGGCGACGAGGGAAATCCAGCGGGTCGGCGGCTCCGAGGCGCTGGAAGAGCCCTACATGGAGATCTCTCTTGCCCGGCTCGTGAGGAAGCGGGCGGGCTGGCTCGTGATCCTGTTCCTCGGAGAGATGCTGACGGCGACCGCGATGGGCTTCTTCGAGAAGGAGATCGCGAAGGCGGTCGTCCTGGCGCTGTTCGTCCCCCTCATCATCTCGAGCGGCGGGAACTCCGGATCGCAGGCATCGACCTTGGTCATTCGCGCGCTTGCGCTTGGAGAGGTGAAGCTCCGCGACTGGTGGCGCGTGGCGCGGCGCGAGGTCTTCTCCGGCCTCGCCCTCGGCGGCATCCTCGGTACGATCGGCTTCCTCCGCATCACGGTTTGGTCGTTTTTCTCGAATCTCTACGGCCCCCACTGGCTGCTCGTGGCATTGACGGTCGGTCTCGCGCTTATCGGGATCGTTCTGTGGGGAACGCTCGCAGGCTCGATGCTGCCGTTCGTCCTTCGCCGACTCGGTTTCGACCCAGCGACCTCTTCCGCTCCCTTCGTCGCCACGCTCGTCGACGTCACGGGCCTCGTCATCTACTTCAGCGTCGGTATCGTGATCTTGCGTGGCACGCTGCTGTAGCCCCAGGCTCCGGTCACGCTCCGTCGAGCACGCATCTTGCTCGTGAGAACGCGGACCAAGTTGACACCGCGTCCCGTTCGGCGTATCCGGTCTTATGGGGGCGTGTCATTTGCCGGGACGGGGCGGAAAGAGGTGGGGTATGAGAACGCTTTTCGTGATCGCCGGAGTTACGTTATTGTCATTGCGCGTCGCGGCGCAGACACAAACCATCACATTCGTCTCCGACACGTCCTGGTCGGTCACCGACCCGCAGGGGAACCCTCTCGGCTTCGCGCAGAGCGTGTGCGGCGCTCCCGGCGCCCCGCTTCCACCCAACTGCACGGCCGCACCTGGAGGCGTCTGGGGAGCGGACAGTCAATTGTCCGAGATCCCGGGAGCAACCTGGATCTGGGCTCCGGGGCTCGCGGGCAGTACTCCGATCAGCACCGATCCGGAGGTCCTGTTCACGAACGCGTTCTTTCTCGCGGGACCACCGGTGAGCGGCACCATTCGGATCGCCGCCGACGATTTCGCGAAGGTACTCGTGAACGGAGCGCCTGCCGGAACCATCGGAAGCCTGACGGACGCAGGCGCTTCCGCGGCGGCTTCCGCCTCCCTCACGACGTTCGATCTCACCCCGTTCCTCGTCCCCGGCGCGAACATCATCACCATCGATGGGGCGAACGCCTCGTTCGGTTGTACCACCTATGATTGCAACCCCGCGGGGGTCGTCTTCGGCGGCTCGCTCGAGTACTTCGCGATCACGTCGCTCCCCATCGACATCCAGCCCGGGAGCTTTCCCAACACGATCAACCCTCGAAGCAAGGGCGTGACCCCGGTCGCGATCCTCTCGGTGCCGGGCTTCGACGCGAGGAGCGTCGTCCCCTCCACGGTCAGGTTCGGCAAGACCGGGACCGAGACCGGTCCCGTGCACTACTCGTATCAAGACGTCGATCTGGACGGCGATCTCGACCTTGTCCTGACGTTCAAGACCCAGTCGACGGGCATCCGCTGCGGCACGACCTCCGCGGTGCTTCGCGGGACGTTGGTCACCGGGCAGACGATGGACGGGACCGATTCGGTCGTCACCACCGGCTGCAAGTAGCGACCCGACGGGTCTCGATCACGCCACGCGTGGTGAAGCCGCGGCCCGCCGCACCTGCGCGATCAAGTCAGCCGGGTCGAACGGCTTCGTGAGCAGGATGCCGCCCAGGCGGCGGACGCGATCCTCGAGCCACGGGTCGGCGTAGCCGGTGAGCATCACCACGGGAAGGCGCGGCTTCAGCCGCCGGCACGACTCGAGCAACCGCAACCCGTCATAGATCGGCATCCGCCAGTCGGTCACGACGATGTCCGCCCCTTCGGCCAGAAGGAGCAGCATGCCGGTCAGTGCGTCGGGGGCGGTGACCGCCTCGAATCCTTCCTCGTCGATCAGCTCTCCGAGCCACTCGCGCATCGCTTCGTCGTCTTCGACGACGAGAACCCGGGCTGAATGAGGGCGCGGCGCCACCCGGAGCGCCGGCGGCGTGCGGAGCGTGGGGGCGAATTCGACGTTCATGGCTCAGGAGCTCTCATTACAACACCTTCCTTTTCGTACGATCGTGTCTCCGGTGAAAACCTCCTCGCGAACGACGTGCCAGCGCGCGATGAGCGGCCGCGGTGACGGATCGGGGCAATTCCCTGAGTCGTGACCGAGACCGGTGTGGCATCGCGCTACGTTCTGAGGCGTTTTCGTACTCGCGTGTCGATCGCCACCCAAAGCGGGCTTCGCGCGCCACGATCGTGAGGTGATGACTACGAGAAACCGACGCCGCTACATCCGCGAGAGTACTCGCGCAATGGGATTGGTCACGCGGATCGCGGTCACCGAGTCGGCGCTGTCGTAACCGACGCTCAGCTCGATGCCGTCGTCATAGCAGTAGGTCACCGTGCGCTCGCCGATCTCGGGGCCGGTGACGTGCCCGTCGACGAACGTCGTCCCGTACAACGCCTCGACCCTCTTGCGGGCATCGCCCAGCCGCAGTCCCCGCCCGCTGGCGTACGTCGCGTCGGCACGGTCGCTGCTGATCTGAAGGATCTCGATTCTGTCGCCGTGTCCCGAGACGCCGAGCGCGGTCTCGCCGCGGGTCCACTTGTGCTTGACCCACTGCTGGCCTTCCGCGTCGCGGTCGAAGAAGAGGTACTTCGACTTCTGCGGCTTCCCCATGCGCGTATCGACAGCCGACATCGTGTCGCGCTTGATGTCGAACCCGGCCACGGTCCGCTCGGAAGGCCCCGGGATGACCTTGTCGGCGGGGCACATGCCTGCGTGAGAGGTGGACGCGAGGAGAAGGCAGAGCGCGAGGGTCGAGAGAATGGCTTTCATGCCGAGTAGTACGTCCGGAAGTGCGTTTGGTCGGGAAATCGACTGGAGGAAGTAGGCCCGAGCGCCGATCCGGCAATGCCGCGCGCGGGCGTCGATGCGGCGCCTGCCCTACCATGCCCGGCCAAGGAGGACAGGCGATGAACGGCGCGGATGTGATCTCGGACGAGCTTCGGAACTTCTCTTACATCATGAAATTCCTGAAGCCATCGGCGGGCGAGAGGCCGCGCCTCGCGGGGATCGACATCGACTCCGACTCGCTGCCGCTGAACGGCGTGCTCGGCGGCGACCACATCGTCTACGTTGACTTCAACAGGCGCTACGACCTCGACGATCTCGCGGCGAAGGCGGCCGCCGCGGGCAGGTCGGACCTCGCGGCGCAGCTTCGCGAGAACAAGCACCGCGCCGGAATCCTCCTCGCCGATGTCGCCGGCCACCGCCTGACCGATGCGCTCGTCGCCGCGATGCTCCACCAGGCGTTTCTGGTCGGCGCCCACTACGAGCTCGAGATGTTCGGCCAGATCACGACCCGCCTGTTCGAGCACATCCGGACGCGCTTCTACGAATCGACGAACATCAAGAAGCTCATCGCGCTGATCTACGGCGAGATCACCGACAAGGGACGCTTCCGCTACCTCTCCGCCGGCCACACGCCGCCGCGGGTCTTCTCGCGCGAGTTCAGCAGGATCATGCCCCTCGGCGCGGAGCGCACCATCTCCGAATCGCTCATCGGCATCTTCCCCGCGTCCACCGGCGCCCGCGTCAACGAGATCGAGCTCCTCGGCTCGGGGGACATCCTCCTCCTGGCCACCGACGGACTCTTCGACCACGCCGACGGGCGCTTCCTGGCCGAAGGCCTCGAGCCGTGCCTGGACGATGCGAAGGATCTCTCGGCGACCGAGATCTGCGCGCGACTGCGGAAGGCGATCGTCGCCTACGGGCCGGCGGACGACGACATTTCGTACGTGGTGGTCAAGCGGTCCTGAAGGCCGTCACGGTCGTGGGCGATCGCGGGAGGCTGCGAGGAACGCGCCCCGCCTGCTTCAGGCCAACAGCTCGCGGACGATCCGGTTCACAACAGCGCCGTCGGCCGCACCTTTCAGCTTCGGCATCACGATCTTCATGATCGCCCCCATCTCCTTCGCCGAGGTCGCTCCCGTCTCGGCGATCGCGGCGGCGACGATCCGGCGGACCTCATCGTCGGACATCTGGGCAGGCAAGTACTGCTGAACGATCGCGAGCTCGGCCTCTTCCTTGGTCGCGAGGTCTTCTTTCCCACCGTTCCGGAAGGCCTCGATGGAATCGCGGCGCTGCTTGGCGTACGCGGCGATCACCGCAAGGGATTCCGCATCTTCGAGGACGTAGTCCGGACCCTTGCGCGTCCGCTGCTCGACCTCGGCCTCCATGATCTTCGACTTGAGCATGCGGACGACACCGAGCCGCAGCGTGTCCTTGGCCTTCATCGCGGCGGTCAGATCGGCGACGATGCGTTCTCTGATCTTCATGTGTCTCTCGGTCGCTGAGTGGAATCCAACGACCGACGATACCATCGGCGCACCGAACTCACCTCGACGCACGGACGCGCGGGAGGGCGCCCCATCCGTGTATCTCGACTATCGCGCCCTGGTCACGAGACGGGTAGAAATGACGCACGCGCCGATGAAAAGACCGTGTGTTCGCACCTGGCACGGGGATAGCACTGTCTCCTGCTTGGTCGAGCGGGGTCAATCGCATCGGCCATCGCGCCAACGACTTCGGAGGTGCCTCATGCGAGCCAGTCTCTCGATCCTCGTCGCATCCGCGCTCTGTTTCGGCATCGTCTCCGCTGCCGAGCCCGTCCGCGGCGACCACCACCATGGCGAACCTCCCGGCCACGCGAAGCATGGCGGTCTCCCGCCAGGGCTCGCGAAGAAGTTCGGGCCCAGCGTCCCGGAGCGGTGTTACGTCGCCGTCGACCCGCGCTATGACGATCGCGCGTGGTTCCTGATCGACGGGCGCTGGGTACTCCGGCAAGGGTTCGAGCCCGACGTGCGTGTCGAGGTGCGCCACGTCTTGGCACTCCCGCCGTTGCCGAGTCCGCCGCCGGTGCCCCTCCCGAAGCTCCAAGTCGGCCTGCACGTCGTGCTCTTCGGGTGATCATCGTCCGCGGGAGATAGGAACATCAGGGAAGGGCACGACCTTTCGCGTGAGCTTCCCGCGAAGCTACCCGGACGCCTGACAGCGGGGCCGTCCGGGGCGTGGACGGCGGCCAAAGCGCGGCAGAAAGTTCCCCCACCGGCGCCGGGCGTGCGTATATTGTCGAGGCCTCAGGAGGAAGTGATGGCCTCGCGTTCCCGCATGCTCATGTGTTGTTGTCGAACCCAAGGCGGGAGAGGAGTGCCGCGAGCCTGAGCCACCACTGATCTGAGGTTCGAGCATTTCAGACCCGCAACGGCGCCGCCGGAGCGGGTTTTTTGTTGTCCGGCACCGGCGTCGCCTCGCGGGACAGGAGGACACGACGCCATGGCCCTCACACGACCGATCGCGATCTTCTACGAGCATCCGCATTGGTTCGAGCCGCTCTTCGCGGAGCTCTCGCGCCGGGGTATTCCCTTCCTCAAGCTCGACGCCGCGCGGCATGCGTTCGATCCCGCGGGCCACGAGGAGTCGTTCGCGCTCCTCTTCAACCGGATGAGCCCTTCGGCGTGGAAGCGAGGCCATGGCGAGGCGATCTTTTCGACGCGTGACTTCATCGCGCACGTCGAGGGCCGCGGCGTTCCCGTGTTCAACGGCGCTCGCGCCTTCGGCTTCGAGATCAGCAAAGCGTTGCAAGTGTCGCTCTTGGAGCGGCTGCAACTTCCCGTCCCGCGCACGCGCGTCGTCAACCACCCGTCGCTCCTGCTCGGTGCTTCGCGAGAGCTTCGCTTCCCGCTCGTCGTCAAGCCGAACGTCGGTGGAAGCGGAGCCGGGATTATCCGGTTCGACGATGCCTCGGAGCTCTTGGCCGCGGTCGTCGCAGGCCGCGTCGGGACCGGCTTGGACGGCACGACCCTGCTCCAGGAGTACCACGCGCCCCGACACGATTCGATCGTCCGTGTCGAGACGCTCGAGGGACGGTACCTCTACGGGATCCGCATTCATCTCGGCGAAGGCGCGGGATTCGACCTCTGCCCCGCGGATGTGTGCAAGACCGTGGGGGGCGACGACCTCGTGAGCGCCGCGTGTCCGGTCGGCGCGGCCAAGGCGGGCCTGACCGTCGAGGCGTTCACGCCACCGGCCGAGATCGTCCGGCAGGTCGAGCGGATCGCGCAGGCGGCCGACCTCGACGTCGGAGGGATCGAGTACCTGGAAAGCGATCGCGATGGGCGCCTGTACTTCTATGACGTCAACGCGCTCTCCAACTTCGTCGCCGATCCGGTGCGTGTCGTGGGACTCGACCCGACCGCGCGCCTCGTCGACGCCCTTCTTGCACGTGCAAGGTCCGAGGACGCCGAGGCGCCGGCCGCCGCGGCCGGGGGGAGGGGGCTATGAGCTTGAGATTCGGATATTGGCTCCCCGTCTTCGGAGGATGGCTCCGCAACGTCGACGACGAGGGAATGCCCGCGACCTGGGAGTACGTGCGCGACCTCGCGGTGCGCAGCGAGAAGATCGGGTTCGACCTCACGCTCGTCGCGGAGCTGAATCTGAACGACATCAAAGGCCCGGAGGCCCCCGCGCTCGACGCGTGGTCGACGGCGGCGGCGTTGGCCGCGGTCACACGCCGCCTCGAGCTGATGGTCGCGGTGCGGCCGACGTTCCACCATCCGGCGCTCTTCGCCAAGCAGGCGGCCAACATCGATCGGATCAGCGGCGGACGGCTGGCCTTGAACGTCGTCTCCTCGTGGTGGAAGGATGAGTCGAGGCAGCACGGACTTCCGTTCGACGAGCACGACCGGCGCTACGAGCGCACGGACGAGTGGCTCTCGGTCGTCAAGGGAATGTGGACCGAATCCAGGTTCACGCACGCCGGGCAGCTCTACCGGATCGACGAGGCGATCCTCGAGCCCAAGCCCGCCCGCGCGCCGTGGCCCCCGTTCTACGCCGGCGGCGAGTCGGAAGCCGCGAAGGACCTGATCGCGCGCCAAGGGGACGCTTACGTCATGCACGGCGACGCGCCCGAGACGATCGCCCGCAAGATCGCCGACATGCGGGAGCGTCGCGCGCGCCTCGCCCCGAACGCACCACCGCTCCTCTTCGGCGTCTCCGGCTTCGTCGTCTGCCGCAGGACCGACGAGGCCGCGAGACGTGAGATCGCGCGCATCACCGACGTGCGCGCGAGCGCGCGCGGTTACTCCAACTACGAGCAATGGATCGCCGGCACGAAGCTCGAGACGAGGGTCAGCCTCGAGGACTACTCGGTCTCGAACCGTGGCCTGCGGTCGGGGCTCGTCGGAACCCCCGACGCGATCGCGGAGCGGCTCGGCGCGTTCGAGCGAGCGGGCGCCGATCTGACGCTTCTTCAGTTCTCGCCGCAGGCGGAGGAGATGGATCGCTTCGCCTCAGAGGTGATCCCCCGGCTGCGCCGGCAGGGAGAGGAGTCCGTCGCATGAGCACGCCGGTCCGCGCCCTCGACGGCCCTCCACTCGTCCATGAGCTTCTCGCCAGACGCAGGAGCCCACGGGCGATCGATCCCCGTCGGCCGGTCTCGCGACTTGCGATCCGCACGCTTCTCGAAGCGGCGCGGATCGCGCCGTCATGCTTCAACGAGCAGCCGTGGCGCTTTCTCGTTTTTGACGCCGAGGACCAGGAGGCGCTCGAGCGCGCGCGAAGCTGTCTCGTCGACGGCAACGCGTGGGCGCGGCGGGCGCCGGTGCTCCTCTTGTCTGTTGCCGCCGAGCGATGGACTGACGGAACCCCGAACCGGCACGCGCAGCACGATGTCGGCCTCGCCTCCGAGAACCTTGCCCTCGAGGCGACCGCTCTTGGCCTCGCGGTTCACCTCATGGCCGGCTTCGATGCCGATCGCGCGCGCGAGCTGTTCGGCATCCCCGACGGATTCACCCCGATGGCGATGATCGCGCTCGGCCATCCCGGCACGGCGGACGACCTCCCTGCCACGCTTCGCGAGCGCGAGCACGCCCCGCGCCGGCGGAAGCCGATCGGTGAGATCGCGTTCGATGCGCATTGGGGGGTCGGATACTGAAGGATGCCGATACCAGCCGTCGATCGACTCACGGACACGGCGACGGCCCGGCCGCCCGCGCGCGGCTCTCCGCGATCGATTTGCTCTGAAGCTTGCGCGCAAGGCGCGCGTCCGTCATACCTACGTCCATGCAATCCACAAAACACATCGGCATCGTCGCCGTCTCCGGTGAAGGCGCGGCGCTCTGCTATCGCACGATCGTCACCGAGGGTGCTGCGATCCTCGGCCGACACGCGCATCCCGAAGTGTCGATGCACACGATCCCGCTCAGCGAGCACATGCGTCCCATCGAGGCCGACCGGTGGGAGGAGGCGGGCGAGCTGTTGCTCGTCTCCGCGCGGAAGCTGGCGTCGATCGGGGCGGAGATCCTGATCTGCCCCGACAACACGGCACATCAGGGGCTGGACCTGGTGCGCGAGAAGTCGCCGGTGCCGTGGCTGCACATCGCGGAGGAGGTCGGCGCGGTCGCTGCGGCGGCCGGGTACAAGCGTCTCGGCATCACGGGGACGCGGTATCTCATGGAAGGGCCGGTCTATCGCCAGAAGCTCGCGGTGCGCGGCATCGGGAGCGCGGTTCCCGACGCCGAGGAGCGCTTCGGGATCAACACGATCATCTTCGACGAGCTGGTGAGCGGGCACTTCACGGAGCCGTCGCGCGAGTACCTGCGCCGGGCGATCCGCGGGCTCGCCGAACGCGGGTGCGACGCGGTCGTCTTGGGCTGCACGGAGATTCCGCTCCTGATCGCGCAGGAGGATTCGCCGATCCCGGTGATTGACTCGACGCGCACGCTGGCGCGGGCGGCGCTCAGAGAGGCGACGAAGGGGATGGGGGCTGATGTTCGGCGTGCTCCGGGTGTCCGATAGGCAACGGCCGCCGTGTTCCTAGCGGTCCAAAGTCCTCGGGGAGCGCCGCACCCTCCGTCTCGTTCGAACCGAACACGTGATTCCTTTCACGGGCTAGCATCCCGTGAATATTCTTGATCACCCTTTAGCCGGATCGTCGAGCGGCTGATCGCGCTGCACCGGCGGACGGGCCTGCCCAGGCGCACTTCGTCGCCCTCGCACATTGGCAATTACCCGAACCGTTGCCAAACCGCATCAGTATATGTTGCTTGACAGCACCATCTGTGATGCGTATGAGTAGGGAATCAAGTTCGGCACCGCACTGATCGCGACCCCGAACAAACGATCGAGTCGGCGTCGACCCGTGGCGCGGTGAACGCGTCACCGTGGGGGATGCGATGAACGAGTCTGCCCTCGAAATTCGATCTCTGGACGAGCTGAGGCGCCACGAGCCCGAAATACTGCGACGCATCGCCGCGGTGCCCAACGGCGGGAATCTGTTCCTCGCCCACCCGTTCATGCTCTTTTCCGAGATCGGGGTCGTCGTGTCGAGCGCCCTACGAGCCGAGCTCGTGCGGGCACGGCCGCTTTTCCATGTTTCCGTGCAGGCCTATCGAGCGATCAAGAGATCGCCCAAGGGTCAGAGGTCCGTCGTCGCAGTGAACCATCTGTTCGCCGACGGACGCGGGAACTGCCATGAGTAGGCTCGCGGGCTTCGACCTGTCGATCGAGATCACCGCCGACGCGATCTTGCGGCTCATCGAATCGACCGTCACCAATCCGTTCGATGGCACGCCTCTCGTTGCGCCGTTCGAGCTCTCGCTCGTCGCCGCGCACCTGATCGTCGAAACGCTCACGCTGACCGCCGACGAACCGGGGAACGCGTTCGTCCTCGGTTTCGTATTCGACGACAGTACGGTGTTCGATACCCAGGTGTTCGGGGCCCCGCTCATCTCATCGGCAACGGTCGATTCGCTGGATGGAACGATCTCGTTCCGAATCCCCGTTCAGAACACGCCGGCGGGTTCGGCGGAGATCGTCCCCTTCCTCGATTTCGCCAGTGCGACGATCTCCGTGGACTTTTCCCCCGGCTCGGATGCGCGCCTGACGGCTGCCGGGGAGACCCCGGCGAATGTCGAGGCCAAAGCGGCGTCTCTCGTCCGCCTCGGCGTGTCGGGAATGAAGCCGATCGCATTGGACAAGGTGATTCCGTTCACTCTCGTCGCGGCCGGCGACGGCCAACTCTATCCGACCGACTACACCGATCCGGTGAATCCCTACAAGGCGCTCTGCGCGAGCCCAACGATGGACCTCGAATTCGTCTCCGTCCGGGCCTTCGCCAAGCGCGATGCAGTCACCTCGCAAGACTTCCTCGTCGTGTTCGGCGAGGTCATCGCGCAGAACGTGGGCAACGGGGATCCTTCGCAGAAGACGACCACGTCTCTTTCCGCCGGCGACGACCTCTGCATCAGCCTCTCCCCCGAGATCTTCAAACGGTTCTTCTTCTGCCCTGCGATCTCGTGCGCGCTCACGACCGCGAAGCTCGACGACAAGAAGCACGTTCAATCGCAATGCGGGACCGACACGATCGACCTGGGGTCGGACCGGAAGCTCACTCGACTGGACTTTCAATTCCAGGACGGCTCCATCGCCCTCGACATCGCCGGCCGGTATGAGCCCACCTGCTTGACGGGTGTCGCTCAACTCCCCGCAACGCTCACCTTCCAAGTTGCCGGTGGCGCGGTCGCGTTGAGCGCGAACTTCGGCCAGCTTCAATTCCAAGCCAGCGTCGATGACTGGTGCTGGGCACTGGCCGGCATCTTCGGCGGCCCTGTGGGCTTGGCGGTTGCGGGCGCTCTGCAGGCGATCGCGGATAGCTTCGGGTCGCGCCTCGACGACTTCGTCAAGTCGTTTGCGGACTTCGGAGCGACGGGTGGTCTGTTCAAGCTCCCGCAAGCGACCGTCAACGACGTGGTCGTCACTCCGGAGGATCTCACGTTCGGGGCGACAGGCACGGTCGCATTGCCAGCGGGCAAGAGGGAAGGCCTTGCCCTCGTCGGATCGGCAGTGCCGGTCTCCCAGACGGCGGTCCCGCAGCCCGACGGGAACATTCAAGGGACGCTGAGCATTCCCGCCGGCTGCATGGCTGGGGACTATCCGTTCACGGAGTACTCGCAGCAGATCGTCGCGACCTACCAGGCGGTGCCAACACTGTTGGGGCAGCCGCTCCAATTCGAATGGCGAGTGAGCGCCGGCGCGACCACGGTCCTGCTGGCCCCCGGCAGCGGCACTCTCGAGATTCCCGATGTCGATACGCTCTACGACCTGTCGACGATTCCCGTGACTCAACCGGTCCACCTCGACTATTCGCTCGGTCCCGACACGCTCACACTGAGAAACCACCCGGGCGAAGGCACATTCTGGATTGGTATCGATCTTCTCGTGACCGATCCGGTCGGACGAACTGCTGAGGCCCTCGCGTCGACACCGATCAAGGGCGATGAGGTCGACATCGGCGGCGGGTATCTGGAGCGGCTGCAGTACTGCCTCCGCAAGCTCATGGACGAGATCAAAGCGGCAGTCACTCCGAGACCGATCAGGGTTCCTCCGTGGGTCCCGGTGAACTACCCAGCCCCGGACGTCCTGACAAAGCTGATCACTGCGGTCGCAGCGGTCGGCGGCCCTGCGGCGGAACAGTTCTTGGTCTTCGCGCGGCTCGCGCACGGCACGTCGTTCTACCGCGCGCTGTTCGCCAACCGCTTCGGTCCGCAGCTCTCCGCAATGCGACGGCGTCAGTCCATCGATTCGCGGGAATTGTCCTGGAATCGGATTCTTCCATGAGGGGGACACGATGAGCGGCATAGATCCCAACGGAGCCGGATTCAGCTGCACGATGCAAGACCTTTGCAACGCTGTCGACAGTTGCTCGAAGGGCAACTGTGGCGATTGCAATCAGTCCCCCACCGATCCCACGGCGGGCGTTCTCTTCCTCTCGTTCTGGTTGGGCTCGCACATGCTACGGGCGGCAACGCCGCTGACGGTGCGCTTCGCCGGGCGGCGGATCGATCTCGATCGTGATCCCCGACCCGGCGACAGCTTCGATCGCGAGGAGATCGTGGAAGGGCTCGTCCCCGGGACCGGTCCGGTCTGCGTGACGGCGCGAATCCCCCATGTCTCGCAAGGGCGGTGGTCGATCTCCGTGCTGTCGTCGGAAGGGACCGACGGTTCGTTCTGGTCCGGTGAGGTCACCCAGGAGACCAGGGTCGCGATGAACGACGCCGGCGAACCGACGCCCTGGCTCGCCCAAGTCGGGCGCGGACGAGGTCCCGGCGTGATCAAGCCTGCGTGGTTGGTGGCCGTGGGGACGGCTGTCGTTGCGGGGCTGACGATGCAACTGGCCGCTGTCGGGCGCAGTTCCATCGGCGGTGTCGCCGCGACGCTAGTGCTGCTCAGCGCGGTGGCCGCCGGTTACGTCGGGGCCAAGGCGTGGTTCGTCGTGGAGACGCGCAGATCTTGGCGTCAGTTCGGGACGGCGGGGGTCTCGGTCCAGGGGTACCTCCTGGCGGCCACCGTCACGATGTTGCTGGGAGCTTGGGTTGCGGGCTTGCCGATCGGCGCACTCCTGGGCCTTTCGACCCCGGGCCTGTTCGTGGGCCTCGGGCTCGGCAGGGTCGGATGCTTCCTTTCGGGATGCTGCGCTGGCGGTTCGACGAACTCCCGATGGGGTCTCTGGTCTTCCGATGGCCGGATCGCGGCACGACGGATTCCGACTCAGCTGCTCGAGTCCGCCGGGTGCTTGTTGATCGCGTTGGCTTCGCTCTCGGTCACTCGTGCGATCGCACCGGCAGGCTGGCTGCTCGGCGCGGCCTGGGCTGCGTACACCGCGATGCGCGTGCTGGTCATCCTTCCCTTGCGCGACGGACGGCCCGTTCCGGTCGAACCCGCGCGTGCAGCCGAGCCAACGAGCCGGACGCATCGCGGGCTTGCGCCGCACGTCACCGAGCTCGTGCGCATCCATGGACTGTGAGATGGGCGCTCACGGTTCGACCGCTTGCCGGAAGCTGTCCCCTCTCGTCATGGCGCTGGCGCTCGGGGTGACGGGATGCTCGATGACGGTGGAGCAGCAGCTCCAGCGCGTCGCCAAAGATTGGTGCCAGACGATCCGCGCGAGCCAGGTCTTGCCGATTTATCCGCTGTCGGAAGACCTCCAGCCGGGTGATGTGTTCCTGGTCCGGACGCCGATCCAGGATCAGCAGCGCGAGTACGCCGAGAAGGGCTACCTCCAGCTCGACTACCACATCAAGCGCATCATCTACGACGGCCACACGGAGACACCCCCGGTGGCCTCCCTCTACCCGGCCTTCTACGGCGTCGATCGCTACGGCATCAACTACACCGTGCATCCGCCGGCGCAATGGCAATTCCCTGCGGACGGTCATGACGGGGAAACAGGCTGGACGCTGGCGCCGCGGGCGGCGTTCCCGAGCTACAGCTTCTCGGTGAGCCGGTCGGGCGGGATGAACGTGGGAATCCCGGTGCAGGGCGTGCCGGTGGGTTTGAACCTCCTCGGGTCGAGCACGGCTACGGGATCGGTCACGATCGCCGATGCTTACACCTACGGCGTCGACATCGAGCGGATGAAGACGCTGCTGACCGGCTGGGCGGACACACAGCCCGCGAAGGACTTCCTCAAGGCGTTTCCCCCGAGTGACACCGGCCGGCGGGATGCCAAGGGCCGGCGGATCTGGGACTACGCGCTCCTGCGCGTGGTCACGCGCGTCTACCTCACAGGGCGCGTCAACGTTTCGCTCTTCGCCGGCAAGTCCGGTGGCGGCAACCTCTCCGCCGGCGAGCCGCGGCCGGTCGATGCGTTGACGATCGGGAAGGACTCGGATGCGCTGAGCAACCTCGAGAACGTGAACCGCGTTCTCCGTGGCGAGGCGCCCACCAGCGGGATCAAAGCGGTCACCGGCTCGACGACGCCGGCTCCCGCGGATGGAACGACGCAGACGGGCACCACGGAAACCAAGAACGAGACCGGCGACACGGCGCCGGCCGCACCGGCGGCGACGGCAGCCGCGACGACGGGCACCGCCACGCCGCCGGCATCGACGGGTGCGCCGGTGGTCGCGGGTGCGGCGGCCGTCACGAAGTCGCTGGCGCCGGGCGGATCAATCCAGGTCGCCTCCGCGTCGAGCCGGACGATCTCGATGGACGAGACATTCCCCCGGCCGCTCGTAATCGGCTACCTGGGGTTCGATGTCACGATCGAGCGGGACGGCAAGCTCGGGCGATTCGTGTCGACGCTCGACAACTTGCTCAACCGTCCGACCATCGAAGAGAACCCGCCCGTCACGTACGACGCCCAGGACGCCTCGGTCACCGCGCTGAATGACTGGCTGCGTCACAACGACGATGCCGTGAACGCGCAGCACCGCCAAGCCCTCGACGACTGGCTCGCGCTCCACCGGCTCTCGGCGATCCCGCTGTCGGACTTCAAGAACGCCGTCGAGTATCGAGCCGAACGCCAGGCGGCGGTGAAAGACCTCGTGAAGCAATGACGGAAAGGAGCCACGGATGGCATTCCCCAGTCCGATTACCAATGTCCCGCGCGCGAGAGTCGGCGGCGTCGTCCAGGACATGCTCGACTCCGACGACAGCGTGAGCCTGGTCGAGGCCCACGAGGACGACAACGGTACGTTCACCGTCGTGCCGCACCGCACGTCGGCGAATGTATCGAGCTCCGTCGACTTCAAGCGATTCAAGAAGAGCGATTTCCCGGACGCGTGACGATGGCCGGGCCTCCGCTCTACGCGAGCATGGTGCTGCTGTGGGCGCTCATGATGGCCCCGCCGGTCTTCTATCTGACGCGCGTCTGGCCCCGCCGGCGGCGTGAGGTCCTGGCGCTGCTGTCGAACGAGGCGATCGCGCTCTACTTCGAGACCTACTACCCGGCGGAGGTCCCCGACGTCCGGGACGGACGCGAGCGGATCGCGCGGTTCTTCGACGAGCAGTTCAGCAGGCGCAGGTACTACCTTCCGCTGCTGCTGCTCGCGGCGATGTCGGCGTTCGTCGTGTACTGGAGCATGAGCAACCTCTCGGAATCGCTGCGGCACGACGTCGCACCCAGCGAGAAGATCATGCTCGCGGTCCTTGCCCTCGCGGGCGCGTACATGTGGGTGGTGAGCGAGCTGATCACCCGATGGCGGGCCCACGACATGGCACCGTCGGACCTCATCGGCGCATGCCTGAGGCTCGCCATCGGGTTGCCGATGGGGTATGCGCTGTCCGCTCTGTCCATCCAGGAGATCCGCGGGCCGCTCGCGTTCATGCTCGGCGCGTTCCCGACGAAGACCTTGATGGGGATCGCGCGCCGCGTGTCGTCCAAGAAGCTCGATCTCGGGGAAGACGGCCCGTTCGTCGAGAGCGAGCTCGAGAAGCTGCAAGGGATCAACACGCGCGCTGCGGAGAAGCTGGCCGACGAAGGGGTGACGACGATCGTTCAGCTCGCCTACGGCGACCCGCTCGATCTCATGCACCGCTGCTCGAGCTTCAGCTTCAGCTACATCGTCGACTGCATGAGCCAGGCGCTGGCATGGATCTACTTCCCGAAGGACCTGCCGAACCTGACGCGCTACTCGATGCGTGGGGCGATGGAGATCGGCACGCTCATCGACGACCTGGACGGCGGCAATGCCGCCGCGAGCGCCGCGGCGAGGGCGACGTTGACGGCCGGCGCGAAGTGCATCGCGCTCGATGAAGCGGTGCTCGAACGCACGCTACGCGAGATCGCGGGCGATCCTTACACGCTATTCATCCGGGCGGTGTGGCAGCAGAACGGGTCCTAGGACACGGCTGAGCGACAATGCCCCCATGCGTCTCGTCGTCCCCGGACGCCGGGCCCTGGCCCACGCGGCGGTCGTCGTCGCGTCATGCGCGGTCGTTCGGGACGCGCTCGGCCTCGAGCGGCTGCAACGGAGGTTCGATCTCGAGCGCGGGCTTCCGTTCTCGGAGATCAACTCGATCGCACAGGACAGCCGCGGGTACCTGTGGATCACGGCAGGCGGGGCTTTGTTTCGATACGACGGCGTGGAGGTCCGACCGTGGGCGAGGGAGCTGGAGCGCCGCTACGTCAAAGTGGTCGCCACGGGGCCCTCGGGAGAGGTCCTCGTGCGCGAGGGCCCGGGCGACGTCGGGAGGCTCGACGAGGTGGTCGGCGATGCGATCCGGCCGGTCGTGGGGCGGGACGGTGCGCCGGTCGTCATCGTGGGGAAGCCGATCTGGGACCGGACTTCGAGGATCTGGGCGATCGGCGAGGATCGCATCTGGTCGAAGCCCGCGGGCGGCGCATGGACGGAGTCCTCGGCGGCGAATTCGGGCAGGCCGACGCTCCTCGAAGTGTCGGAGGACGGCGCGCCGATCCTCGTCACGCGGTCGGCGATCTCCCGCCTCGACGCCGGCGGCGCGCCGGGACGCCTCGCCGCGATCGAGGGGGTGCAACGCGCGTCGGTGCGAGCGGACGGCTCGCTCGTCGTGCTCCACGTCCCGCCTGGGGGCGGTGGGCGCGTGGTGTCGATCCGCGGTGCCGAGACGCGCGAGCTGTTCCGCATGGCGGCGCGACCGATCGACATGGTCGAGCGGAGCGGCACGCTGTGGGTCGCGTACGACTCTTCGCTCGTTGCCCTGCGCCCCGGGTCGCCGCCTGAGATCCTCGGTCCGCGCGAGGGGGTGCCGAGCGGTGGGCCGCTCCTCGTCGATCGCGAGGGGAGCCTCTGGCTCGCGAGCTATCGCGGGCTCCTTCAGTACCCGGCGCCCGACACCGTCGCGTGGTCTTCGGCGGACGGGATGGCGTCGCCGAGCGTGCGGCGGCTGGCGCTCGCGGACGAAGGGGTGTGGGTCGATTCGTGGGGCGGGCTGACGCTGCTCCGTGGCGAAGGTGCTTCATGGCGTCCGGAGCGTGTCCCGGACACCGGAACGAGCGCGGTGTGCATGGCGAGCGACGGCACGATGTGGGCCGGGGCGGCGGGTCGGTTCGTCTCGCACCGTCGTGTCGGTTTCGTCTCGTTGCCGCAGCCGGGATTGACGAACGTCGGTGCGTGCACGCCGGGTGCCTCCGGCCGGATGTGGCTCTCCACGAATCTCGGGTTGATGGTGTCGAGCGGAGAGACGCCATCACCGCGTGTTGGGCCCACGGCGTTCCACGGCGCGTCGCCGGTGGCGCTGCTCGAGGATCGTGACGGGCGTCTCTGGGCGAGCGCGGGTGAAGATGTCTGCCACGCCGACGCCGGTGCGGTCGCGGGCGGGAGCGAGGCGAGCTGGGGCTGCTCCCGGATCGAGGGCGCCGGAGAGGTCACCTCTCTCGCCGAGATCGCGCCGGGAGAGATCTGGGCGGGCACGCTCCTCGCGGGCGTCTACCGCAGCGCGGGAACGGACCGCTTCGAGCGGATCGCCGGCTCGAGCGCGCTGCCGACGCCTCTGGTGCGCAGGCTTCGCGCCTCCCCTTCCGGCGGCGCCTGGATCGTGAGCTTCGGAACGATCGTCCGTGCGGTCGCGCGTCCGGGAACCGAAGCGGGATGGGAGATCGTCGAGCGCCCGTCGCCGTGGCACGGCCTGATGATCAGCGACGCCGAGGATCTCGTCGAAGACGCTTCGGGCGATCTCTGGATCGCGACGCTCGCGGGGCTGGTGCGCATCCCGTTTCAGGTTCGGCGCGCGCCGGCTCCGGTCCCGCCCGTCGAGCTCGAGGAGTCGCTCGTCGAGGGACGGCCGCTCCCGCGCGAGGGGCGCATCGGCCTCCCCTATCGCCACAACACGATCGAGCTCCGGTTCGCGGCGCTCTCGTACCGGGACCCGTCGCGGCTGCGCTACCAGGTGCGGCTCGGACCGGATGCCCCCTGGCTCGACGCGTCGAGCCGGCCGTCGTTCCAGTTCGTGAACCTGCCGCCGGGCCGCTATCACGCCGAGGTGCGCGGGTCGCTCGACGGAGCGCACTGGTCGGCGGCGCCCGCGAGCGTCGCGTTCGACGTGCTTCCCCCGTTCTGGCGCACATGGTGGTTCGTCTCGCTCGCCGCCCTCGCGGCCGCCTTGTCGGCGTTGGCGCTCTACCGCTACCGCGTGGCGCAGCTCATCCGCATCGAGCGCGTGCGCGCGCATATCGCGACCGATCTTCACGACGACATTGGGGCGACGCTGTCGCAGATCGCGATCCTGAGCGAGGTCGCGCGCAAGCGGCTGGCGCGCGGCGCCGGCGAGGTGGCGCCGCTCCTCGAGACGGTGGCCCGTGAAGCGCGGCGCGTGGTCGGATCGATGAGCGACGTCGTGTGGGCGGTCGACCCGCGCCACGATCGCGCCGAAGACCTCGCCCTTCGCATGCGCCGCTACGCCGAGGACACGTGCGCCGCGCAGGGGATCGCGCTCGTCTTCTCGGCGCAGGCGCCGGACGGCGGGCGGCTCGACCCGCGCCTGAGGCGCCAGACGTTCCTCCTCTTCAAGGAGAGCGTCAACAACGCGGCGAAGCACGCCGCATGCAGGACGCTGACGGTGGACCTGCGGGTCGAGGGCGGCGCGCTGGACCTCGTCGTGACCGACGACGGACGCGGCTTCGACGTCGCGGCGACCCCCGCGGGGACCGGCCTCGCGAGCCTGCGGCAGCGCTCGGCCGCCCTCGGGGGCGCATGCGAGATCTCGTCGAACCCGGCGGCGGGGACGACCGTCGCGGTCCACGCGCCGCTCCGGCAACACAGGGACGCGAACCCTGTCTGATCGCACAGTGCCGGATCGTCCGCGATGACGGTAAGGTCTTCGTGAGGAGGCGCTCGTGACGGACCGGGTCATCCGGGTGGCGGTCATCGAAGATCGGCCCGACATCCGGGAGGCGCTCGAGCTCTTGCTCGACGAGACCGAAGGCCTCGCCTTCGCGGGGGCGTGGGGATCGATGGAGGAGGCGCTCCCGCGGATCGCGCCGCCGCTGCCGGACGTCGTGCTGGTCGACATCGGACTTCCCGGGATGTCGGGGATCGAGGGGATCCGCATCCTCGCGCGGCGCCACCCGGCGCTGATCCTCCTCGTGCTCTCGATCTACGCCGAGGACCAGAGAATCTTCGACGCGCTGTGCGCGGGGGCGACGGGCTATCTCGTCAAGAACACCCCGCCGGACGAGCTGATCGACGCGCTGCGCCAAGCGGTCGCGGGAGGCTCGCCGATGTCCCCGCAGATCGCCCGCCGGGTGATCGGGCTCTTCCGCGAGCTGGCGCCGAAGTCGCCGCCCGATTACCACCTGACGCCGCACGAGACGCGCCTCCTGCGGCTGATGGCGGAGGGGCTTCACTACCGGACGGCGGGCGAGCGCCTCGGCGTCACGGCGAGCACGGTGTCGTTCCACCTCCAGCAGATCTACCGGAAGCTCCAGGTGCAGACGAAATCGGAGGCGGTCGCGAAGGCCCTCCGCGAGGGGTTGATCGAGTAGCGTTCCCTCTTTTCTGTGTGATCACACAGTTCCCGCAAGTGCGATCGGCCGGTACGTTCGGGCGCGAGGTGCGACCCATGAAGAACCGGACCGTCATCGCGATCTCTTCGTTGCTGCTCGCCGCCGCGGCGCTTGCGGCCGATCCGCCCACGCTCGTCAACTACCAGGGCGTCCTGAGGGACGCGTCGGACAAGCCGAGGAACGGCACGTTCGACATGGTCTTCCGCTTCTTCGACGCGGCGACAGCGGGGAACGAGATCCTCGTCGACTCCCACACCGGAGGCGGCGGGAACGCCGTCGCGGTGACCGGGGGGCTATTCGACGTGCAGCTCGGTGGAGGAACCGTCACCGACGGCTCGGGCGCGGGGGCGTACACCTCGCTCGACCAGGTGTTCCGCGACTTCGGCGCCACGTATCTCCAGATCACGGTCGGCGGCGAGGTGTTGAGCCCGCGCCTAAGGGTCCAGTCGTCGGCGTATGCGCTGAACGCGAGCAACCTCCAGGGGAAGCCTGCGTCGGGCTTCGTCGATACCTCCGCGTCCACGCAGACCAAGGCCGGCCACCTCGTCGTCAACGGCGGGCTCGAGACGTCGGTCGCCTCCGGCATCGCGCTCAACGCGACCGGCACTCAGACTGGCGGCGCGTTCGGCGCCAACGGCGCCTTCGCCTACGTCGCCGACACCGGCGTCATCAAGACCGGCATCCGCGCGCAGGGCGACGACGCCGGCGGGTGGTTCCGCAACAACAACACGGTCGACGAGGCGTGGCTCGGTTACAACCACATCGGCGTGTCCGCGCACGGCAGCTCAGGGGGCGGATACCTCTACGACAACTCTGGGGACTACGCGGACGTCGGCTCCGGCGGGTACGGCGTCTACGGGCACGGGACCGCGACCGGCGGCTACTTCGAAAACACTCAGGTGTCGATCAACTTGGCCACGGGGTCGATCGGCGCCTACGCCTCGGGAGCCCCGGGCGCGCGCTTCGTCTCGAGGTCCGGGTTCGGAACGATCGACCTGGGGAGCGGCGACTTCGGAGCGATGGGGTACGGAGCCTATCCGGGCGCAGGCGGTTACTTCGCCGACTCGACCTACAGCGGGAAGTCGTGGATCGGGTTCGGCGACGAGGGGATCTACGGCATCGGCAACTATGCGGGCGGCTTTTTCACGCGCGCCTACCACAACGTCAACGCCTACCTGGGGAGCTCGGACTATTTCGGGAATCCAACTGCGATCTACGGCTACAGCAACGAGCCGGGCGGCTTTCCGGGTTTCTTCCGCGACGACTACTACGGCAACTACGCCTGGGTCGGCAGCGCGGGGAGCAAGATCACCGGGACGGGCGGCGTCAGCTTCATCCAGAACCACCCGACCGATCCGTCGCGGACGATCGTCTATACCGCGCCCGAAGGAGACGAGGTCGCCGTCTACACGCGGGGATCGGGGCGGCTCGTCCACGGCGAGGCGCGCGTCACGCTCGGCGAGACGTTCGCGCTCGTCGCGAACCCGGACATCGGGCTCACCGGGACCGTGACGCCGATCGGCGACGCGGTGCCGCTCGCGATCGTCGAGAAGAGCACCCACGTGATCGTCGTGCGCGGCCCCGCGGATTCGGACGCCGAATTCGACTACATGGTCTGGGGCCTGCGCATCGGCTTCGAAGATCGCGCCGTCGTACAGGTGCGAAGGCACGACGCTTCGATCCCGTCGCACCGCGTCGAGGAAGACGAGTACGACAAGGCGCCGGAGCTCCGGAGCTACAGCGCGCTCTCGCGATTCACCCGCATGCACCAGGCGCTGACGGGACGCGCCGAGGCTCCCGACCTCACCGCGTCGAAGGCGCTCGAGGCCGCGATCCACGTCTACGATCCCGCGACCGACGCCGTCGGTCCGCACAAGAACGCGCCGGAGCCGAAGGCTCCCGTGGCAACGCCTCCGCCGCCGGCGCGAATAGCGACGCCGCAGCCGGTCGTGGAGACGACGCGGATGGGTGCCATCGCGCCCGACATCGGCATTCACGAAGGAGGGTCGAGCGCACTCGTAGAGACTTTCCCGCCGAACACCACGCCGGTCGCGGTGGAGGAGACGGTCGCCGCCGGCGACGTGATCGCGAGCGACGGCGCTCGTCCCGGCGATCTGCGGCGTGCCGTGCGCGCCGCCGATCCCGGTGTCGTCGGGATCGTCGCCGGCGCCGCGTCGGTGGTCTGGACCGAGACGGCTCCTCTCGCCTTGCCGGGGACGATCGTCGCGTGCCGCGTGGACGCGAGCTACGGCGCGATCGCCATGAACGATCTGCTCGTGGCCTCGGCGACGCCGGGGTATGCGATGCGCGCCGGAGAGAACCCGTCCCAGGGCACCGTCGTCGGTAAGGCGCTCGAGCCGCTGCCCTCCGGAACGGGGCTCATCCGGGTCCTCGTCATGACGCGCTGAGCCGGAGGCGAACATGCACACGCGCATCGTCGTGCTCGCCATCGCGGCCGCAGCCGCGGCGCCGGCGCTCGCGCAGACGAGCGCGAGCTACAAGCTCACCGAATCGATCGTGAACAACGGGGGCGACCCGGTGAACGGCGCCTCCGGCGCCTCCGCCAGCCATCGGATCAAGCTCGACGCCCTCGGCGACGGGTTCCTCGGCGTCGGCCTCGCAAGCGCCAGCTTCCACATGGACGGCGGCTTCGTCGATGTCTACCCGCCTCCCGGTGAAGTGCAGCAGCAGCTCTTCACGAGCAAGACCTCGATGGTGTGGAATCCCGAGCGATCGGTCGGACAGTACGAGGTCTACCGCGACGCGCTCAGCGGCTTCTTGGGCGGCGGCACCTGCTTCTCATCGGGGCTGACCGCCGAAAGCGCGACCGATGCGGCGACGCCGGCCGCGGGCCAGGGCTACTTCTATCTCGTCACCGCCCGGAACCGCCTCGGCGAGGAAGGGACGAAGGGACTCCGCACGAGCGGCGTCGAGCGTCCGAACCCGTCTCCGTGTCCGTAGCGCTCGACGTTCAGTCCTTCGGCCCCGACCCGCAGGTCGGGTTGCTCCCGGACACGAGGTAGAACTCGGTGCCCTGCGGCATTGCGACCGTCAGGCCGGTGGCCGGGTCCGTCGCCGTGCCGACCGTCACGTCGAAGCTGCCGCTCGACGCCGAGTCGTCGAACGCGGTGTAGTTCTCGGCGTTCGAATCGGGGCTCCACGTCAGGTGGATGTTCGAGCCGCCGCTCGCCTTGTCGACGTGCAGACCGGCGACCGTGCCCGGCATGGGATCGCACCAACCTTGCGTGAGCTCCGATTCGCCGTCGGGGAGCGCCGGCTGATCCGACTGATCGAAAACGTTCGGGTCGTTCGAGAGGCCGAGCGCGAACTGGGTGCCGGGACAACCGACGTTGCTGGCTGTGAAGCCTCCGCTCGCGGCGCAGTCGTCGGCGGTGACTTCGTATCCGGCCGGCGCACAGTTGTCCGTCACCGTTTGCACGATAGCCTCGCACTTCTGCGCGATCGAGAGCGCGGCGCTCACGGGGAAGCTGCCCCCGCAGGTCGCGGACGCTCCCGTCTGCCGGCAGAGCGATGACAGCTTCACGTAGACGGTGGCGTCCCGCATGGGCGCATGCGTCGTGTGCACCGTGACGTCGACGCCCGTGTACCCAGGGCAGATCCAGTTGCAGACGTTTTGATCCCAGGTGCAATCGGAGCGTGGCGCGACACCCAACGGATCGCAGACCGCGCAGATCCACTGGCAAGTCTCAGTGGACCATACGCATCCGAAGCGCGGAGCCGGGCCTGGAGGATCGCAGACTTGCGCGGCCGCGGCACCGTACAGCCCGAGTACCGCGGTGAGGCGGATCGCAAGGCGAAGAGCTTGCCTCATGCGCTCCTACCTTCTTACCACGAAGGGTCGCCCGCCGCCTGGCGTGTCGACCGGCTTGGCAATCTGCTCCCCCCTTATCTCGGCTTGTAGGCCTCGCCCGGCGTGCCGCCCATCGCGAGGATCGTCACACCCTTCGAACCGGGGGTGATCTTGCGCTTCACCGTGGGCCCGACGCGGATGAGCATTCCGGGCTTCATCGCGATCGTCTTGCCTTCGACCTTCATGCGCGCCGTGCCCTTGAGCACCGTGTAGACCTCTTCCTGGCCGTCTTTGGAGTGATCGTGATCGGGGTAGTCCTTCCAGCCTGCGGGGAGGTTAAGGATGTTCATCCCCCACGACTTCACGCCGAGGCTCTTGCCGGCATAGAGGAAACGCTTCGGAGACTTCGGGGTCTCCTGGTGGCCGTCGAGATCTTTGAACGCTTTCACGGTAACGTCGCTCATCGAGTGCCTCTCCCTCCGGCATCGCGCCGGGATTCGGTGTCTGTCCCCTTATTGCGGCGGTGTGCACGCGCCGGCCAGCTTGCAGTTGACGAAAGCGATCACGACGTTCCGATCGCCTTCCTCGATCTTGGAGGAGCCTTGCACGCGGTCGCGGAGCGAGAGGAGCTGGCCGTCGGTCATCGTCCCGTACCAGACCGGATCGTGCAGGTTGAAGATCTTGAGCGCGCGCGCATTCGTCGTCGGCAGTCCGGGACGATGGCACCCGCCGCACGACGCCTGCGCGAGCACGTCGCGCGCCGGCTCGACCCACGGGTTCGCGGGCGCCGTCGCAGCCGCAGGGGCCGCCGGCGCCGGGCTCGCCTGCGGGACTCCGTCGAGACCGGCGATCGCGGTGCAGACGGAGAACAGGAGCGAGACAAGGAAAAAGCCCACGCGCGTCCTCGGTTAGACTCCGGCTTCATGGTCCACCCGGACCGGGGGGAGCGCAACTTGAATCGCGATCGCAAGGCCGGAATCCTGCTCGTCCTCAGCGCGCTCGCGGGCGTGCTCGTGATGGCGGTGCATCCCACCGGGCACGCGATGATGCAGCCGGGAGCGTTCGGGCATACGGCGCACGTCAACGTGTGGGCGCACGGTCTCGCCATCGCGTCGTTGCCGGTCATCTTTCTCGGGCTGCTCGCGGTGGCGCGGCGCCTCGCTTGGAGCGACTGCGCGATCGCCGGTCTCGTCGTGTTCGGCTTCGGGCTCATCGCGGTCGCGTCGGCGGCGATCGCCAGCGGCTTCGTCGCGACCGAGGTCGTCGAACGCATGCTCGATGCGTCGGGCGCCGCGCACGACACGTACGACGTGCTCCTCGAGTACACGCACGCTCTCAATCAGGGCTACGCCAGGGTCAACGTAGGGGCGACGTCGGTCGGGATGCTCCTCTTCTCGATCGCGATCCTGAAGACCCGGCTCATGCCGCGCGCGCTCGGAATTCTCGGCGCCGTCGTCGGGGCCGTCGTCTTGGTCGCCCTCCTGGCTGGCCATTTCCGCTTGGACGTTCACGGCTACGGTCTCGTCATCCTGCTCCAGACGATCTGGCTCGTGTGGGCTGGGATCGTCCTCATGCGCCCCGAGTGACCGAGCGCGGCGCGGCCCGCCTGTCGGTCGCGGTCGTCATCGCGGCGTGGGCGTTTCTCGTCGTGCGCCAGATCCTGCGCGACCCCGCCGTGCTGCCGACGCCGGAGGCGATCGTCATCGGCGCGTGCCTTCGTGCCGCGATCACGCTCGTCCTCGTGTGGGCACTCCTGCGTGCCGGCGGCGAGAGCCTCCGTTCGCTCGGATTCGACCCGGGCTCCCCGGTTCCCTTCGCGCTGCGCACGCTCGGGCTGGCGGTCGCGCTCTTCCTCGTGACGAACGTCGTCGTGAACGGCGTGCTCACGAAGCTGGTCGGCCGTTCGGGAGCGCCGCCGGTCGCCGAGCTGTTCCACGATCCGCGCTCGGCCCCGCTGTGGATCGTGAGCGCCGTCGTCGGCGGAGGATTCTCCGAGGAGCTGGGCCGCGCATTCGTGCTCACCCGTTTCGAGAAGGCGTTCGGCCGGGCCGGGCTCGTGGTGGCGCTCGTCGTCGACACCGCCGTCTTCGGGCTCGGCCACCTCTACCAGGGAACGGCGAGCGCGATCTCGGCCGGCCTCACCGGCGTGATTCTGGCGTTCATCTTCCTGTGGAGGCGCCGGGTGGTCGATGCCATGACCGTTCACGCCCTCTTCGACCTGATGGGAATCGCCGTGGCCTTTGCTCTGTATGGGAGGACGCCATGAGAACGATCCTCGCGACGCTCGCGCTCTTGTGCGGACTGTCCGCGCTCGCCGCCGACATGCCGTCGAACATGACGACCTACTACTTCGGGATCCTGGAGAAGGGCGACAGGTGGACTCCGGGAGATACCCCCGAGCTCCAGAAGATCCAGGAAGGTCACTTGGCGCACCTCACCGCGATGTGGAAGGCGGGCAAGCTGGTCCTCGCAGGACCGCTCGGCGACGCGGGAGACTGGCGCGGCGTCCTGATCTATCGCACCAGGACGATCGAGGAGGCGCAGACGCTCGCCAACGACGACCCCGCCGTGAAGGCCGGTCGCCTCAAGGTGACGATGCACCCGTGGTGGGTGCAGAAGGGCATCCTCCCCGACCCGCTCGAGAACCCGGACTCCAAGCCGAAGCCGTGAAAATCGGCTGACAGGCTCCGCTTCCTGGGTCAGAATGTTCGGTCAACGCACGCGAGACGGCGCGAGACGAAGGGAGTCCCGATGATCGCCCGCACCTGGCACGGCCGTGTGGTCACCGAGAAGGCGGACGCCTACCTCGCCCACCTGAAGCGCACCGGTCTGAACGAGTTCCGCGCCAGCCCGGGGAACATGGGCGTTTACGTCCTTCGCCGCGACGACGGAGGGATCACGCACTTCCACGTCATGACGTTGTGGTCGTCGATGGACGCGATCCGCAGTTTCGCCGGCGGTGACCCGAACCGTGCGCGCTATTACGCGCAGGACGACGAGTACCTGCTCGAGCGCGAGCCGACGACCACCCACTACGACGTCTTGATGGCGGTCACCGGCCCGCCGACCTCCTGAGGAAGAGGGGACAGTTTCCGAAACTCGAACTGCGAGTTTCGGAAACTGTCCCCTCTTCACTCTTACACCCAGTCGCGGGGGCGCAGGAACTCTTCGGACAGCTCGGCTTCGCGGGTTCCCGGCTCTGGGGACCAGTCGTAGCGCCATCGCACGCGCGGTGGGAGCGACATGAGGATCGACTCGGTGCGTCCGCCGGACTGGAGCCCGAAGAGGGTGCCGCGGTCGTAGACGAGGTTGAACTCGACGTAACGGCCCCGCCGGTAGAGCTGGAACTCCCGCTCGCGCTCGCCGTAGGCGGCATCCCGGCGGCGCCGCACGATCGGCAGGTAGCCGTCGAGGTAGCCGGTGCCCACGGCGCGGACGAACGCGAAGGCGCGGTCGAACCCCCAGGTGTCGAGGTCATCGAAGAAGAGCCCTCCGATCCCCCGCGGCTCGTCGCGGTGCTTGATCCAGAAGTACTCGTCGCAGCGGCGCTTGAGGCGCGGGTACACGTCGCCGCCGAACGGCGCGCAGAGGTCGCGAGCGGTGCGATGCCAGTGCTCGCAGTCCTCGCGGTAGCCGTAGAACGGCGTGAGGTCGAATCCGCCGCCGAACCACCACACCGGATCGGGCCGCGACGCGGCGACGAAGAGCCGCACGTTCATGTGCGAGGTGGGGACGTGCGGATTGCGGGGATGGACGACCACGGAGACGCCGAGCGCCTCCCACGACGCGCCCGCCAGCTCGGGGCGGCGGGAGGTCGCCGCGGCGGGAAGCGCCTGGCCACGGACGTGAGAGAACCCGACCCCCGCCTGCTCGAAGACCGGCCCGTCGAGGAGAACGCGCGTGAGCCCGCCACCGCCTTCCGCGCGGTCCCAGGCGTCGCGGTGGAATCGCGCGCCGGCGTCCTCGCCTTCGAGCGCGGCGCAGAGACGATCCTGCAGCTCGAGAAAGAAGGCGCGGACGCCGTCGACCGAATCGGAATTCACCCGCGCATTATGAATGGGGACACAGTGTCCCCATTCTCAGATCTCTCCGCCCGCCGAGATCGTCACCGAGCCGCCGGACGTGTGGACGTAGAGCAGCTCGCCGCCGCTCCCGAGCGACCCCTTGATGCTCGATCCCGAGATCTTGCCGACGACCTTCACCGGGACGTCGCTGCGCACCGAGCCGCCGGAGGTCGAAGCGTCGATGTTGAGGTTCGCGTTCGGGTCGAGGCTGACGCGGATCCCGCCGCCCGAGCTCTCGATCTTGCCGCCGGCCGAGTTGCCCTTCGCGAAGCTCACCTCGACGCCGCCGCCCGACGTATCGGCCTCGACGCGCCCGTGCGCACCCTTGATCTCGATGCGCCCACCGGAGGTCTCGACGTGGATGTCCTTCCCGACGTTCGCAACCTCGATGTGGCCGCCCGAGGTCTCGCCGTGAAGCATTCCCGTCACCCCGTCGACCTCGATGTGGCCGCCGGAGGTCTCGATCTTGGCATCGCCGGAGATCGAGTGGAGCGCGATGTGGCCGCCGGAGGTCTCGCCGTTGAGGTTGCCGGTGAGGTTCTCGACCTCGATGTGGCCGCCCGACGTCTCGAGCTTGCTGTCACCCGTGAGCGACGCGATCGAGAGGTAACCGCCGCCGGTCGTGAGGTCGGTCCGCGTCTTGGTCGGCACCTGGATCTCGAAGGAGATCTTCGAGTTGTTGAACCAGTTCGACCAGAAGTTGAGCGACTCCTTCTTCTTCATGGTGATCTTGACCTCGCCCGGCAGCTCCTCGAACTTGAGATCGAAGCGCTGCTCGAGGTCGTCCCGGGACGACGTCAGAAGGATGTGCGCGCCGGACGCATTGCCGCCGGTCACCTGGACGCTTCCCGCGTCGGCGACGATCGTCAGCTTGCCGCCGGAATCCAGCTTCAGGTTCTTCTCGATGCGGGTGTCGGCCAGCGCGGGAACGGAGGCCAGCACGGCGACCACGGCGGCCGCCATCGCGAGGCGAGGGAAGGAGCGGTTCATGAGGTCCTCCGGATCGGAACGCCGGGGAACCTCCCCCGGCGGCGCCCAAGAGAACGGTTGCGGTGGGGCCGCGGTTTCAGGAATGAGGGGACAGGCACCGATTTAATAGAAGGGGACAGTAATCAGTCCCTTCTATCGCGTCCCCCCTTCGCCGGGGTTGGCGGCGTCGAGCGCCTTGATGACGAGGCGGACTGTGATGAGGTCCTCGTCGCCCTCGGGATAGAAGAGGCCGCCGCAAACCCCGCCGACTTGGTGGAGTGGGGTCACGTGCATGACGAGCAGGTCGCCGTGGAAGACCTTGCGCGAGACGCGAACCTCGATCCCCTTGATCATGTCCCCGGCCTGAAGCTCGGGGAAATCGTTGGGAAGAACCAGCGAAAGGCCGGAAAGGCTGATGTCGCGGAGCGGGAGGTCGTACGGCACCCCCGCGGGCGCCGGATAACGAAATCGGAGCGTCGCGCCCGCATCGGGCGCCAGGTTGTAACGCCTTTGAAGGCGCCGATTCCGATACGGCGCCGCAGCCCTCGACTCGGTCATGACCACCCCCATGGTCGGAACGGCGGCGAATATGGGTTCCGGCGCCGTTTGCGGCCACTCCGGCGCGGGCGGACAATCCGGAACGTGCATCGGAAACCGGGGCACGCCGCTTGCTGGGGATATCCGGTCAGTAAGTCAGTCAGGAAGGAGGACGTCATGAGGCGATCCACCCCGGCGCTCGCCGGTTTGACCGCGATGCTTCTGACCGTCGTCGCAGGTTGTTCATCCGGGAACAACGAATCCCACGGCTCGCTCAGCGTGGCGATGGGAGCGTCGCTCGGCACCGCCGCAGCTTCCCGGACCGTCTCCGCCGCCGACCCGATCTCGCAGCTCCAAGCGGCGATGATCACCGTCTCGGCGGTCGAGGCGCACCAGACGAGCGGGACCTGGGTGGTCGTCGATGCCGGGCTTCCGGCGACCGTCGATCTGCTGGCGATCCTGAACGGCGGCAATCCGATCTCGCTGCCGGCCGACGCGATCCCCGAGGGCGCATACGACGGTCTGCAGGTCACGATCACGAAGGCCGATCTCACGCTGACCGACGGGACGCAGGTATCGATCACACCGCCGTCGGGCGGCTGGGTCGTGCGGATCCCCGTCGACTTCAGCGTCGTCGCCGGCCAGGTCACCGAGATCACGCTCCAGCTCCGCTGCGACACGTCGTTCAAGGTGATCGGAGGCAGCTTCGTGTTCGATCCGGAGGTGGATGTGCAGGGAGTGGCGCACCACTGAGAGAACAGTTCACAGTTGACAGTTCACAGTTGACATTACTGTTGACTGTTGACTGTTAACTGTCGACTGTTGACTGTTGACTGTCGACTTCCCTCACGCCCACCACGGCGACAACCGCTTGCCGGTCGGTCCCGGCAGCGTGGCGTAGTGCGAGACGTCGTTGTAGAGGACGAGGCGCGCCTCGGCGCCCGACTTCACATCGACCACGCTCAAGCCGCACGGGCTCATGTCGAGCTTGTCCCGGTACCCCGGGAGGTCGACGCCGAGGAGCGATCCGATCGCGAGGCGAAGCGTCGCCTTGTGCGAGACGATGAGCGCCGCGGCGCCCTCGTGCCGGCCGGCGATGTCGAGCACCACCGGGAGTGCGCGCGCGAGCACCTGGAGACCGGTCTCGCCGCCCGAGGGAGCGAAGGTGAACGGGTCACGCTCCCACCGCGCGTATTCCGCGGGGAACTCCGTGCGCACGTCCTCCCGCGTCTTCGTCTCCCAATGCCCGTGATCGGTCTCGCGCAGCTCCGGGCGGGGCACCACCTCGACGTTTCGATCCCCCAAGATGAGACGAAGGGTCTCCCGGGTACGCGCCATCGGGCTGACGTACGCGGCGGCGATCGGGACCCCGTCGAGACGGCGGCCCAGGGCGCGCGCCTGTTCGCGGCCTTCGTCCGAGAGTGGGACGTCGGCCGAGCCGGCGAAGCGGTCCTCGGCGGAGAGGGTCGTGGCGCCGTGGCGGACGAGGAATAACCGGGTCGGCATTCCGTGATCGTAATCGCGTCCGGGGCGCTTGACGGGATTTTCCGGATTCGGTGCCTATATTCGTGAGCGTGGAGTCTTCAGAGAGAGCGGGAGCCGGTGGGGGCCCGCTTCCCCTGCTTCCCCTGATCAACGGGGAGCCGGGGACCGGTGCGGGTCCCCTGATTGCGGACGTCAATCCCTCGACCGGGGAGCCGTTCGCAAGGGTGGCGTGTGCCGACCCGGCGGAGGTCGAGCAAGCGGTCGACGCCGCGACGTTCGCCGCGAAGCTCTGGCGCGGTGCGCCGTTCGACGAGCGCGCGCGGCGGCTGACCCGTCTCGCCGAACGCCTGCGTGAGGAGGCCGAGTCGATCGCCGGCCTCATCGCGCTCGAGCAGGGGAAGCCGTACGCCGAGGCGCTGGCGCTCGAGATTCTGCCCGCGCTCGACCACCTGCGGTTCCTCTCGCGTCACGCGCGCGAGCTGACGCAGGGCGAGGCGATCGAGCCGCGGCACCCCCTCTGGGCGCACAAGCGGGCGCTCTACCTCTACGACCCGATGGGCGTCGTGCTCCTCGTGACGTCGTCGTCGCTACCGTTCGCGCAACCGCTCATCCAGACGGCGTCGGCCCTGGCGATGGGGAACGCGGTGATCCTGAAGCCGTCTTCGCGCACGCCGCTCACCGCGCTCCGCGTCGGCGAGCTGTGCGTGCAGGCCGGCTTCCCGGCGGGGCTCGTCAACGTCGTTCCCGCGCCCCCGGACGAGACGCTGCGCTTGGTCAGCCACGACAAGATCGACAAGGTGTTCGTCACCGGAACCGTGCAGGCCGGCCAAGCGATGATGGCGATTGCCGCGGCGGCGCCGCGTCCCGTCGTCCTGAGCCTCGGCGGCAAGCACCCATCGATCGTCGCCGCCGACGCGGACGTCGCGCGAGCCGCGAAGGGCATCGTCTGGGGCGCCTGCGCGAACGCAGGACAGAACTTTGGCGCCATCGAGCGCGTCTACGTCGAAGAGCGCGTCGCCGCACGATTCGTCGAGGCGCTCCTCGCCGAGGTCGACAAGCTGCGCGTCGGCGATCCGCTCGAGGCCGGAGTCGACGTCGGGCCTCTCATCTCGGAGGAGCGGCGCCAGACGGTCCACGAGCAGGTGTCCGAGGCGGTGCTCTTCGGCGCGCGCTTGCTCCGCGGCGGCACCCTGCCCGACGGACCGGGCTACTTCTACCCGCCCACCGTCCTCCTCGATCCGCCCGAAGGATGCCGCCTGCTCCAGGAAGAGACGCTCGGTCCCGTCATCCCGATCATGACCGTCGAGAACGTGGAGCGCGCGATCGAGAAGGCGAACGACAGCCCGTTCGCGCTGACCGCCTCGGGATGGACCGTTTCCGACGAGACCGGAGAGCGCCTCATGATCGGGCTCCAGGCGGGCGTCGTCACGATCAACGACGTCCTCTACGCTTACGGCGAGCCGGCGGCGACCTGGTCCGGCTTCAAGCAGAGCGGCCTCGGCGCCAGCCATGGACTCGCGAGCCTCAAGGAGATGAGCCGCCGCCGCTTCGTCTCGTTCGACGGCACGTCGCTCGAGGCGTCCGCGTTCGCGTTCCCCTACGGCGACGAGGCCAACGCCATCGCCGAGTCGACGCTGAAGGCGCTCCACGGCCCCGGCTGGTTCTCGCGCACCTACGCGCTCGGCAAGCTGATGCGCCGCAAACGATTCCGCGCGCGTGTTCCGTGGGGCTCGTTCCTCTTCGCCCGCAAGCGCGTGGGATAGGAAGCCCGGGACAGTAACCAGGTTTTTCTCAGTCGATCTTGCGATACACCGGCGCCAGCGCTTCGAACACATCTCCGACCAGTCCGCTGAGCGCCGGAGTGGTCACCACGTCGATCGACTCGGGGAGCTTCCACACCCTCCCGAGCTCCCACCAGACGCCGCGCCGCGCGACCTCGACGAACGCCTGATCCCAGTCAGTGCCGGTCTCGAAGACGCAGTGTGACCCCGCGGGCCACGGTGCGGCGGCGTAGACGCGGAAGGTGAGCTGGGACGCGGCGGCGGTCTCGGCGAGGAGCGTCCCCAGGCCGCTGAGCCGGCAACGGAACTCGAAGCGGCCGAAGGCGTCCGCGCCGGTATCCCACGCGAGACGCGCGGCGATGTAATCGGCGTGGACCCCGACGTTGAGCTGCGGCCCCGCCTGGTAGCCGTGCGGCAGGCGCGAGAGGGCGAGCCACGTGCAGAACGGGTCGTAGCCCTTCGGCCAGTCGAGGCGCGGCAGGTGCGCGTGGAACCTCCCGGCGGGATCGGTGTCGACGAGCGGCAGCACGTCCTCGGCGAGGAGGCGCAGGGCCGGGTGAAAGGCTTCCATGATCGCGTGACGCCTTTCGTCTCGATTTCTCAGGGAGAAAACGTCGAATCCGTCCCGCGGAAAACCGGGAAATCGGGGCGGCGGCCGCAGGAGCATGGACCGATCGTACGGCACCTCGCTCCCGTGGGCGCCAGTTGGGTTAACGTAGGCGGCGAACGCCGAGGCGTTTCCTTGAGGAGTGACAGCATGCATCGACTGCGAGCGCTCATCGTGATGACGGCCGTGGCCGTCCTGGCCGCGCGCGGGATCCGCGCGCAGGACGTGAAGGCCTTCGAGCAGAACCTCACCGTCCACAAGCTGCCGAACGGCCTGACGGTCCTCATCTACCGGCGGCCGGTCGCGCCGGTCTTCTCGTTCTTCACCTTCGCCGACGTCGGCGCGGCGCAGGAGGTCCCGGGGATCACGGGCCTTGCGCACATGTTCGAGCACATGGCGTTCAAAGGGACGAGCGTGATCGGCACGAAGGACTTCGCCGGGGAGAAAGTCGCGCTCGACAAGGTCGACGCGGCGTATCACGCGTACGACGCCGAGCGCCGGAGCGCGAGCCCGGATGCCGCGAAGCTCGACTCGCTCAAGAAGGCGTTCAAGGATGCGCAAGACGCGGCGGACAACTACATCGAGAAGAACGAGTTCTCGACGATCGTCGACCGCGCGGGCGGCGTCGGGATGAACGCGTCGACGAACTCCGACCAGACGGTCTACTTCTACTCGCTTCCGGCGAACAAGGTCGAGCTGTGGGCGTACCTCGAGTCGTCGCGCTTCTACGACCCGGTGTTCCGCGAGTTCTACAAGGAGCGCGACGTCGTCATGGAGGAGCGGCGCCTTCGCACGGAGAGCACGCCGGGCGGCCGCCTCATCGAGCAGTTCGACGCGACCGCGTACCTCGCCCACCCCTACAAGCAGCCGGTCGTCGGCTACATGAGCGATCTCCAGTCGTTCTCGCGCGAGGACGCCGTCGCCTTCTTCAAGAAGTACTACGTCCCGGCCGATCTCACGATCGCGATCGTCGGCGACGTGAAAGCGGAGGAGGTCATCCCTCTCGTCGACACGTACTTCGGGCGAATCCCGGCCGGGCCGAAGCCCGACACGCTCCGCACCGTCGAGCCGAAGCAGACGGCGGAGAAGTCGGTCACGCTCGTGGATCCATCGCAGCCGGTCTACATGGAGGCCTACCACCGGCCGGAAGACACGCACGCCGACGATCCGGTCTACGACGTCATCGCGGGCGTGCTCTCGTCGGGCCGCACGTCGCGGCTCTACCGCAGCCTCGTGCGCGACAAGAAGATCGCCGCGGGAGCGGCCGCGTTCAACGGCCTGCCGGGGACGAAGTACCCGACCCTCATCGTCATGCGCGCGGTGCCGACGCCCGGCCACACGAACCAAGAGGTCCAGGCGGCGATCCGCGAGCAGCTCACGCGCCTCCAGAACGAGCCGATCTCGGACGACGAGCTGAAGTCGGTCAAGACTCGCACGCGCGCCGCCTTGATCCGCAGCCTCGACGACAACGAGGGCATCGCCCAGCAGCTCGCCTTCTGCCAGGCGCGCTACGGCGACTGGCACGAGATGTTCAAGAGCGTGGACAAGCTGGACAAGGTGACAAAGGAAGACGTCATGCGGGTCGCGAAGGCGACCTTCGTGCCGACGAACCGGACGGTCGGGATGATCGAGAGCGCGGACGCCGCGATGGCCGCGAAGTGAAGGGGGCGAGAGACATGAAGAGGATCATCACGACGGGCCTCCTGGCCGGCCTTCTCGCGGCGCTGCCGGCGGCGGCGCAGGTGAAGCGCTACACCGAGATCAAGTCCACGCCCCTCCCCCAGTTCAAGGTCCCGCAGCCGGAGACCTACACGCTCAAGAACGGGATGCGCGTCTTTCTCATGGAAGACCACGAGCTTCCCATCGTCGCGGTGCGGGCGATCATCCGGACCGGATCGTACTGGGAGCCGCAGAACAAGGTCGGGCTCGCTCGGTTGATGGGCGTCGTGCAGCGAAGCGGCGGCACCAAGACGATGACCGGCGATCAGATGGACGACTATCTCGAGGCGCGCGCCGCGTTCGTCGAGACCGGCGCGGGCGGCGACCAGTCGTTCGCGACGATGAACGTCCTCAAGCAGGACTTCGACGACGTCTTCAAGGTCTTCGTCGACGTCCTCCGGAACCCGGCGTTCGCGCAGGACAAGCTCGATCTCGCGAAGGTGGGGGCGAACTCCGCGATCGCGCGACGCAACGACAACGTCGGCGGCATCACGAATCGCGAGATCGGGCGGCTCGTCTACGGGGCCGCCTCGCCGCTCGTCAGCCTCGAGGAGTACGGGACGATCGCCGCGATCACGCGCGACGATCTCGTCGCCTGGCACAAGGCGTACTACGTCCCGAACAACATCATGATCGGGGTCTCCGGCGACTTCGATTCGAAGACGATGAAGAAGTCGATCGAGGCGGCCTTCGGCGGCTGGCCGAAGGGCACGTCGCCGGCGCTCGGCAAGATCGCCTACCAGGCGAAGAACAAGCCGGGCGTCTACTTCATCGAGAAGCCGGACGTCACGCAGGCCAACATCGCGATGGCGCACCTCGGGATCGAGCAGACGAACCCCGACTACTTCGCCGCGCAGGTCATGAACGAGATCCTGAGCGGCGGCTTCTCGGGCCGCCTCATGAACAACATCCGCACGAAGAAGGGGCTCGCCTACGGCGTGAGCGGGGGCCTCGGCGCGGCGTTCGATCGCCCGGGCCTCATGCGCCTCGGGATGCAGACCAAGTCGGCGTCGGTCTACGACGCGATCGCGGCGCTCAAGGACGAGGTGCGCGCTTTGACGGTGGCGCCTCCCACCGATCTCGAGATGACGCAGGCGAAGGAGGCGATCCTGAACTCCTTCATCTTCAACTACGACTCGCGGTCGGGGATCCTCGCGCAGCAGATGAACTACGCGTACCACGGACTCCCGGCGAACTACCTCGAGATGTACCGCTCCAACATCGAGAAGGTATCGAAGGACGACGTCCTCCGCGTCGCGAAGGCGTACGTCCACGTCGACGACCTGTCGCTCCTGATCGTGGGCCGCGCGGCGGACTTCCCGAAGCCGCTCGACACGCTCGGCAACGTCACGAAGCTCGACATCACGATCCCGAAGAAGCCGGGAGCGTAGGAGCCTAGAGCAGCTCGGCGCGCAGCACGGTGACGGCGGTACCGCCCAGCACGACCCGGTCGCCCAGGGCCCGGCAGTGCACGGTGCCGCCGCGCCGGCTCGCCTGGTAGCCGGCGAGCGCCAGCTTCCCGAGCTTCGCCGCCCAGTACGGCGCGAGCGCGCAGTGTGCCGACCCGGTGACCGGATCTTCGTCGACCCCGGCCGCCGGCGCGAAGAATCGCGAGACGAAATCGACTCCGCTCGACGAAGCCCTGGCGGTGACGATGACGCCGCGCCCTCCCACGGCCGCGATCGCCGGCAGCGCCGGCACCACGGCGCGTACCGCCGCCTCGCTCTCGACCTCGATGAGCCAATCGAACCGATTCTTGCCGGCAAAAACCGGCTTCACGCCCAAGCCCGAGAGCAGGCCGGGAGGCGCCGGCGCTTCGGAGGCGTGCTCGGCGGGGAAGTCCATGCGGATCATCCCGTCCTCGCGCCACGCCGAAAGCATGCCGCTCTTCGTATGGAAGACCGCGCGCTCCGATGACGACAGCGCGCCGATCTCCCAGAGGACGTGCGCCGAGCCCAGGGTCGCGTGGCCGCAGAGATCGACCTCGACCGTGGGCGTGAACCACCGCAAGTCGTAGGCCCCGTCGGCACGCCGCACGAGGAACGCCGTCTCGGCGACGTTCATCTCGGCCGCCACCGCCTGCATCCACTTCTCCGGCGCTTCACGCTCGAGCAGGCACACCCCGGCGGGATTGCCGGCGAACGGACGATCGGCGAACGCGTCGACCTGAAATATCTTCCACGACATGACGACGAGGATAGCGCACGATGACGGCGTGAGCGCGCCTCCTCTCCGCTACGGGTTCGTCCTCTTCGACGTCGGCGATACGCTGATCGGCCCGCGCGCGTCGTTCGGCGCCGTCTACGCGCGCGTCCTCGGCTCCCTCGGGATCCATCGCTCCGCGGAGGAGATCGAGAAGGCGCTCCGTGCGCACTGGGGCCGGATCAACGCCGCGCTCACGCCCGGGGTAGACCGGTACGGGCTCTATCCCGGTGGCGAGGAGGAATACTGGCGCCGCTTCGTCGAGGGGACGCTCGGTGATCCGGCCCTCGCCGCGCGCGCCGTCACGCCGCTTCGCGACGCCTTTCGCGATCCCGCTGCCTGGCTGGTCTTCGACGACACGGTGCCCACGCTGCGCGCACTGAGTGAGATGAACGTGAAGCTCGGTGTCGTCTCTAACTGGGACTCGAGGCTGCGGCCCCTCTTGGACTCCCTTGGCCTGACACGATGGTTCGACACGATCGTCGTCTCCTGCGAGGAGGGCATCGAGAAGCCGGATCCACGGCTTTTCCTCCGCGCGGTCGAACGCCTCGGAGGAACGCCCGAGCGCACGCTCCACGTCGGCGACGTCCCCGAGCTCGACGAAGCGGGCGCTACGGCCGCGGGAATCGCGAGCGTGCTCGTGGATCGAATAGGAAAGCTGCCGAGCAGCCACCGGGCACTGAGCGATCTCTCGACGCTGCCGACTATTGTCGGGTCACGCTGACAGCATCAGCAGAACGACGTACGTCGCAGCGCCGACGAGCGGGGCGACGAGACCCGACCAGATGAGGAGACGCTTGCGCACCGGCTTCGACGCGGTGAACGCCGCCGTGATGCAGCCGAGCCAGAGCGAGACCGCCGACGCGATCGCGATCCCGGCGCGCATGGAGTTGGCCTGGGCTTGTGCGAGATCGCCGACGCCCGGCGCATGGGCGGAATAGAGAAAGACGATGAACGCGGCGATCGCCGCAATCGCGAAGACGATGGGCACGACGTCGCGCGGCTTCACGGGCAAACCTTCGCAGAGAGCGGGTGCGGCGACAAGAGGAAGTTGCGCGCCACGCACATTCCGCGTATGAATCCGCCGCGATGAGCGAGACACCTTGGGGACCGCACGGCCCTAGAGTCCCTGCGAACACCACCACGCCGAACCCCACTGCCGCCGACACGCCGATGAACATCGGCGGCGGCGGCGACCAAGGCACCTTCGTCACCGGGGGTGGCGGTGGAGGCGGGCTCTTCGCGAAGATCGTCGTCGGTCTGGTGATGGTCGCGTTGCTCTGGATCCCGATGCTCTGCCTCTACCCGTTGACGGGGCTGGCGGCGCTCACGACCGGCTTCGTGCTGTTCTCCGTGCTCGCTCACGTGTTTCCGCCGGACTTCCGGGAATCGGCGGTCGTGCTCGGCTTCGGCGCCGGTGCCGTGGTCGCGTTCTTCGTCTACCGCTTCGAGCTGCGGCTTGCGGAGCAGCCGGCGTTCCGGCGGATGCGCCACGTCGTGCGGATGGCGCTCCTCGCCCTATGGGCCATTCCGATCATTCAGCTCTCGACGGGAGCCACCGCGCCGACGACCTCGACGCGCTACATCCTGGCGGTCATGACCAGCCCAGGCGCGATGATCTCGTACCTGATGAACCCGATCCACCTCGTGATCTGGGTGGCCGTCGTCATCGGCCTTCACTACTTGATCTGGTCCTCCGAGCGGGTGCGGCAATTCTGGCATCGCCTGCTGGTCTACGTCGGGCTGAAGTAAGCCTCAGAGCTTCCACAGGCCGTGATGCACGCCGCCCTGGATGTAAATGGCGAACGTACCGTGGCCCGGGATCTCGAGCGGCGGGTGCGCGACCTGCGCGCCGGCTTCGACCGCCGCCGCGAGCGCGCCTTCGATGTCCGTCACGAGCCAATAGGGCCGCACGACCGGTTGCTCCGTCGGGTGCAGAGGCGCGCGCACGCCGAGCAGACCGCCTCCCGGCAACGACACCGTCCTCGCGTTCCCGAGCCCGGCGTCGGGCTGACCGAAAGGCGCCCCGAGCGCCGCAGTGTAGGCGGCACACACGGCATCCACATCGGGAGTCACGATCTCCAGGTAATGGACCCTCATCTCGACCTCAGCTTCCGCTCGGTGCCGACGGATCGGGCGTCGTGTCCTCGTTGGACTTCGTGAACAGCTTCTTCAGCCAGGCGAACAGCGCGACGATGCCGACGAAGATGAACTTCTTGGCCGCCAGCAGCCCGACCCACAGCATCTTGAACAGGCCGGCCTTCGCGGCGACGGTCGCCACACCGCCGACGATGAGGCCCGCGATGCCGTACTTCGCGACCTTGTCTTTCCCGGGAAGGTAATCCGCGTAGCGGTGGCCCTCGTTGAACTCTACCGCGGACAGGAGCGACTGCGTCTCCTGACGGATCGCGGGGAGCTGGTCGATGCCCGAGACCGCGTTCAGGACGAGAACCCCGCGCCGGCCGAGGATGCGAATGTTGTAGTTGAGCGTGTGCTTCCCCTTGCCCTCGAACGCCAGCTCCTTGGCCCAGTAAATTTTGTGCGCCGCTGCATCGTAGGACGGCCGCTCGGCCCACCCGATGAGCGTGACCGCCTCGTAGCCTTGCTTCTTCCGCTCGGCATTCGCTTCGGCCATCCCCTTCTGCATCTCCGACAGCATCTTGTCGTAATCGATCTTCGCGGCGTCGTCGTCATTGACGAAACCGTCCTCGTCGAAGGTGATGACGACGCCCCAGCCTTCTTTCGAAAGCGGACTCGTGGCGGTGGGGATCAACATGCCCAGCACGCCTTCGGTCGCTACCGGCGGATTGCCCCATCCCTCGGTGAGCAACCGGCGGCTGCCCTCGGCGCCGATGAACCTGAACGACTCCGGCAGCCGAATGGTCGCGATGCCGCCTGGGAGCTGAACCGTCCCGGTCTGATAGCCGAGCTTGGCCTCGAACTCCTCGGCCGTCATCTGGACGCCTTTCGGCTCCTCGGCGAGGACGCCGGTCACGGCAAGGAGGCAGAAAAGAATCGCAACCTTCCGCAAGCACCACGTGCACATGACATCCCCCTGTTTCTGCACGCATCGTACGACGATGGCGCCGCCCCTCCAAGATCGGGATTGTCTTGTGTATGCTCGCGCCTATCTTCGTCTCCAGGGGGAGCCCATGACCGAAATCGGTTCGAGCGTCGTCGCCGAGACCTGCGCACAGTGCGGCAAGACTCTCTCGACGGGCGATCGTGTCGCCAGCGGCGACAAGGTGTTCTGCGGTTCGTGCTATGCGTCGCTGCGCGCCGAGCTCGAGCACGCCGTCGGCTCGATGTCGACGGACATCCCCTGGGCCAAGGCGGCGGCCGGCGCCGTGCTGGGCGGCGCCGCAGGTGCGCTGGCGTGGTGGGGGTTCACCGTGATCACGCACGTCGCCCTGGGACTCATCGCGGTGGCGATCGGCTTCCTCACCGGCCAGGGTGTCGTCCGATTCTCGGGGGGCAAGCGTTCCGCCGGGCTCCAAGGACTGTCGGTGGCCGTCGCGGTGTTGAGCTTCTTCTTCGCGACCTACCTCGTGAACATGACGCTCATCAACAAAATGCTCGCCGAGAAGGGCACACCAGGTCACGTCCCCTTCCCGCCGACGTCGCCTGATATGTTCCTCCGCGTGATCTCGGCCGGCTTCGGCGTCATGGACCTCGTCTTCCTCGCGATCGCGATCTACGAAGCGTGGAAGATCCCGCGTCCCGTCAAGCTCCCCCGGGCACCCGCGTGAGCGAGCCGCAGGGCCCCGACGCCGAGCGGCGGCGGATCGAGAACCTCCGCGCCGTTCTCGCCGGGCCGCCTCCTCCGAAGCCCGCACCGACCGTCGCGCCTGCGCCGACCGAAACGCCGGACGCGCCTCGCTCGCCGCGAACCTGGAAGACCGCCCTCGGCGGCATCGGCGCGACGATCGCGATGCTCCTCGGCAAGTTCAAGTTCTTGGGCGTCCTCGCGGGCGCGCTGAAACTCAAGACGCTCGCGAGCATGCTGATCAGCATCGCGATCTACGGCACGCAGTGGGGGCTCCCGTTCGCGACCGGATTCGTCGTGCTCATCCTGATTCACGAGCTCGGTCACGTGGCGGTCTTGAGGCAAGAGGGAATTCCCGCGACGGCGCCGGTCTTCATCCCGTTCGTCGGTGCGTTCATCGCCATGCAGGGGCGGCCGCGCGACGCCTACGTCGAGGCGAAGGTCGGGATCGGCGGTCCGATCGCCGGCTCGATCGCGGCGTGGATCACCCTCGTCGCCGGCCTCGTCCTCGACAAGGGGCTCCTCGTGACGCTCGGCCACGCCGGCATCCTGCTCAACCTGTTCAACCTCGTCCCGGTGTCGCCTCTCGACGGTGGCCGGATCGCGGGCGCCTTCACGCGCGCCTTCTGGATCGGCGGCTACGCGCTCGGCGTCGTCGCGCTCGTCCTAACCCGCTCGCCGATTCTGCTCATCATCCTCGTCGTGGGCTTGTTCACGCTCTGGCAGCGCTGGAAGAACCCGATCCCCGGTTACGACGAGATCCCGCGCGGGAAGCGGTTGGCCATCGGTCTCGCGTACGCCGTGCTCGTCATCGCGCTCGCGGCGACGCTCCCGATCGGGATGCAGATCCATCCGGCGGCCGGCCAGGTCTGACGAAGATCAGTCCCTGAGCAACGGCTGCTTCGTGTATTCGGCCGGAATCGACACGATCGGCTCGTCCAGGCGGGTGTCATCGCGGAGCCGGCCGACGGCGCGAACGTAACCGAGCGTGCGGCCCTGATCCGCCTCGACGGCGGCAATCTCGACGCCATTGTCGGGCGCGATCTCGCGCTGCCAGTCGAGCCAGAAGCGCCAACCGTCGGTGAGCTCGTCCGCCGTGTCGACGGACACGATGCCCGTGCGTTCCCAGTGGCGGCGCCACCACGCGGCCGAATGGAGACAGCAAAGGCTCGGCTCCCACCACGCGCGAAGATGCTCCGGGACGTCGCCTTCGATCTCGTGCATGAGGCCGGTTTGCGCGATTCCAACGATGCCTCCCGGCTTCAGGAACCGCGCGAGATAGTTCAGGTAGAGATCGTCGGTGCCGTAGTACATGAACGAATCGATCGATAGGATCGTATCGAAGAAGCCCCTCTCGAACGGAAGCGACCGCGCTTCCGCATGGACCGCGAAGACACCGTCGATGCCGGCGTCGACGACGCGTTGCGCATTCGCTTCGGCGGCGAACCAAAGGTCGGCCGCCCACACCTGGACGTCGAACTCGCGGCGCAAGAAGATCGAGGACGACGCCTTCCCGCATCCCAGATCGAGCACGCGCATTCCCGGCTTGAGCGCGATCGCCTCGGTCAGCCACTCGGTGAGCCAGAGCGCGTTGGCTCCCCCGCTGACGCCGGCGGCGACCCACTCGGGGTGGTACCGGGACGAGCGTGGAAACCGGTCGCTCGAGAATCGTGGAGAGACGGGGCCCGCGTCCATTGCGCCATCTTAGGGCAATGGATGCGGGCCCGCGTAAGGGACAGGATCACGCGGCCTTCGGGAGCTTGGCGCCGAGCACTTCGATGCGCTCGATGACCGGCGGCGACGAGAGCATCTCCGGCGCCTTCGCCATCAGAGCCTGGGCGATCGGTCCGTTGAGGTGGGCCTGACGCCCGGCCTCGTCGGCGAACGCGTCGAAGACGCCGAACGTCGACGGGCCGAGACGCAGCGCGAACCAGACCGCCGTCGTCCCCTCCTGGCGCGCGAGCTGAAGACCCTGCGCGAGGAACTCCTGCACCTCGTTCTCCATCCCCGGTTTCGCTTCCATGCGCACGAACAAGCTGAGCATCGGCATTGTCGTTCTCCTTTCCGCTTCGGCAATACGCCGAAGCTGCGTGTCACGTTAGGACGCGGCCTCGGGTTCCACCATTGGCAAGATTGCCATCTATGATATTGTTATTGCCATGAGGGTCCATGTGCTGGCCGTCGATGGCGTTTTCGACCTCGGGCTCGCGTCCGTGCTCGATGCGTTCCAGACGGCGAATGAGCTCCTCGAAGCGACGGGGCTCGACGTCGAGCCGTTCCAGGTGAAGACCGTCGGCGTGCGGCGCCGCGTCACGACGGCTCAAGGCCTCTCCGTTCCCGTCCACTCCCCCGACCGGCGCACGCCCGATTGCGTCGTCGTCCCGGCGATCGGAACGAAGATGCCGGCGCCGCTCGAGAAGGCGTTGGCGCGGCCCGACGTGCACGACGCGGCCGAGCTTCTCCGGGACTACGCCAAGCGCGGTGCGACGATGACCGCCGCGTGCATCGGCACTTTCCTCATGGCGGAGTCCGGCCTCCTGAACGGCCAGCGCGCGACGACCACCTGGTGGCTCGCGCCGCTCTTCCGCCGCCGCTACCCCGACGTCGCGCTCGAGGACTCGAGCATGATCGTCGAGTCGGGCCGTTTTGTGACCGCCGGCGCCGCGCTCGGCCACATGGATCTGGCGCTGTGGCTCGTGAGGCGTGTCAGCCCGCAGCTGGCGGCGTTGACGGCGCAATACCTCATCGTCGATTCGCGGCCGTCACAGTCCGCGTACGCGCTGACCGACCATCTCGTGCACTCCGACCCGCTCGTGCAGAAGTTCGAGTCATGGGCGAGAGCGAGCGTCGCGCGAGGATTCTCGCTCGACCGCGCCGCCAGGGCGGTCGGATCGAGCAAGCGCACGCTCGCTCGGAAGCTTCAAGCCGTCCTCGGCAAGTCACCGCTCGAATACTTCCAGAGCGTGCGGGTCGAGCGCGCCGTCCATCTCTTGAAGACGACGCCAGCGAGCGTCGACGAGATCGCCGCGCGCGTCGGCTACGCCGACGGTGTCACGCTGCGCGCGTTGCTGCGGCGGCAGCTGCACCGGGGCGTGAGGGAGATTCGGCTCGGAGGCGGCGGCTGATCCTAGTCGCGCTCCGCTCGTTTAGGGCTCTTCCCCGTCCAACGCTTGAAGGCCCGCGAGAAGGCGGCCGCGTCCGAGAAGCCCACGAGCTGCGCCGTCTGGCGCACGGTGAGTTTTTCTTCGGTGAGGTACCGCACGGCGCGTGCGCGACGAAGCCTTTCCAGCACTGCGCCGAAAGTCACGCCTTCGGCTTTGAGCCGCCGGAGAAGTGTCGCTCGACTGAGACCGAGCTGACGGGCGATCTCCTCCATCCCGACTCGGCCATGCTCGAGGCCCCGGAGCAGGGCGTCCTCGACGGCCGCTTGCGTCGACGCCGGTCCCCTCAATCGAGCGAGAAGTTGCTCAGCTCGTTCGGTCAACGTTGCCGCCGCGGCAGGGAACGGCTTGGGCATCGACAGTGAAAGGAACGCCGGGTCCACGACGATCGCGTTCATGTCGCTCTCGAAAGTCAGCGCGACGCCGAACACCCGGTCGTACGCGTCTCGATGAGCGGGTTCGGCGTAGGTGAAATGGATCGCGTCGGGGAACGCGACGTCGGCCGCGCGGCCGCCGAGGGCCTTCATCATGCGGCGGGCGCCGGAGACCGAGCGCGCGACGCCCGACTCGGTGAGCACCCGATACCGTGCGTAAAGCGGGCTGGCGAGCTTCAGGCCGACCTTACCGCCGAGCCGGACGAGCTCCAGGCTCTCTCGATCTTCGCCGTCGTCGAGCGCGAGCGGCGCATAGCGGTTCGTCTTCTCGCGCGCGTCCTCCGCGTCGCGGCCGCTGATCGCGACCAGAGGCAGGATCGTCAGATCTTCCGCCGGCACCTCGTCCCCATAGAGCAGCGCGAGCGCGGGCTCGCGACAAAGGTCGATCGCCGCTTCCATCATGGCGACGTAGCGCACGACGGGAACCCTCGCATCGGCATCCGCCAGATCCGCCGGCTCGACGCCGGCGCGGCGCAAGACCGTTCGACGATCCGCGCCCCGCGCCACGGCGAACTCGAGAAACGCCTTGGGCGCGCTCGCGATCACGGTCGGCTCACGCATGACGCGGCACGGTGAAGCGGACGGACACGTCTTTGACGCGCGAGATCATGGTCGGTTGCGGGCCGCAGGCGTAGCGTCTCGGCGCATGGCAACGAGCTTCGGCGAGCAGGTTCATCCGGAAGGAGAGGGTACCAGGGCCGGCCGCCCGAGGTGGACTCCCGCGCAGGTGGCGCGCGCCGCCGCGATCCTCAACATCGCGAGCGGCGTCGGGGCCGGCTTCTCGGTCTCCGCCCTCTCGAAGATAATCGTTCGAGACGACGTCGCTCACACCGCGGCCAACCTCCTGCGCTTCGAATCGAAGTTTCGCTTCGGCATGGCGGCGGAGCTTTGCGCGCTCGGAGCATTCGCGAGCGCCATGCTCTTGGTCTACGCGCTCTTCAGACCGGTAGGCGACCGCTGCGCGCGGGCCTTCGTGGCTCTGACGCTGATGGGCGCCACGATCCAAGCCGCAGACGTGCTCACCGACGTCGCCGCGCTGATCTTCGTGAAGGGTGGGCCCGATCTCGCCGCCCTCCCGGTCGCGTCTGCGCAAGCGCTGGCGTACACGTGCCTGAGAATGCACTCCTTCGTGTACACCGTCGCGCTGATCTTCATGGGTTTCGGATCGCTCTGTCTCGCTCTGCTGGTGCGGCGCGCACGGTTCCTGCCGCGCCTCATCGGTTGGATCTACCCGCTCGATGGACTGGGCATCCTCGTGAGCGGCTTCGCCACCTTGCTCGTACCGGCGCTCGCCCTGCGCCTACGACCGATCGTGCCGTTCGGCACCGCGTTCGTCGCCGAGGCATCCCTCTACTTCTGGCTCCTCATCCGCGGTGTCGACGAGCACGAATGGAGCGAGCAGAGCCGCGCGGCCGAGTGAGTCACTTGGCCTTCGCCGGCTGCCAGAGCTGGATCGGGTTGCCTTCCGGATCCTCGAGCCGGGCGAAGTCTCCGGAGGGGTCGCTCCCCTCTTCTTCGACCTTGATCCCCGCCGCTCGGAGCTGCGCCATCATCGCCTTGAGATCGGCGACACGGAAGTTGACCATCCACATCTGCTCCGGCTTGCCGAAGTACTTTGTTTCCTTCTTGAACGGCGCGAAGACGGTCGGCCCCGCTTCCTGATGCCAGGGCTCCTGCCCCATGGCCGTCGGCGTGAGCGAGATCCCCAAGTTCGTCTCGTACCAGGCCGCGAGCTCCTTCGGATGCTCCGCCTTGAAGAACAGACCACCGATGCCGACAACCTTTTGCTTCGGCGCGTCGGCAGCGAAGACGAGCCCTCCGGTGACGATGACGAGGGTCGCGAGCAACAACGTGCGGAACCGCTCCTTCATGGGATCTCCTCCGAGGCTCCAAGGATCCTACAACGCTCGCTACCACCTCGCGGCCACGATGAAATCGCTCGCCGGCCGGTCGAGCCACGCCACGATGCGCATGGCCAGGCGCATTCCGATCGCGTAACGGGCGATTCGGATCCCCGTGAGCTGACTAGACGTGCATCGCAGCTCGACGGCGGCCGCGGCCCACGTGAGCTCCCGAGCCCTCCGCTCCGAGTCGAGCGCGGCGGCGAGCGCCTTGAGATCCCACCGAAGCCGGCGGTGAGGACCGACTGCCGGCGGTCGTACGCGCGTCTGCTTCGAGCCCGGGACGAATCGCTCCGGCGGCTCGCCTAGCCACCTCAGCATGAAGAGAGCGTGCTGACACGTGCAGTCGCCGCGACGCCCCAGCCCCGTGAGCGTCGCCGGACTGATGGGATGGTCGGCGCGCTTCGCGTTCAATGCGGCGGACTGCGCCCAGATTTCCCTTGCGACCTGTGGCCATGAAAGCTCTTCCTTCGAGCGCTTCGCGTCCATGGCGCGGAACAGCGCGAGACCGTCGAATTCAGCGATCGCGGGCCGCGTGCGTGTCATTGAGTGAAGATCGTCGTCACGACGTCTTGCTCCACTCGGACGCGAGAACGGCGTATACGGCGACGTCCTCGAAGCGGCCGAATCGTACGTACGCACTCCGATGAACACCCTCGAGGCGCATCCCCAACTTCTGCAGGACGCGCCCCGATGCCACGTTGCGGGTGAAATGGCGGCCTTGTACGCGCTCGAGGCCGAGCTTCTCGAATGCGAACGCCGTGACCGCGCGCGCGGCTTCGGTCGCGTATCCCTTGCCCCAGTGCGGGACGCCGATCCAGTAGCCGAGCTCGCCGTGCCGGTGTGCCATCAACATGGCGAGGCTGACTGTCCCGATCAGCACACCGTCGGCTGATCGGTCGCAAACCGCGAGAGCGAGTCCATGGCGGCGCTCCCACGCCATGGAGTGAGTGGCGATCCACTGCGCTCCTCCGCCGACGGGATACGGATGCGGAACGGTCAGCGTCGTATCGGCGATCTCACGAGCGCCCGCGAGGTGCTCGACTTCGGGACCGTCAGCCGCTTCGAACGGCCGAAGCATGAGGCGCGGCGTCTCGAGCCGAGGGATGTCAGTCGACATTGGGAATCTTAACGATGCGGCCATTGGCCTGCGCATCGTTCGGATCCTCGACGACGGTGACGTAGAGCTCCTTGTCGCCGGGACCGAACGCGACGTTGGTCGTGCCGTCGCCGGCGGCGATCGGGAACACGTGCAGCAGCTTGCCCTGGGGGGAGATCTTCAGGATCTTCCCACCGAACCACTGCGCGACGTAGAGGTTCCCCTTGCCGTCGATCTTCATGCTGTCGGGCCCGAGCCACCAGCTCTCGTTCTTGTTCGGCACCAGCAGGTTCAGCAGAGCGAAGTTCGAGCGGTCGCTTAGCGAGCCGTCGGCGTTGACGTGGAACTTGAGGATGCCGTTCCCCACCGTCTCGCTGACGTAGAGCGTCCGCTGATCGGGCGAGATACCGACGCCGTTGGCGTAGTTGAGATCGTTCGCCACCTCGACCCACTTGGTACCGCCTGCTGCGAGGTGAAGGATCTTGCCCGTCACCCCGGTCGGTGTGGCCTCGTAGTGGCCGAACACCGTGGCGTAGGCGCCGCCGTCGCGCGCGACGACGATGTCGTTGATGCCGCCGATGAATTTGCGGCCCTTGTCATCCGCGTCCCATCGCCGGAGCTGCCTTCCGGCCATGTCGAGCTCGAGGATCGCGCCCTTCTCGTCGGTGCAGGCCACGAGGAAGGTTTTCTGCTTGGTGAGGGCCAGCCCGTTGTGGCTGCAGCCTCTCAGGTTGTTGAGGACGGTCGCCGTCTTGCCGTCCCATTTCGACAGCGTGCTCGACGTCCATGCGACGTAATAGAGGTTGCCGTTGACGAAGAGCGGCCCTTCCGGGCCGAGCACATTGGCGACGACGGTGACCTCTTCGGCGCGGGCCGCGGATGCGGTCGCCTGAATGCAACAGACGATGATGACGATCGACAGATGCCTCAGATGGCGTCGTTTCATCCCGTTCACGGTGTGGCCAGACTACTCCGCCTGCGACGCGAACCGCTCGAGAATGTCCGCGATCTCCCGCGCGCGCGACACGTGCGGGCAATGCCCTGCCTGGATCTCGATCGGTGGTTGGCCGAGCAGGCGGCGGGTCGCGCGTCGGCCCCAGTCCGCCGTGAGGGTTCGATCGTCCGTTGCCACGATCGATGCCGTGCGCACACGCCGCCACTCGGCGAACGAGGCCGGCTCCGTCACGAGGTGCCGCGTGTCGAAGAGCTCAACCGTCTCGAGCGCCCAGGCGAGCGTCGCGTCGTCGCAGTCGTGGAAGAGGAACTCGCGGGCGAGGCCCGCCTGTTGCGACGTGTCGAACCATCGCGATCCCGCCTCGATCCAGCCGGGCGCGAACATGCCCGCATCCTCTGCGAACTGCTCGCGAACGCTCTTACCGGGCTCGGGGATCACCGCGGCCAGAAACACCAGACGAGGGCTTTCGCACAGCTCGGGCAACAGCGGGAGGAACACGCCGCTGAACGAGTGGGCAACGACCACACTGCCCGGCTCGGAGGCCGCCCGGGCGATCTCCGCGGCGTAGTCGACGAGCTTCCACTCCGGAGCGCGCTTCGGCAGGTCAGGGGCATCGACCGCGTGGCCTCGCGCCGTCAACACACGGGCGACTCGTGACCAGGAGTCAGCGTTCTGACCCGAGCCGTGGACGAGAACGAAGCGTGTCGGCGAGCCTAGCCCTTCGGCCCCGGCGTCTTGAGCAGCTCGCGCTTCTTCGCTTCGAGGGCTTGGCCGAGGTCGGTTTCGCCGGAGAGGAGGACGGAGTCGACGACGCCGTCGGGGCGGATGACGACGATGGTGGGTGTCGAGATCACCTGGTACTGGCCGCCGATCACCATGTCCTTGTCGACGAAGGTGGGGAAGACGAAGCCGCTGATGCGGCAGTACTCGGCGGTGCGGGTCTTCGTGGCGTCGTCGGTGACGCGCGCGGCGCCGATGACGTTCATCCCGTCTTGATGGCCCTTGAGCCAGTCGTTGAGCTTGGGAAGGCTCGCCTTGCAGTGGGGGCAATCGACCGACCAGAAGACGAGGACGTTGAGCTTCGTCGTGGAGAGCATGGAGTTGAAGCTGCGCGAGACCCCGTCACTCAGAAGCGGGGCGTCGAAGTCGGGGCACTTCTTGCCGACGAGCTCGGTGACCGGGTAGTACTGCTGAAGGAGGCCGTAGGTGCCGAGCTTGCCGGTCGAGGCGACGCGCTTGATCGCGCCCTCGACGTCGAGCTTGTATTCGAGGGTCTGCTTGAGGCTGCCGCCGTTGGAGAGACGCAGCTTCCCTTCGATGTCGACGATCGCGATGTTGGGGACCGAGTGGACGGCCAGCTCCTGGAGAACGCGGAAGCCTTCGTCGTAGAGGACCGGCGTCTTGAGCTTCAGCTCGCCGACGCGGGTCTTGAGAGGCGTGGTGTCGGACGAGCCGTACGGCGGAGCGGCAAACGAGAGGCAGACGACCTTCTCGCCGGCGGCGTCACACACGGCCTGCGTCTCTTGGAGGATCTTCTCGGAGCGCGGATTGTTGGCCATCCAGTAGATGAAGACCATCGGCTTCTTGCCGAGATAGGTGGCGAGATCGACGCTTGCCGGTTGGCCGGGGGCTGAGTTCATGTTCGCGAACTTCGCGGCCGGGAGGGCTTCACCGAATTGGACCACGGCTACGGCGGCGAGGCCGGGCGCGGCGGGCGGTGCGGCGGCCGGAGCCTGGGTCAGCGTCTGGGCCCGGCTGGCCGCCACGGCGGCGAGGAGCGCCGCCGAAAGGGTGACCGCTGCGAGCGTCTTCGGTCGGTTCATCGAAACCACCTCCACGGAACCACGGATTGTAGCCCAGGCGGGGCGGGGCCGCAGACCGGGAGCGCCGGCGGGGCGGCTCGAGCGGGAATAGAACTCGGTGCGCGTTTTTCGTCGCTCCCTGTCGCAACTCCGTAATTCGAATGCAGAGGTGCTGGAGTCTGTCGGGCTGATGCCGAACGGATCCCGCACGCACAGCGTTTAAGGATTGTCTCGGCGGCAGCCGGGACCTAGACTTCCCGCCGATGCGCGCGAGGTGCCTTCTGGCGGCGGCGGCTTTGGCCGTGAGCGGTTGCGCCGGCACCACCCATCGAGCTTCCGCGAACGTTCCCGTGCAAGAGGTCGCGCCGAAGGTACCGGAGGCGGCTTCGATCGCCGCGGTGACGGCTCCGGCCGCTCCCTCGAGCGAGGCGGCCCCTACGGAGGCGGGTGAGTCCGAGGACGGCGTCATGCACGTCGTGCAGCCGGGGCAAACGCTCTGGCGTATCGCGCGCGCCTACGACGTGCCGCTCGAGACGATCGCCCGCGTGAACAACATCGCCGATCCCACGCGCGTCGACGTCGGGACCCCGATCTTCATTCCGGGTGCCCGCGCGACGATCGACGTCGCGCCGTTCCCGGCACCGCTCCCCGGCTCGCGTCCGCCCGCGACGCTTCCGATCACGACCGCCGGGTCGTACATGTGGCCGGTCGAGGGCGGCGAGTTCATGCGCCCGTTCGGCGAGCCGCGGCGGCATCACATCCATGCAGGCGTCGACATCCGCGGCCTCAAGGGCCAGGACATCCTCGCCACGCGCGACGGCGTCGTCGCCTTCGCCGGGCACACCGCGAGCGGCTACGGCAACATGGTGATCCTCGACCATGGCGACGGCGTACAGTCGCTTTACGCGCACGCGATCTCGCTCATCGTCCACACCGGCGACTCGGTCACGAAGGGTGAGCCGATCGCGCACGTCGGCCGCACCGGAAACGCGACGACCGAGCACTGCCACTTCGAGCTGCGCCTCGAGAACCACCCGGTCGATCCGATGCCGTACTTCCAGTCGGTCGCGCAGGTCCGCCGGTGAAGGTCGAGATCCGCTGCGCGGGCTGCGGGAAGGGCTATCTGGTCGACGAGGCGAAGCTGCCGCTCGAAGGCGGGTTCGTCGCCTGCCAGGCCTGCGGCGCGACGATCGTCCTCCATCCGCGGCCGATCGCGGCGGAAGCCGCGGATGCGGTTCCCGCCGCCCCTCCGGCGCCAGCTCCCGCGCCGGCTCCCGCGCCGGCTGCGATCGCGGCTCCCGTGGGAGAGGTGTGCTGCCCGCGCTGCGGCCTCCACTTCACGCCGTCGGCCGAAACGCGGCGCGAGACGGGCGCGCGCCCGACGGTGCTCATCGTCGAGGACATGGAGTACTTCGCCCAGATCGCCCGCGACGCGCTCGCGGAACGGTATGAGGTGAAGCACGCGAAGACCGTCGCCGAGGCGAAGAGCTTCCTCGCCCAGGGCGGGATCCACCTGCTCCTCCTCGACCTGACGCTCGAGGGGGGCCAGGACGGGCTCCGGCTCCTCCGCGAGTTGCCGGGGAAGGTTTGCCCCGTGCTCGTGTTCACCGCCCAGGACGAATCCGAGATGTACGGCGAAGGCTGGAAGAAGCTCCAGGCGATGGGGATCGACGACGCCGTCATCAAGGGGATGAACATGGGCGAGTCGCTCGTAAAGAAGGTGGCCGCCCTCCTCGGCGAGACGCTGCCTCAAGACACCCTACAGCGCTAGAAGCGCAGCGCGCCTCCGACGAAGAACGAGAAGCCGCCCAGCTCGAGCCGCCCGGGTGGAGGCGACAGCGTCGAGAAGCTACCGCCCACCGCGGTGTCGCACCACGCGTAGCGCCCTTCGAGCGTGATCCCCCAGTTCGGAGAGACCGGGAACTCGAGCCCCGCGAACGCGTGCTGCTCGAACTCGACCCCCGAGTCGACGAATCGCGAGTAGACGATCGAGAGATCCGTGGCGACGAAGTCGCCCTGCTCCTCGTACTGCCAGTACACCGCGCCGATCCCGCCGCCGATGTACGGCACCGGATGGCGCACGTAATGATTGCCGCCCGTACCGCGGCGCGCGTAGCGCCCCGTGGGAAGGAACTTGAGATCGAGCGTGAGCGGCACCTCGTAGAGGCGCGTGTCGTGGAAGATCGGGTTGCCGATGGAATCGCTGAAATTCCGATCGGCGGAGCGGACGACCTCGTTGTAGAAGTCGATGTTGCCGCCGACTTCGAAGTAGTTGTTCACGGCGCCGGTGTAGCCGACGCCGCCGATGATCCCGTCGAAATCGCTGTGGTCGAGCGTGAACGCCGCCTCGTTCGCCCTCCAGAAATCGCTGTCGCCGCTCGGAAAGAACCCGCCGAGACGGAAGGTGAACGCCCCGGACGACCCGGCAGGCGCCGCCGACGCCGAACCGGCGGTCAGACATGCGGCGGTGATGCATGCGGCGAACACGAGGCTTCGTCTCATCGCTCGTCCTCCGATCGCGCGCGCGGCGCTCGAAGTCATTGAGGGTGCAACGGGCAGGCCAAGCGCCACCAAGGAAAAAGGGCCGGGATTTCCCGGCCCTTTCCCTCCCGCTGTCCCCGGGGTGGGACGTGCGAGACCTCCGAGCGTGACAGGGTTACCGCTGCACGGTCACCGTGGCGTTCTCCTCGAGCTTGAGCGCCAGGGTCGATCCGGCGGGCCATTCGACCTCCTGGCCCTTGGTCGCGGCGGCGGCGCCGGTACCCGCCGCGGCGCCGACGGCGGCGCCGATGAGCGTGCCTTTGGTCTTGTCGTGCTTGCTCAGGAGCCTCCCGAGAAGAGCACCGCCGGCGGTGGCGCCGGCAATCGTTCCGGCGTCCTTGCCGGTCTCGCTCTTCCCCTTCTGCTCGATGCTCGCGACGATCGGCACGCTGTGACCCTCGGCGAGCTCGAGCGTGTCGAACTTCACGCCGAGGAGCGCCTGGCCTCCGATCTTGCTCAGGGCGTGCGCCTCGGTGATCGTGCCGCTGATCGTCGCGCCGGCAGGGACGACCGTCATGCCATCGAGCTCGATCGCCTGCGTGAGCTTGGCGCGGATCGCGTCACCGATCTGGCTGGTCTTGCTGGACGCCGCGCTGACGAGCTGGATGTTGAGACCGGTCCCGGCCGGAAGAGTCTTGACGATCGGCTCGGGCGGCGGCGCCGGCTTCGACGCTTCCGCGACGGCCGCCGGAGCGGCCGTCGGGGCGGCCGTGGTCTCGTGCTTCTCGTGCTTGGGGGCGGGTGCTTGTGCTTGCGTCTGAGGTGCGGGTGCGGGTTGCGGCGTTGCCGGAGCTGCCTCTGCGGGCGGCTGCGCCGCCGGCGGTGTCGCCGTCTGGGCGGCGGCATCGGGCGCCGGCGCATCGTCGTGGTGGCCGCAGCCGGCAGAGGCCAGCGCCGCCAGCGCGACGAGCGAGGCGGCGACGACCTGGGCCCTTCGTGCAGTCATGGTGCGTTCCTCCTTGGTGGTGTGGTCAATCATTCGGTCCGCGCGGGCGAAATTCCAGTGCGCTTCTCCGCGGGGATCGCTTCGGCCACATCGAGCGCGGTCTGGTAGCGCCCGAACGGCGCGGAAATCTGCGTGCCTTGCACGATGGAGAGCAACGCGGCGAGCGTCTCGCGCGCGATCGCGATCCCTTCGATGCGGGCCTTTTCCTTCGTGTCGGCGCGGCGCATCCGCTCGAGCACTGCGTCGGGCACGCTGACGCCGGGGACTTCGTTGTTCATGAACTCCGCGTTGCGGAACGAGGCGAGCGGCCACACGCCCGCGATGATCGGGATCTTCGCGGGGCCGATCCGCTCGAGGAACCTGAGGAGCGCCTCGACGTCGAAGACCGGTTGGGTGATGCAGAATTGCGCGCCGGCATCGACCTTCCACTCGAATCGCGCGATCTCGCGATCGAGGTCGGGCGAGCCCGGATTCACGCCGCAGCCGACGAAGAACGAAGTCGGATCGCCGATCGCGTTGCCGCCGACGTCGTGCCCGCCGTTCAGGCGCGTGACCATATTCGTGAGGCCGATGCTGTCGACGTCGAAAACGGCGGTGGCGTCGGGGTAGTCGCCGAGCTTCGGCGGATCGCCGGTGATGATGAGCACGTTGCGAAGCCCGAGGGCGTGCGCGCCGAGCAGATCGGACTGCATGCCGAGGAGGTTCCGGTCCCGGCAGCAGTAGTGGATGATCGTCTCGATCCCGACCTGGCGCTCGAGGCTCACCGCCATCGCCATCGGGCTCATCCTGGCGGAAGCGCGCGGCCCGTCCGGGATGTTGATCGCGTCGACGCCGGCGGCTTGGAGCGCGACCGCTCCCGCGAGGTTCTTCGAGAGATCGTGGCCCCTCGGCGGCAGCATCTCGACGCTGACGACGAACTTCCCCGCGGCGATCGACGCCGCGAGGCGCGATCGCTCGGCGACCGGGACCGGCGGGACGCTCGCCTGCGCGCCGGCCGACGGCGCGACGACGGCAAACGTGCGACGCGCGGGTGACACGGCGCGCACCGCACCACGGATCGCCTTGATGTGGTCGGGTGTCGTGCCGCAGCAGCCCCCCAGGATTCGCACGCCGGCTTCGATGAAGCGCTTGGCGTAGACCGCCATGTACTCGGGGCTGCAGAGGTAGAGGTTCCGGTTGTCGACCGCGCGAGGCTTGCCGGCGTTCGGCTGCGCCGCGATCGGGAGGCTCACCGCGGTCGCCATCCGCTCGACGGCGTCGAGCATCGCGGCGGGGCCGACGGAGCAGTTCACGCCGACCGCCTGGACCGGAAGGGCGGCGAGACGCGGTCCGAACACTTCCGGCGCAACCCCCTCGAGGCTGCTTCCGTCGTCCTCGAGGGTCATGTGGGCCACGATCGGAAGGGATGAGACACGGCGGATCCCGAGGACCGCGGCCTCGACCTCGGCCAGGTCGTAGAACGTCTCGACGGAGAAGAGATCGATCCCGCCTTCGGCGAGACCGGCGGCCTGCTCGCTGAAGATGGCGATCGCCTCGTCGACCGAGGTCGGTCCCCACGGCTCGATACGGACGCCGAGCGGGCCGATCGCACCCGCGACGAGGGCGTCTTCACCCGCCGCCTTGCGCGCGAGTCGCGCGCCCTGCGCGTTGATCGCGGCGACCTGGTCGCCGAGCCCGTGCTTGTCGAGCTTGAGACGGTTGGCGCCGAAGGTGTTCGTCTCGATGACGTCGGCGCCCGCCGCGACATAGGAACGGTGCACCGTCTCGACGAGGCCTGCGTTCGAGAGGTTCAGCTCGTCGAAGCATTTGTTCAGGAACACGCCGAGATCGTAGAGACGCGTTCCCATGGCGCCGTCGAAGAGGATGATCCTCTCGGAGAGTCGATCGACGAAATCGCGTTTCATGTCTGCAATTTACCAGCGCCGGACACACGAAGGGCCGGCCCGTGTGACATAGCCACGGAGCCGGCCCTTGAGGATCCGATCGTGTCTACTCGAGGACGCGGATGACGACGCGGCGGTTCTTCGCGCGGCCGTCGGCGGTGTTGTTCGCCGCCACCGGCTTGGTCTCGCCGTACGAGATAACGTTCATCGCGTGGAGCGGAATCCCGCCGGTCTCGGCCAGGTAGTTCCGCACCGCCTCGGCGCGCATCTCACCGAGCTTCTCGTTGTAGGTGTCGCTGCCGATGTTGTCGGTGTGGCCCTCGATCTCGAGGTAGACCGTCTTGTCGAGGCCCTTCACCTTCGAGGCGAGGTCGTTGAGGATCGCCTGGGCGTCGTCGGGGATCTTGTCGCCGTCGAACTTGAACTTGACGCTGTCGTCCGACAGGGTCGTCGTCCAGAGGATCTTCCCGCGGGCGAGCTTCTGAGCGTCCTGCGCCGTGCTCATCGCCTGGTTGCCGATCTCGACGCCCTTGTCCGCCGTGGCCTTGACCTCGGTGATCTTGGTGTCCGTGTCCTTGGCGAGATCCGACGTCCGCTTCTCCTGAGTCTCGAGCCCGCTCTCGACGCCCTTGATCCGGGTGTCGGTCGCCTCGACGTTCTGTCTCCAGACCTTCTTCGTGACGCAGCCGTTCGCCGAGATCAGCGAAACCACCGCCACGCCCGCGACTGCCCAACCCAACCTCTTGTGCATATTTTTCGCTCCTTCGACTTGACCGTCGCCGACGCCACCAGGCGTCGTCGCGTGACGGTGAAACGTGTTGCGCGCCGCTCCGAACGGCTCCACGGCTTGGAATCGCGCTCCAACTTTACAAATTTGCTCGATTTCTCGCAATGGCATCCCGTCCAGTTCCGGACCGCATCCGGACTATTCTCAAGGGACGTGCCATCACGAAAGCGTCGTCCTACTTACAAATTCGTGGGATTTCCCGGGGTTAGAAGGCCCGAGTGACGCCTCTGCGGCGCGGCGGGAGTGTCAGATTTACGTGGGGCGGGAACTTAACCCGTCACGGGTTCGCGTAGTACCCCTTGCGGGTCTTGACGACGTAACGGCCGTTCCTGGCCTGGAGCTGGATCGAGCGGAAGTGGCCATCCCACCGCTGCAGGCCGGGCGAGTACCCGATCAGGTATTGGTAACGCAGGCTGGTCGAGATCTTGTCGACCGCCTCCTTCATCTCGTCGGGATCCTGGACCACGAAAGTGTCGCCCCCGGTTTCATCCGCGAACATCTTGAGCACGCCCATGTTCGTGGTCAGATCCGTGGGCTTCCTGTTGGTCTCCCAGGGGAGGGTCGAGAAGCCGATCGAGTAGATCGGCACCTCGACGTGGCGCGCGGTCTTGACCGCATCGTAGACCGTCAGCTTGCTCGCGTTGTCGACGCCATCGGTGATGAGGACGATCGCCTTCCGGCCGGTCGACGCCTCGTCGACGAGCTTCGGCGTGGCGGCGACCGCGTCGTTGAGCGCGGTCTGTCCGTACCCCTCCTGCACCGCCAAACGCTCCAGGAACACGGTGCGATCGGAGGTGAACTGCGTGACCCACGACACCTGCTCGTCGGCGAAACAGATCAGCGCGAAACGGTCCTGCGGGCGGAGCTGATCGACGAAGAAGCGGATCGCTTCTTTTGCGGCGTCCAGCTTGCCGCTCTGGCGCATGCTGCCGGAAACGTCGAGCACGAACGCGATCGCGACCGGAGCGTCGTTCTCGATCGAGAAGTACTTGATCTGCTGGGGGACCTTCTCGTCGGAGAGCTGGAAATCGTTCGCCTTGAGACCCGTGACGACGCGGCCGTGCTTGTCCTCGACGCTCGCCGGAATCAGGACGACACGCACCGCGACCTCTTCCTGATCCTGGAGCTTGAGGATGCGCTCGATCGTCGCGTCGTCGAGCTTCTTGCCTGGGACGGGCGGCGTGGGTTGCGCCGCGGCGGTCAGCGCCGGATCCGCGGCGGGCCCGTCGGCCCCGGCAGGCAGACCCGCCATGAGGATGGCGAGCGACGCGACAAAAATACCTTGTGTCCGGCGCATGTTGGGCACTCTCCGGTCATGCCGACGGTGCAATCGCCGGGCCAGGCAGCAGCGGGACGTCGCCCGCCAACTCCCGCACCGGAAGGCCGACGACTTCGAAAAACGAATCCGTGCTCGGATCGAGTCGCGCGGGCTTTTGGCGTACCACGTCGAGATGGCCGATCTCGTTTCCGAGCCGCGAGCGCAAAGTTCGTAGCGTCAGGAGTTCGGCCAGGCGGCGCTTCCAGCCGTCCCCCTGCTGTCGCAGCGACCAGCGCGCGACGGCCCGGGACGGCCAGCCGCGGCGGGCGATGTCGTCCTGCCAAGCCTGGGCCAGACGAGAAAGGGCGTGAGTCGAGAGGAGCGCAGACCGTACGGGCCTCTCGTCGAGGCCGGTGTCGGGGCGCTCGAGCGCGTCCGCGAGGAGGAGCGACCCGTCGCGATCGCCGATCGCCACCGCGGCGGCGAGACGCACAGGGCTTCCGGCCTCGACAGCGACGAGGACAGGCCGTCCGCGCCCAGGCTCGACCGCGGAGACGATCCTCTCCGTGAGCGTCGCCAGGCCTGACCGAGACAGCGCCTCGGATGCGCCGGCGACTCGCCAGTACAGGACCGCCGGATCCGACGGCTTCGCCGACGCGAGCGCCGCGCGGAGCATCTCGGGCTCTCGCTCGAGGTGTGCGTGGCCGGCCGCGACGGCGGAAGAGACGAGCAACGCCGCCGGTCTCCTCTCGGACGGCTGCGCCCGCATGAGCAGGATGAGCTCGAGGCTGGGCAGCTCGGGCCTCAGGGCGAGCAGGAACGCGAGATGGCGCTCGTCGCAGGCGATCGCCTGTACGACCTCGGATGCGGCGAGGGCGTGCGCGAGGCCGCGCTCACCGAGAGCGGGATCCGGCGAGACGAGGCAACCGCCGGCGACGAGAACCGCCAGCTCGGCTCGGAGGGCGTCGGCTCCCGCCTGTCCAAGGACAGCCACCCGTCCGGCGGGGGCGAGGCCGTAGCCGATCATCGCCGCGGCGAGCGCGCGGACGTCGGAGCCGAAGGCGGCACCCCCGTCGTCCCATCCGGACGAGGTGCGCACGCGCACCTCCGGCCGGGCGGTCGACGTCAGTCCGTCGAAGATCGAGGATGGGACCGACGCCGCCACTGCAAGGTCAGAATCGGTACTTGAAGGTGCCGCCGAACAGGTTGATCGACGTTTGGTAGGTGCCTGGGAGAACGCCGTCGGCCGGCGTGCCGGTCGCCGTCACGTCGTCGAAGTCGAGGCGCATCGCATAGACATCGATGCCGAACTTTTTCCCCTGCCATCCATAGCCCAGGCTGTAGCCGGTCCGGTCGGAGTCGGGAATCGAGGGACGGAGGTATTGGGTGGGGACCGGCGACTGGTCGACGTAGGCGCCGGCGCGGATCTCGTGGTGGCCTTCTTGGTCGATCCGGAACGCGAGGCCGAGCCGGTAGGCCCACACCGCCTTCCAGTTCTCGACGAGCGACACCGACGTCAGCGGGCTCGGCGTTTGGATGATGAGGCTCTGGAACGAGTTCCACGCCGTGTGATAGGCATCGGTCTCGACGTCGAACCGCTTGGTCGACCAGGCAACCGCGATGGTGGCCTCGGAGGGAAGGTCGATTGCCGCCGTCGCGGAGGAGTTGAAGAGGTTCCCCGCCGCGCCGCTGAAGCGGATCTGACCGTTGATCTTCGGCGTGAACCCCGACCGGTACGTCCCCGCGATCGAGAACCCGGCATGCCGGAAGGCGAGCGCGGCGTTGTAGCCGATCGCATCGCCCTCGCCGGTCAGGTTGCTCGTCGTTGGCGGAACGGCGATGTCCCGCGAGAATTCATGGACCTCGGCCGTCAGGTAGTCGAGCCCGATTCCGAGCGACCAGTACTCGTGGAGCTTGAAAGCAATGTTGGGGTTGATCAGGTAGGTGACCAACTCCGCGCGCTTGCTGAACTGCGATACGGGCGACGGCCACTCGGTCGCCAGGCCGAACGGGTTATTGACCCCGACCCCCCACGCCACGCGGTCGTTGATCTTCTGGGAGAAATAGATCTGCGCGGGCGTCTCGACGTTGCTGATGGCGTCGAAGGTACCGATGCCGGTGACGAGCTTCGTGTCGGAGCCGACGTCGAGGTAGTTCACACCGAACTGAAGCTCGCGGCCGCTCATGAACGCGAGGGCGGCAGGGTTGTACCAATTGGCCGACGCATCGTCGGCACGGGCGACCCAGGCGCCGGCCTGGCCGGAGGCCTTCGCCCCCTGCTCGTAGAACGCGAACCCCGACCCGAACGCCGGACCGACGGCTAGGGCCGCCGCGGTGGCCACGACGAACGCGAGACGCTTGTCCATCTCCCCCTCATTTCTGCGTGTGGAGCGCGCTGCGACGTGAAAATCGCTCGGACGTCCGGCCGGCGCATGGAGCGGCTGTCCCCAAAGCGGGCGGATCATAACACTGCACACATGCAGCGCGAATCGGCCTCGAGACCACCGAACACCCGAGCCGTGCTTGACGGGCGTCTGTCTTTTCTCTATATAGGCAGACTTTCGTATCAGTAGTGTGGCCGACGAGTGGCTTCGAGAAGCCGTGGTGCGGGGCGAAGCGCAGGGGGCGTTGCATGATCGGGTATCGGAGGGTGGTGGCTGTGTGCGTCGTGGCGCTCGGGGTGGCGTTCAGCCCCGCGGCCGCAGAAGACCCAGCCCCCAAGAAGACGGAAGCGACCCCGCCCGCGGAGCCGCCGAAACAGAAGGAGCCGTTCTTCGGCGACCACTTCGCGCTCTACCTCGAGGTCAGGGGTGGACCGGCGACGATCCACGACCTGGAGAACCCCGTGTCGAGCGGCCCCGACGCCTCGACGTCGAGCAAAGTCCAGCTCAACGGGAGCCAAGCCGGGCTGTTCACGGTCGGCTGGACGCTGCCCCGTGGCCGGGGCCAGTACCTGTTCACCTACAACGGTCTGCATGACGGGTCGTACGACCTTCACGCGACCGGCTACGAGCGCGCCTTCCCCGGCGGTGGCAGCACGGTCCTGCCCTCTCAGCTTCCGTGGTGGCACCTCGACATCGACAGCGGCCACTCGCACGTGACGCAGATCCCGCCGTTCTGGGACCCGTCCCACGACACCAATGGCAACGGCCTCCCCGACACGAACGAGTTCACCTACCCGACCACCACGGTCGACCTTTCGACGACCGTTCCCAAGGACCTGAACAACCGCCTCTCGACCTACGACCTCTACTACCGCCGCGACTGGGGCGGCCTCCGGTTTCACGGCGCCTGGACCGCGGGCATCCGCTATCTCGACTACCAGGGGGCCGTCCCGTGCCCGGCGTGGGTCATCGGCTCGAAGCAGGTCGTCGGCTTCGGCTTCACCGACACCGTCGCCACGAAGATGCTCCTCATGGGCGAGTCGACGAAGGGGTGGGGGCCGCTCGGCTCGGGTGAAGCGCAGTTCAACTTCTTCCGGCAGCGCCTCTCGCTCTACATTCAAGGCCAGGCGGCGCTCCTCCAAGAGAACCTCAACGTCGACTCGGGACCGTTCACCTACTTCGCGTTCCAGTCGATCGGCGGCGTGACCGTCGCCGTTCCAGGGTACGGCGTCCTCCAGCAGTCGGTCGGCAAGACCGCTTGGAACACGATGGTGGAAGCGGGCGCGCGCATCAAGGTGCTCGACGGCTTCCACGTCATCATCGACTGGAACACCACCGGCTACCTCGACACGGTTCTTCTTCCCGACAAGCTCTCGGTGCCGGCGAACGCCGCGCAGGTTTCGTTGGGCGCGGTCGCAACCTACGTCTCGCGTGACATCGTGCGCTCGACGATCAACGTGGGGTTGAGCTTCCAGTTCTAGTCAACAGTCGACAGTTCACAGTCGACAGTTCGGAACTGTGAGCGGTTATCTGTCGACTTTTGACCACTCTTCGAAATCTCGCCAGAACTGCGGATACGACTTCGCGACGACGAGGTCGTCGTCGATCGTTACCCCCGGCACCCTGAGGCCCGCGACGGCGAATGCCATCGCGATGCGGTGGTCGCCCATCGTCTCGATCGTCGCGCCGTGGATCGCCGGGCCCGGCGGCGTGATGCCGATCGTGCCGTCCGACACCGAGACGGCGGCGCCCATCCTCTCGAGGTTGCGGCGGATCGCCTCGACACGATCGGACTCCTTGAGACGCAGGTGATGGAGCCCCGAGAGGCTCGACGGCCCCTCCGCGAAGAGCGCGAGCACCGCCGCCCCGGGCGCGAGATCGGGCGCGTCGGATAGATCCCATGCGAACGCCGGGATCGCCCCGTCGGCGTCGACGACGATCCCGCCTTCGCTCTCGACGACACGAGCGCCGAGGCCGGCGAGGTCGCGGAGGAACCGTGCGTCGGGCTGTGCGCTCGCGCTCCTCAAGCCGGCGGCCGTCGTCCGCCCGCCGACCACGACCGTGGCGGCGAACGCGTACGACGCCGAGGAGTGATCGGCCTCGATCGTCACCGTCGTCGCCGTGAGCCGTTGCGGCGGCACGGCGAGGCCGCCGTCGTCCGCCACGACGACACGCGCGCCGAACGCTTCGAGCATCTCGATCGTCATGCGGACGTACGACCACGAGACGCGCGGCTCCGGGACGACGAGCTCGATGCCCTCGCGGCACGCGCAGCCGATCAGGAGCAGGGCGCTCGCGAACTGGCTGCTGCGATTGCCGGCGACGACGAGGCGGCCGCCCCGGACGGCGGTTCCGCCCGCCGCGAGAGGAAACCTTCCGCCCGCGCTCGGTGCGACGTGCGCTCCGGCCGCCGCGAGCGCATCGATCAGCTCGTGCATCGGGCGCTCGCGCAGGCGGGGCGTGCCGTCCAGGCGCGACGGTGCGCGGCCGAGCGCTGCCAGCGCCGTCAGGAATCTCGCCGATGAGCCGGAAGCGCCGAGGGCCACGTTGCCCCCGCCCGGGACGGGGCCGCCCGTGCCCGTCACGTGCCAACAGTCCCCCTCATCCGACACCGGTATCCCGAGCGCCGCGAGCCCGTCCAGGGTCACCCGTGTGTCCTCGGCGTCGAGGGGCAGGCGAACGGTGCTGCGACCGGACGCGAGAGCCGCCGCGAGGAGCGCGCGATGTGTCGCGCTCTTCGACGAGGGTGCGCGAAAAGTGCCGCGCAACCGGCCTCGTGCGGGTTCGATGCAGCGCGGCGGCATGAGAAACGGAGTGTATTATGCGTTGGGTGATGAACGTCCGCCTCAACGCGGCCGCCGGCGCGCTCGTCCTCTTCGCTTTCTCCAATCTTCCCGCCGAGTCTCCGACCGACGAGCTTCTTCGCTATGGGACCGAGATGGCGAAGGAAGGGAACTGGCGCGAAGCGAAGTACCGCTGGGAGCGCGCCCTCCGCGACGACCCGTCGGACGCACGCCTCCTCAACAATCTCGCGGTCGCGTCGGAAGCGCTCGGCGATGCCGACGCGGCGCGCTCTCTGTTCGAGAAGGCGGTCGCGGCCTCGCCGCGCGACGCGCGCATCCGCGACAACGCCGCGCGCTCCGCGATCTTCTGGCGCAAGGTGTCCGACGACGGCAAGGCCGGGCCGGGCGTTCCGCTCGAAGGCTCGAAGAAGAAGGGCCACGACATGGTCGAGGTCACGGTGTCGCTGCCGATGCCGGCGCGCGTCAAGGTCGACGGCGCGAAGACCCTCCTCGTCGCGGGATTCATCGTCAACGACTCGGACCTCGTCGACGTCAACCGGGAGATCGTCCACTTCTTGAGGAACGAGCTGCGCAAGCACACCTCGTTCGCGATTCTCGACGTCACGCCGCCGCCGGCCGTTCCGGAGCAGACACTGGACGACATGGCGAAGAACGCAGAGTTCTTCAAGTGGCTGGGGCGCGAGCACGGCGCCGACATCGTCGTCTCGGGCGCGGTCCACTACACGAAGCGCGACGCGTCGGGGTTCGAGGACGTCGACATCGTGAGCGAGTCGACCGGTCAGAAGGTCCGGCAGACGCGCTTCGTCGAGCAGGAGGAGTTCACCTTCGAGCTCGAGGCGCTCTACTTCCGCGGCGCCGACGGCTCGCTCCTCTTCCGCGACAAGACGCAGCGGCAGGCGGTCTACCGCGGCTCCGCGAACGACCCGATCAGCGCCTTCTACGAGCTGGGGAACGCCGCCTCACCCGACGTGCTCGCCGTCCTCGCCCCGCGCAACCTGCCGGACGTGCGCTTGCTCTTCAAGGGATGAGACGCACCCCGGCACGCTCGGGCCTCGCCCTGGCGCTCGCGGCCGCCGCCGCGATCACGGCGCTGCCGTCCCACGTGAACGCGCAGGCTTACACGTACTTCGGCCAGAACAAGATCGCCTACGACAACTACAAGTGGAAGGTGTACAAGGCTCCGCACTTCGACATCTACTACTACCCCGCCTCCGAGCCGTTCCTGGACGACGTCGTCTCCTACGCCGAGAGCGCCTACGTGCGGCTCAGCAAGGAGCTCGATCACGAGCTGCGCTTCCGGGTCCCGATGATCATCTACAAGACCCACGGCGAGTTCGAGGAGACGAACGTCTCGTCCGAGGAGCTCCCCGAGGCGGTGGGCGCCTTCGCCGAGCCGATCCAGAACCGGATGGTCCTTCCGATCGATCAGCCTCCGGACAAGCTGTACAAGCTCATCTCGCACGAGCTGACGCACATCTTCCAGTACTCGCTCTTCTTCGAGGGGTACATCGGCCGGGCGCTGCGCGCGCGCATCCCGACGTGGCTCATCGAGGGGATGGCGTCGTACTTCGGGCAGGACGAGGACAACCTCGACCGGATGGCGATCCGCGACGCGGTCGTCAACAACTACATCCCGCCGCTGCAGTACCTCGACCAGCTCTCCTACTTGAACTACCGCTTCGGCCACGCCGTCTTCGATTACATGGAGAAAGAGTACGGGAAGGAAGGCGTCCGCAGCTTCATCTACGAGTACCGCAAGGTCCTCCTCACGGGGAACATCCCGAAGGCGATCAAGGAGGCGTTCGGCATCGAGATCGAGGCGTTCGACCGGAACTTCAACCGCTATCTCCGTCAGAAGTACTTCCCGGTCCTCCTCGAGAAGAAGAGCCCCGACGACTACGGGAAGGAGGTCGGGATCCGCCAGCCGGGAATCTACTCGTTCTCGCCGACACTCTCGCCGTCGGGCGAGCTGATCGCCGCGCTCTCGACCCCGACCCAGATGGACCTCGACCTCGTCATCTTCTCGGCGGAGGATGGCAAGAAGGTCCACAACCTGACCAAGGGTTGGACGAACAAGTACCGGTACCTCGTCGCCGAGGCGTTCTCGGGGCGGCGCGACCTCTCGTGGTCGCCCGCCGGCGACGAGATCGCCGTCTTCGTGAGGAAGGAGAACGAGCGCCCGCTCGCGATCTTCGATTCGCTCCACGGCAAGCTGCAGAAGATCATCCCGTTGAAAGGCATCGCGCAGTGCTCGAGCCCGGCGTTCTCGCCCGACGGCACCAAGGTCGCGTTCGAGGGGAACAAGGACGGCGTCGTCGACATCTTCGAGCTCGATCTCAAGACGCACAAGGTCCGCAACTTGACGCAGGACGACGACTTCGACGCGAACCCGTGGTACGCCCCGGACGGCACGTCGGTTCTCTACAACCGGCGGATCGGCGAGTCGTGGAAGATCTTCTCGGTCGACGTCTCCGATCCCACGAAGAAGACGCAGCTCACGTTCGGTCCGTCGCTCGACATCCAACCGTCGTACTCGCGCGACGGGAAGACCGTCTACTTCTCCTCGGACCGGGGCGGCTTCGGCGTCTTCAACATCTTCGCCCTCGACATCGCGACCGGCGAGACGCGCCAGTACACCGACGTCGTGGGCGGCTGCTTCGCGCCGGTCGAGATGGCGCCGCGCGGCAACGAGACGAACCTCGTCTACGACGCGTACCAAGACGGGACGTTCCGCCTCTTCCGCATGCCGGTGAAGCCGACCGAAGTTCACACCGCGGCCGAGACGACCGTGCCCGGCGCGCCCGAGGCGGAGCCGTTCACTCCGCCTCTCCAGCTCAAGGCCGACCCGGCGACGGCGAAGAAGTACAAGCTGAAGTGGGACATCGAGGCGCCGCAAATCTCGGTCGGCGTCACCGACGACGGCACATTCCTCTCGAACGTCGCCCTCGAGGTCGCGGATCTGCTGGGCGACCACCGCGTCTTCGTCAACTTCTACAGCGTCGCTGATTTTTCGAACTTCCTCGTCAGCTACACGAACCTCAAGAACCGGACCCGGTGGGGCGCGACGATCTTCGACCTCCGCGACTACTACCTGTCGAGCAACGGTTACAACCTCAACCGCCAGCAGGTGCAGCGGAACACCGGCGCGCAGTTCTTCGTCCAGTACCCGTTCAACCGCTACTACCGGATCGACACCGCCGTCGGCGCGGCGGACAACACGCAGGACGTGTTCACCGGATACGCGAACGTCGGCGGGTTCGCCCAAGCGCAGTTCCAGAGCGTCAACGACAAGTTCCTCACCTTCCAGCCGAGCGTCATCGGCGACACGACGCGCTACCAGTCGTGGGGGCCGTTCCAGGGGAAGCGCCTCGACGTCGGTTTCCTCTACGGCTACAACCTCGGCAGCACCTATCCGGGAAACATCCTCCAGTACTCGCTCGACTTTCGCATGTACAAGCAGCTCACGAAACGCTCGCTCCTGGCGACGCGTTTCGTCGGGGTCTTGAATCGCGGAGGCCGGCAAATCTTCTACGGCGTCGGCGGGCTCAACACGCTGCGCGGCTACGGTTTCCGTACGCTCTACGGCTCGAACATCGCGGGGGCGCAGATGGAGCTGCGCTTCCCGTTCGTCGACGAGCTACGGTTCCCGCTCGGGCCGATCCGGAACATCCGCGGATTCCTTTTCCTCGACATGGGTACCGCGTGGCTCCCGGGCGACCTCTTCTACGACCCGGACGCCCACCAGATTCGCGCGACGCAGGCCAGTCCGGGAGCCCCGCTCGTTCCCATCAAGTTCAGGTGGTTCGATACCACGAACAACCGGCTGGAAGACCTGCGCGGCTCGTACGGCGGCGGCTTCCAGTTCTTCTTCCTCGGCGGGCTCCAGTTCAACTGGGCCTGGGCGAAGCGCCTCCCCTACACCCGCTACATCGACGACCCGTCGACGCCCTTCACGTACGACCCGATCCCCGTCAAGGCGGCGCTGCCGCCGTGGGACAGCGAGTTCTACATCGCCTTCGACTGGTAGGAGCAGGCGAGCCACGCTGAGGCGAGACCGAGGAGCGCGCCGGTCCCGACGAGCAGCGCGGCGGGCGCCAGAGCCAGCGGCCGGCCCGCCACGATCCCGAAGAGACCGTCGCCCGCCGTGTAGAGCGTCGCGGCGCGCCGCGCCGCCTCGACCGCGAAGATCGCGAGCGCTGCGCCGGCGAGCCCGTGGACGAGCCCGGTCACGAGGAACGGTCCGCGGACGAGCATCGGCGGCGCGCCGACGAGGTGCATGATCTCGATCTCGTCGCGGCGCGCGTGCACGGTGAGCCGCAGCACGCCCGCGACGACGAAGCCGACGGCGGCGAGGATCACGAGACCGAGCGCCGACCCGCCCCACCGCGCGACGTCGAGGAGGGAATCGACCTTGTCGAGGAACGCCTGGTCGTAGCGCACCTCCTCGACCGCCTTCGACCCCGACGCCGCCGATCCGATGTTCTGCGCCGTCACCTTCGCCTGCGCCCCGCCGCCGAGGTAGACCTCGAGCGAGGCGGGAAGCGGGTTCGTCCCCAGCTCGGTGGGAACGTCGGCGAGGTCCTTGAACGACTTCCGGAAGCGCGCGAGCGCCTCGTCCTTGTCGACGTACTCGATCTTCTCGACGCCGGCGACCCCCTGAACCTTCGCGCGGAGCGTCTCGACGTCGGACGCGGACGCGCCGTCGGCGAGATAGATCGACAAGCGAAGGTCGGACTTCCACCCTGCGACGCGCGCCGAGAGGTTCGTGAGCAGGAGAAGATTCACACCCGCGACGAAGAGCACCGCCGCCAACGTCGCGGCCGCGAGGACGTTCGGCCCGGGACTGTGCCGCCACTCGTCGAGCGCGTCGGTCACGAAGTACCGGAGGTGCGCGCCGGTCATACGAGCACCGCGCCCTCGGCGAGGCGCCCCTGATGGAGCACGATCGTCCTGCGCTGCATTCGCCGGATGAGGTCGCGATCGTGCGTCGCCACGACGACCGTCGTGCCCCGCGCGTTGATCTCGCGGAAGAGGCGCATGATCTCGACCGCAAGATCGGGATCCAGGTTCCCCGTCGGCTCGTCGGCGAGGAGCAGCTCCGGCTCGTTGACGACCGCCCGCGCGATCGCGACGCGCTGCTGCTCGCCCCCCGACAGCGCCTCGGGCGTCACGCCCAGCCGATGGGACAGGCCGACGCCTTTGAGCGCGTGATAGGCGCGGCGCTTCTGCTCGGCTCGCGGGATTCCCGCGACGTTCAGCACGTAGGCCACGTTCTCGAGCGCCGTCTTCCGCTTGATGAGCTTGAAGTCTTGGAAGACGACCCCCATCGATCGGCGCAGCTCCGGAACCTTCCGCGCGGGAAGGGTCGTGAGATCGCGTCCGAGGACGGAGATGCCCCCCCAGGTCGGTTTCTCGTGGCGCATGAGGAGCCGCAGGAGCGTCGACTTCCCGGAGCCCGACGGCCCCGTGATGAAGACGAACTCACCGCGGCCGACTTCGAAGGAAACGTCCTTGAGGGCGATCGCCCCCTCGGGGTAGCTCTTCGTCAGTCCGTCGATCTTGATCAGGGCCGCGCTACCAGCTCGTGTTGACTACGAGATCCTCTGCGAGGATCTCGCCGTCTTTGTTGAAGTAGACCTTCTCCGGCTCGTCTGGAACGATGACGCGGAACGGCGTCTCGGGGCCTTGCACCAGGAGCGGCTTCGCCGACTTCGTCTCCTTTCCGTTCAAATCGACGAACGAGAGAGGCGCCACGCCGCGGTAGTAGACGTCCTTCAGGGTGACCTTGTCCTTACCGAAGACGACGCGCTGCTTGATCGTGCCCTCGACGATCCACTTTCCCTGCTCGTTCTTCCGCTTCGTCCAGTTGATCGCGTACTGGGGGAGGCCGACACCGCGGACCCATTGATCGAAGAACCAGTCCATGTTGCCGCCGACGACCTTCTCCATGACGTCCTGCATATCGCGCGTGACGATTTCCTTGTGCTGGAGCTCTTTCGTCATCTCCTTGAGGAGCGCGAAGAACTTGTCGTCGCCGAAGGTGGATCGGAAGATGTGGAACGCGTACGGACCCTTGTTGTAAATGTTCGCTTGGGTCGCGTTGAGCGAGCCGCCCCACATCGTGTACCCCGACTGGACGTTCGAATCCGGCTCACTGCCGAGGATGACTTGACGCCAGTCGGCGACCTTGTCGAGGTACTTCTTCTTCCCCGCCGTGGTCTCGACGTACAACGCAGCCGACAGCTCGGCCATGCTCTCGACGAACCAGTAATTGCGTTGGTTCGCGTTCGTGATCAGGCCGCCCCACCACTGATGTCCGACCTCGTGCGCGACGACGTCCCGGTTGAATTTCGAGATCTGAGAAGCGTTCCTGTCCGTGGCGTTGATGATCGTACCTTCGCCGCGGAAGACCCCGAATCCGAGGTACACGATCGATGCGGGCGACTGCCCGTAGAGGAAACCGTTGGGGTCGGCGACGAGATCGAGCTTGGCGAACGGGTAGTCCGCGCCGTAGAGATCCTTGTAGTAATTGAGCGCGACGGCGGCTTGCGTAGCGATGGCCCCGAGCTGCTTGCCGCGGATGTCTCGTGCGCCACCGTTGAATCCTTCTTGGTCCGAAATTCCCTGCGTGCTGACCTTGTCGACGTAGACCCGCACCGGGATGACCGTGCCATCGCTTTTCTTCGCCTCGTACTTGCCGGCGTCGTCGCTGATGTACTCCCCGAAAATGATGGTCGGGAATGTGACGGGGCTGTCCGATCCCCAGACGGTGGTGCGGACGTCGTTCTGCACGTTTTCGGACACCTTCTTGCCGATGCCCAGGATCTCGTACTTCGCCGGGAGGCGTGTCGTCATGTGGAACGTGTCGATGAAATCCCCGAAGCGCACCAGGGGAAGCCAGCCCTCACGGTCGAGGGAGGCATACGACGGGTTGAGACGCGAGATGGAATCGAGATTCTCGAACTGAAGACGCAGTGTCAGCTTCGTTCCGGCGGGAACCATCTTCGGGAAGATGATGAGCCCGCTGAGCGCGCCCTCTTTCACCCAGGTCAGCTCGTTTCCGTCGCCGTCCTGGACCGAGTTCACGAACAGCTTGGGGCTCCGAGGATCCGTCACGGTGGCACCCGCGATGTGGCTGCGCGGAATGGCGAAGGGAAGCTCGCGAAGGTCGCGCTTCATGTTGATCTGATAGGTCACGTCGCCGACGAGGGAGTCGGGCTCGTCGAGCCCGATCTCGACCTTGGCGTCGAGACCTGCCAGATCGAAATCACGCGCGTCCAGGTCGTCGCGCTGCTCGAGAAGATACGGGGGCGTGCTGCCCTTGCGCGTCGCCTCGTCGTAGTAGCCGAACAACGGAATGTCGAACTGCCGTCCGTAGTCGGTGGCGTACATCGTCACCTGCCACGGGGCCCAGTTGTCCCAGAGCATGTCGACGAACCGCTCTTTGCCTGCGGTCTTGGTGTGAAACTCCACCTGCCAGAACCGCCGATCGGCTTCGGGAACCCTCGCGAACCCCCCGTACGAATTCTCGCGCCAATATTTGCGAGCGATCTCGCGCTCGCGCGTGAAGACGCCGAAGGGGTTCTTCGACTTCGTCGCCGCCATGTCGGACTGCGACGACGCCAAGTCGCTCTTGGCATTGCTCCACGCGCCGCCGGTCCCGCTCGTCGTCTTGTCCAGGCCGGAAAAGATGCTCTTCATGAAATCGTTGCACGTCGCCGGATCGCAGGCGATGTCGGCCCAATCCGTCTTGAAGACGATGTCCTGGGGATGGTCCTTGAAGATCTTGTTGCGAATCGCGCCGTAGTAGCCGGTGTCGGACGGCGGAACGAAGTCGTAGGTCAGGTCGTCCGCGAACACGCGAAACGCGACCGTCGAACCGTGACTGACGTAGGTGTAGAGATAGCCGTTGCTCGCGGAGAGCTTCAAGCCCTCTTTGTCCCACGTGAGCTTGTCGAACTTGTAGAGGTCGGGAGCAAAATCGCCTCGAAAGAGGCCGATGTAGGTGTCCTTCAGCTCTTCGTTCGCGATCGACCAGTTACCGCCGGAGCCCTTGAGCGTCAGCAAGTAACGCTCCGTCTTGAGCTGCTGGGTCAACGGGAACGTCGTCGGCTCGATCGTATCGACGTGGAAGGTTGCTTGGTACGTCCCGGCGTCGACCTTCTTGTATGTCTGAGAATAGGTCCCTCTCTTGTCGGGGTTACCGTCCTTGTCGTGCGATGCGAGGAGCTTCGAGACCTTGTCGTGGAGAACGACCGTGATCCCTTCCTGCACGGTGGCCGCAGGGGACTCCGCCGCGGCGAGGGCGCCGGTTGCGCTGCCGACCCATGCTCCAAGGAGCGCACCGACGACCCATTGAACTCGCATCGTGTTCCGCATGCCCATCCTCTCGTCGCTCTGATTGAGAGCGCGGTGAAGCTTGGATTCTAATCCCGGCTCCAAACGAAGTCGTTGTTCAAACGGTCCCGAACAGAGCCGGTTTCACGCCGGGTAAAAACGCCTCTCTTCGCGCACCATATCGCGGAGGAGCGGAGCCGGGCGAAACCTCTCGCCTTGGGAATCGGCGAGGCGCGCGAGCCGGTCGACGAGCACGGCGAGGCCGATCGAGTCGGCGTAGCGGAGGAGACCGCCGCGGAATGGAGGGAAACCCGTCCCGAAAACCATGCCGATGTCGACGTCGCGCGGCTCGCGGACGACGCCGTCCTCGAGGCAAACCGCGGCTTCGTTGACCATCGCCAGGACCATGCGCTCTTGGAGGGTCTCGACGGGGAGCGAGAGCTCGGGGCCGGAGGAGGCGAGCTTGGACGCTGCCGGGTCGGAGCCGGTGCGCTTGCCGTTCTTGTAGTGGTAGAAGCCCTTCCCGTTCTTCTTGCCGAGGCGGCCGGCGGCGACCTGCGCCTGCAGGATCGGCGTCGCGGCGCCGATGCGCTTCCCGAAGGCGCCTTCGAGCACCGCGGCGGCGTGCTGGCCGGTGTCGAGGCCGATCTCGTCCAGGAGCGCGAACGGACCCATCGGCATGCCGAAGTCGCGCATCGCGGCGTCGGCGGCGTCGATCGTCACGCCCTCGGCGAGGAGGCGGAGCGCCTCGTTGAAGTAGAGCATGAGGATCCGGTTCACGAGGAAGCCGGGGGCGTCGCGCACGACGACGGGAACCTTGCCGAGCTCGCGTGCGAAGGCGTGGACGGTGGCGACCGCTTCGGGCGAGCTGCGCACGCCGGCGATGACCTCGACGAGCGGCATGCGGTGCACGGGGTTGAAGAAGTGGAGGCCGACGACCCGCTCGGGGCGCACGGCACGCGCGGCGATGTCGGAGATGGGGAGGGTCGAGGTGTTCGACGCGAAGACGGCGCGGTCGCCGATCTTCTCCTCCATCGCGGCCAGCACCTTCTGCTTGACCTCGAGGTTCTCGACGACCGCTTCGAGCACGATGTCGACCTTGGCGAAGCCGGTGTCGTCGAGGGTCGGGGCGATGAAGCCGAGCTTCTGGCGCATCTCGCGGGGGGAGAGCCGTTTCCTGACGACCTGCTCCTTCCAGAGGCCGGAGGCGTGGCGGAGCGCCGTGAGGAGGGCTTCGCCCCTCACGTCCTTCATGCGGACCGGGATCCCCTTGTCGGCGATGAGCTGCGCGATGCCGCCGCCCATGATCCCGGCGCCGAGGACGGCGGCCCGTCTCACCTTGCGCGGCAGCGCGACGATGCCGCCGGCGTCTTTCTTGAGCGCCGATTGGCTCTTGAAGATCCAGATCAGGTTCTTCGAGGTGCGCGTGGGTACGAGCTCGCCGACGATCCGCGCCTCGAGGTCGAGCCCTTGGGAGAGCGGGAGCGCGAAGGCGGCGTCGATCGCCTCGATCGCGCGGAACGGCGCCGGGTACGCCTCGGGGGTCACCTTCGCGGCGGTCGCCTTCTCGGCCTTCTGCAGGACGAAGCGGCGTACCGGGGCGATCGACTCGACGAGGCGGGGGACGAGCGGGCGCCGGCGCTTCAACCCGGACGCCGCCTTCTGCATGAGCTTGATCGTCTCGCGCTCGAGGTACTCCTCGGGGGCGACGAGATCGACGACTCCGGCGCGGAGGGCGCGCTTCGCGTCGAGCTGCTTGCCGGTCAGGATGAGGTCGAGGGCCGTCGTGAGGCCGACGAGCCGCGGCAAGCGCTGCGTGCCGCCGAAGCCGGGGATGATGCCGAGCTGCGTCTCGGGGAGGCCGATCTTCGTCGCCTTCGTGTCGGCGGCGACGCGGACGGTGCAGGCGAGCGCGAGCTCGGTGCCGCCGCCGAGGCACGTTCCCCCGATGGCGGCCGCGGAAGGAACCGGCAGGTCGGCGATCTTCTGGAAGACGATCTGGCCGAAGCGCGCGCCCTCGGCGGCCTTGAAGGCGTCCGTGAAGGACGCGATGACCTCGACGTCCATCCCGGCGATGAAGCAATCCGGCTTGGTGCTCGCGAAGAGCAGGCCTCGCACCTCGTCGCGGCCGTGGACGGAGTCGAGGAGCTGCCCGAGGTCCTCGAGAATCGCCGGCGTGAGCAGGTTGACCTTGTCGTTCGGGCGGTCGAAGACGATGTGGACGATCCCGTTCGGATCGATCCAGTGGTTCATTCCGGACGGATCGCTCACCTAGCTCCTCTCGACCACGACGGCGCCGCCCTGCCCGCCGCCGATGCACAGGGTGGCGAGGCCCAGCGAGACATCGGCCCGCTGCATCTCGCGGAGAAGACTCAGGATGAGCCGGCCGCCGGAGGCGCCGACCGGGTGGCCGAGCGCGATCGCGCCGCCGTTGACGTTGACCTTTTCGAGCGGCGGCGCTCCGACTGCGCCGCTTCCCAGCGTCGCTTCGCAGAACGCCTTCGAGTCGAACGCCTTGAAGCAGGCGAGCACCTGTGCCGCGAACGCTTCGTTGATCTCGACGCGGTCCATGCGCGCCATCGAGAGACCGCCCGCGCGGCGGAGCGCGATCGGAGAGGCGACGACGGGGCCGAGCCCCATGCGCTCGGGGTCGCAGCCGGCGAACGCCCACGACCGGATCTTCCCCATGACCGGAAGGCCGAGCGCGCGGGCCCGCTCGGCCGACGCGAGCACGAGGGCGACCGCGCCGTCGGTGATCTGTGAGGAGTTCCCCGCCGTAACCGTGCCGAACTTGCGATCGAAGATCGGCCGGAGCTTCGCGAGCGCCTCGGGAGTCTGGTTCTCGCGGAAGCCGTTGTCTCGATCGACAGCGTCCTCGAAGCGGGGCGGCACCGGGACGGCCACGACCTCGCCCTGCATCCGGCCCTCGTTCCACGCCGCCGCGGCGAGCTTGTGACTTCTGAGGGCGAAAGCGTCCTGGTCCTCGCGCGGGATGCGGAATTCGCGCGCGAGCACTTCGGCCGTCTGGCCCATGTTGAGCCCCGAGACCGGGTCGGTGAGCCCGAGCTCGAGCGCGACGACCGGCTTGAAATGCCGTGGCCGGAAACGGGCGAAGGCGGCGATCCGCGCCGGAAAGCTGCGCGCGCGGGCGACCTGCGTCCAGATGTCCTGCGCCTCGTCGGAGAAGAGGAAAGGGATCCTCGACATCGACTCGACGGCGCCCGCGACGATGAGGTCCGCATCACCCGCGCGGATGCGATAGGAGGCGTCGACGACGCTCTCCAGTCCCGACGCGCAATTGCGGCTGACCGTGACGGCGGGGACCTTCTTCGGGATCTTCGCTTCGAGGGCGATCACGCGCGCGACGTTCGCGGCGTCGGCCGGACCTGCGATGTTGCCGACGACGACCTCGTCGATCGCCTCCGGGTCGAGCTCGGCCCGCTCGATCGCCTCTCGGACGGCGATGCGCCCGAGCTCGACGGCGCCGACGCGCCGCAGCGACGTGTTCGCCTTGACGAAGGGAGTCCTCGCCCCGGCGACGACGACGACATCTCGGTCGCCGATCATTCGGCGTCCCTACGTATACCGTAGGTCTCGAGCTTCTTGTAGAGGTTCGAGCGCGGCGTGTCGATCGCCTTCGCGGTCGCGGCGACGTTCCAGTCGTGCTCCTCGAGCTTCGCGAGGATGAACGCCTTCTCGGTGGCGTCCTTGAACTCCTGGAGGGTCGCCGCCTGGGAGACGGCGCCCGCGCCTGCGGCCGCCGGCTCGGCGGCGGGCGCCAGGCCCAGCCCCGGCGGAATGTCGGCGGCGCGGATCGACGGGCGCGGCGTCATGATGAGGAGCCGTTCGACCGCGTTGCGCAGCTCGCGCACGTTCCCGCGCCACGGCAGGCGGGCAAGCGCCGCGATCGCGTCCTCCGTGAAGGTCTTGGGCCTCATCCCGTTCTCCGCGCAGAACGCGGCGGCGAACTCCGCGACGAGCGCGGGAATGTCGTCGCGGCGATCTCTGAGCGGCGGCAGATGGATCGGCACCACGTTCAGGCGGAAGAAGAGGTCTTCTCGGAAGCGTCCGCCGGCGATTTCGTCGGGGAGGTGCTTGTTCGTCGCGGCGATGACGCGCACGTCGACCACGAACGACTTCGCGGCCCCGACCGGCTCGATCTCGCCGTCCTGGAGTGCGCGGAGGACCTTCGACTGGGTCCTCAGGCTCATGTCGCCGACCTCGTCCAGGAAGATGGTGCCGCCGTCGGCCTGCGCGAACTTGCCGAGCTGGTCGCGGCTCGCCCCCGTGAACGATCCCTTCTCATGGCCGAACAGCTCGGACTCGATGAGCTCATCGGGGATCGCCGCGCAGTTGACCTTGATGAAGGCTTTCGCCGCCCGCGGACTGTTCTTGTGGATACCACGCGCCACGAGCTCCTTGCCGGACCCCGACTCGCCGGTGATGAGGACCGAGGCCTTGGTCGGCGCGGCGAGGGCCATCGCCTCGCGCACCGAGGCCAGCGGCGCCGACGACCCGATGAGCTTGAAGCGCTCCTCGTAGCCGAGCTTGAGGTCGCGGTTCTCGTCCTCGAGGCGGCGCCTCTCGAGGGCGTTCCGCAGGACGAGGAGCACGCGGTCGCGCTCGAGCGGCTTCTCCATGAAATCGAAGGCGCCGAGCCTCGTCGCCTCGACGGCCGTGGCGATCGTGGCGTGTCCGGAGATCATGATGACGGGGAGTGTGGGCTCGGCCTGCTTCACCCGTGCCAACGCTTCGAGGCCGTCCATGCGCGGCATCTTGATGTCGCAGATCATCGCGTCCGGGCGCTCCCGCTCGATCCGCGCCAGCGCATCCTCGCCGGAGGCCGCCTCGACGAGGGCGTACCCTTCGTACTCGAGGATCATGCGCAGGGACGACCGGATGTCGCTCTCGTCGTCGACGACGAGCACGAGCGGCTTGCGGCGCGTCGCCATGCCGGAAAAATAACACACGCCGCGCGACCCTTTCGGGGCCGCGCGGCGCCTTCATCGTGGCGGGGAAAAGGTTACTTCGCTCCCGACTGCGGGACGGCGAGGAAGACGAACTCGGTGCGGCCTCCGACGAAGACCTCGACCTTGACCGTGTCGCCGGGCTTCAGGCCCTTGACGACGTGGTTCCAGTCGGCGACCGAGCGGATCGGTTTGTCGTCGAGCGAGACGACGAGCTGGCGCGGCGTCAGACCTTCGTCGGCCGCTTGCGATTCGGGATCGACCGAGCTGATGAGGACTCCCGCGTCGTCGTTCCCCAGCTGGAGCTGCGAGCGCAGGGCGGGAGGGATCGCCTGAACTTTGATGCCGAGCCCCTGCGCGGAGGAGGGCGCCGCCTGGTCGTCATCCGGCTCGGACTGCTGATTGCCGTTCTTGTCGAACGTGACCGGGCGCGTGGTCAGCTTGACGTCGACGTGGACCGGCTCACCGTCGCGCATGATCTCGAGGCGCACGGTCTCGCCGGGCTTCCGCGACGCGATGCGCGCGAGAAGGTCCTGGTTGTCCTTGACCGCCTCGCCGTCGATCTTGCGAACGACGTCGTTCTTGCGGACGCCGGCCTCGGCGGCGGGGCCCTTCGGGGCGACCTCGGCGATGATCACGCCGGTCGTGTCCGGGAGCTTGTAGTACGCCTTCGCGCGGTCGTTGACCGGGGACGAGTTCATCGTGATGCCGAGGTAGCCGCGCTTGACGCTGCCGCCCGCGCGAAGCTCCTCGGCCGCCTTGCGCGCCTCGTTGATCGGGATGGCAAACCCGATCCCCTCGGCCCATTCGCCTCGGAAGATGGCGGTGTTGATGCCGACGACGCGGCCCGCGCCGTCGAGGAGCGGCCCGCCGGAGTTGCCGAAATTGATCGCAGCGTCGGTCTGGATGAAGTTCGCAAGCGCGGGAACCGTGTCGCCGATCGGCACCTGGCGCTTCTTGCCGGACACGACGCCGACGGTGACCGTGCGCTCGAGTGCCAGCGGATTGCCGACGGCCATCACCCACTGGCCGACGCGCAGCGAGTCGGAATCGCCCAGCGGCACCGTGGGGAGCTTCTTCCCCTTCGTGTTCACCTTGATCAGCCCGAGATCGATCATCGGGTCGGTGCCGACGACGTCGGCCTCGTACTTCTCGCCGGTGTCGAGCGTGACCTCGAGCTTGGTCGCACCCTCGACGACGTGGTTGTTCGTCAGGATGTAGCCGTCGTCGGTGATGATGAAGCCCGAGCCCGACGAGACCTTCCGTTGCGGGCTCCGCGGCATCATGCGGGGAGATTGCTGCTGGTGCGGCCCGCCCGGGCCGAAGAAGAAGCGGAAGATCGGATCGTCCGGATCGCCGTTGCCGCTGCCGTCGTCGTCGCCGCCCTCGTCGGGAACGCCCTTCTTGTCGACCGTGGTGTTCTGGACGCCGACGACCGCGGGGAGGGTGGACGCGGCGATCTCCGAGAAATCGGGGAGCGCGATGGTGTGCGTCGGGCCCGTCGCGGCCGCGAACGCCGCCGGCGCGGCGCCCTGGGTCGCCGACGCCGCCTTGATCGCCGGGGGCGCGTTCAGCTTGCCGCCAAGCACCATGCCGAAGACGATGCTCGCGCCCACGACCGCGAGCAGCGCCGCGAAGCTCGACTTGCGATTCATAGCTCGACTCCCGTTGTCACGACGCACTATACGCGCGCCGATTGACCGAGATTCAGCCGGCGAGGTTCGCCGCCTGAGACCCGTCGGTCGGAAGAAGCTCCGTCATCACCGTGCGGAGTGAGCCGACGTCGACCGGCTTCTCGAGGATCTGGTCGACTCCGAGGTGACGCGCCTGCTGGCGAACGGCGTCGTTCAAGAACGCCGAGACGAGGATGCAGCGCGCCCGGAACTCCCGGCGCCGGAGCTCCGCGAGCAAGCTGAGGCCGTCCATCTCGGGCATCTTGTAATCGACGAGGAGCAGGTCGACCTCGCCCAGGTCGCGGCCTTCGGTCAGGACCTTGCGCGGGTTGCTCTCGACGAGGGTGCGGTAGCCGGCACGTCCGAGCAGCTTGCGGTAGCAATCGAGCACCGAGGTGTCGTCGTCGACGACCAAAACCGTGTACTGATGGTGCCCGAGCGGTGTCATGCCGCTCTTCGAGAAGGGCAATTGTCGTGCCGGGGCGCCGGCGGCGAGCCTGCCGCAAAAGCCTCGTTCTTCCGGGCAGCCCGCGGACGGCTGAGCGTCAAACTGGCGCCCAGGGCGCTCATCCCGGCCGCTTTGGCGGCCCGCTGCGGGTCAGGACTCGATGTCCGCATACCCGGCAACCTTGTACTCCTTCAGCTTGCGCTGGAGCGTACGCAGGCCGATCCCGAGCATCTCCGCGGCCTGCGTCCGGTTCCCGCCGGTGCGCTCGAGCGCCGCGAGGATGGCGCGCCGCTCGATCTCGTCCATGGTGAGGACCGCGCCCGGTGGGGTGGCGGGCGGCGCCGGGCGCGTGGCGGTGGCGGCGTCAAGCTCCGCCGGCCCGGTCGAGGTCTGCGTCGCCCGCAGCTCGTCGGGCAGGTCTTGCAGACCGATCTCGACGGTCGGTGTGAGCACGACGAGGCTCTCGACCAAGTTGCGCAGCTCGCGGACGTTCCCTTCCCAGCGCGCCTCCATGAGCGCGCGCATCGCCTCCGGCGCGAACTTCATCCCCTCCCGCTCGTTCTCCTTCGCGAACGCCGTCAGGAAGTGGGTGGCGAGGAGCGGGATGTCCTCGCGACGCTCTCGAAGCGGCGGGATGCGCAGGGTCACGACCTTGAGCCGGTAGTAGAGGTCGCTCCGGAACGCGCCGCGCTCGACCGCCGCCTCGAGATCCGCGTTCGTCGCCGCGACCAGCCGGATGTCGACGCGGATGTTCTCCGTGCCGCCGACGCGCATGAACTCGCGCGTCTCCAAGACGCGGAGGAGCTTGACCTGCATGTCGAGCGGCAGCTCCCCGATTTCGTCGAGAAAGAGCGTGCCGCGATCCGCGAGCTCGAACTTCCCGATCTTGCGTCCGGTCGCGCCGGTGAACGAGCCGCGCTCGTGGCCGAACAGCTCCGACTCGAGGATTTCCGCAGGAATCGCGGCGCAGTTGATCGGAAGGAACCGCGCGTCCTTGCGCGGCGAGTTGTCGTGGAGCGCGTTGGCGACGAGCTCCTTGCCGGTCCCGGACTCGCCGACGATGAGCACGTTCGACCGCGTCGGCGAGACGAGGTCCATCTGGCGGAAGAGCGCCTCCATCGGCTTCGAATGGCCGACGAGGCTGCCGAATTTCTCGACGAGGCGGCTCTCGAGCTCGACGACGCGCCGGCTGAGCAGCCGCTTCTCGACGATCGCCGACGCGCGCTTCCTGAGCTCGAAGACGTCGACCGGCTTGGTGAGGTAGTCCTCGGCGCCCCGTTTCATCGCGTCGACCGCCGACTCGACGGAGCCGTGTCCCGTGATCATGAGCACGCCGATCTCGGGGTCGATCTCACGCGCCGCGGCGAGGACGCCAAAGCCGTCGATGCCCGGCATGATGAGGTCGGTCACGACCAGGACGACGTCGCGGTGCGCGCGGAGGAAGTCGAGCGCGGGCGCGGCCTGGCCGAAGCCCGTGACCTTGTAGCCGATCTTCGAGAGCGCGCGCTCGTAGCTCTCGCGGCTCGGCTGCTCGTCCTCGATGACGACGACGTGGATGACATCGCTCATGCGCTCATGCCCGCCGGGGGATACTAGCAGCCAGAAGCTCGGCGAATTCGTCCGGGCCGACGACGCGGACGCCCAGGGCACGCGCCTTCTCGAGCTTGCTGCCGGCGTCCTCGCCGGCGACGACCATGTCGGTCTTGGCGCTCACGGATCCCGCCACGCGCCCGCCGAGCGACTCGACGAGCGCCTTCGCCTCTTCGCGGCCCATCGCCGGCAGCGTTCCGGTGAGAACGACGGTCTTGCCTGTGAACGGACTCTCGGCCAGCGCCGGCGAGCGTTCCTCGGGGGCCGCTTCCATCGTGAGCCCGGCCTCGCCGAGACGCCGGAGGAGGTCGCGGTTCGTCTCCTGGTCGAAGAACGTACGGACCGCGGCGGCGGTCTTGGGCCCGACCTCTCGCGTCGCCTCGAGCGCCTCGACCGAAGCTTTCCCGAGCGCCTCGATCGAGCCGAAGGCCGACGCGAGCACGCGCGCGGCACGCTCGCCGACGTGGCGGATGCCGAGCGCGAAGAGGAGGCGGTGCAGCGGCCGCGCCTTCGACGCGTCGAGCTCCGCGATGACGTTCGCGGCCGACTTCTTCCCCATCCGCTCGAGGCCGGCCAGCGTCTCGACCGGCAGCGCGTAGAGATCGGCGACGTCGGCGACGAGGTTCTTCTCGAGGAGCTGGGCGACGAGCGCGTCACCGAGCCCCTGGATGTCCATCCCGGTGCGCGAGGCAAAGTGGAGGAGCGCCTCGCGACGTTTGGCCGGACAGGCGACCCCGGTGCAGCGGCTCGCGACCTCGCCCTCCTCGCGCACCGCCTCTGAGCCGCACGCGGGGCAGACCTTCGGCATGACGAACGGCACGGCGGTCTCGGGGCGGCGCTCGACGACGACGTGGAGGACCTGCGGGATGATCTCGCCCGCCTTCTCGATGACGACGGTGTCACCGACGCGGACATCCTTGCGGGCGATCTCGTCCTCGTTGTGGAGTGAAGCCCGCGACACGGTGGTTCCCGCGAGCACGACCGGCGCCAGCTCGGCGACCGGTGTCAGAGCTCCGGTCCGGCCGACGTGGACGGTGATCGCGCGCACCGTCGTTTCCGCCTGATCGGCCGGGTACTTGAACGCGACGGCCCACCGCGGGAACTTGCTCGTCATGCCGGCGGCCGCCTGGACGTCGTGAGCGTCGGCCTTCACGACGGCGCCGTCGATCTCGTACGGGAGGCCGCCGCGCGCCGCCTGGATCTCGCCGATCCGTACGATGACCTCCTCGAGCGTCCTGCGCGTCGCGTTCTCCGGATTCGTGGGAAGACCCAGCTCCGCGAGCCGCGCGAGCGCAGCGCTCTGCGACGCCGGGGCCGCAGCCCCTTCGATCCCCGCAAGGAAGTAGAAAAAGACGTCGAGGCGTCGCGACGCGGTGACCTTCACATCCTGCATTCGAAGGGTCCCCGCGGCCGCGTTCCGCGGATTCGCGAAAGGCGCGAGACCGGCCTCGGCGCGCGCCGCGTTCAGCGCCTGGAACGACGCGCGCGGGAAGAAGATCTCACCGCGCGCCTCGACGAAGCTCGGGGCGCCGACGAGGCGCTTGGGCACGGCCTCGATCGCACGCACGTTGGCCGAAACGTCCTCACCGACCACACCGTCTCCACGCGTGAGCGCGCGCTCGAGGCGCCCGTCCCGGTACCAGACGGCGATCGAGAGGCCGTCGATCTTCGGCTCGACGACGTAGGCGTCGACCGGCCGGCCGGCGGCCCGGCGCAGGCGATCGTCCCAGGCCTTCAGCTCGTCCAACGAGTAGACGTTGTCGAGGGACAGGAGCGGAGAGCGATGGGGCGCGTGCGGAAGCGACGGCGCCGCTTCTCCTCCGACGGTCTGCGTCGGCGAGTCGACCGTCACGAGGTCGGGGAACGCCGCTTCGATCGCGCGGAGCTCCCGCTCGAGCGTGTCGTACTCGGCGTCGGAGATCTCCGGCGCGTCGTCGAGGTAGTACCTCCGCCGGTGGTGCGCGATCCGCTCGCGAAGCTCCGCGGCGCGCCTCTCCGCCTCGGGGCGGGTCCCGCTCACCGTGCGCGCCCCGGCGTGACGGACGCGGCGGCATCGTGGCGGCGCGGCAGCCGGATCCGGAAGGTCGTTCCCCGGCCGAGATGGCTCTCGACCTCGATCCGTCCACCGTGGGTCTCGATCATCTGTCGTGCGATCGCCAGGCCCAGACCGGTCCCGCCGGCGCGCTTCGAGAAGAACGGCTCGAAGATCCGGTCGAGCATGTCGGGCGGGATTCCCGGACCGTCGTCCGCGACCTCGACGAGGACCTCGCCCCCGGACCCCGCACGCGACGTGAGGCGCACGTGGCCGCCCTCCGCAACGACCTGCCGCGCGTTGCCGAGGATGTTGAGCAGCGCCTGGCGAATCTGCGCCTCGTCGAACTCCACGGTCGGGAGGAGCGGCTCGAGGTCGAGCGCGAGATCGACCCCGCTCCGGCGGAAGTCCGCCTGGAGAAACCGCGCGATCGTCGTGAGCGCGTCGTTCAGGCTCTTGACCTCGAACTGCGCGGGCGCCGGGCGGGCGTACTGGAGGAAATTGTCGATCAGGTTCTTGATCCGCTTGATCTCCCCCTGCATCGAGCGAAGCATCTCGACGTGCTCGCCCCCTTCGAGCCCGGGCACGCCCTGCAGCTCCTCCTCGAGCATCTGCAGGTTCATGTTCATCGAGTTCAGAGGATTGCGGATCTCGTGCGCCAGCCCCGAGCCGACGACGCCGCGAAAGGCCGCGCGCGCGGTGGATTGACGCGCGCGCTCGAGCGCGCGGTTCTTCCGGATCAGATGGAGGACGTACGCGAAGCCGAGGACGAGGAGGATCGCCCCGATTGCGGCGACCGAGATGACCTTGTTCCGGAGCGAGCGCTGGAGCCGCTCGATGTCGCGATCGATCGCGTCGGTCGAGATGCCGACCCGCACATCGCCCTGCGGAATCCCGGCGACGACGAGCGTGTACTCCGCGGAGAGCGTCGCGGCATGGGCGGCCGCGAGGGACGAGCGCACCTGCGCGATCGGAATCTGGAACCGGTCCCGTATCTCGACCCAGCTGAAGTCGGGCTGCCGAGCGAGACGGTCCTGAATCCAGCCGGTGATCATCGGGCGGTTTTGCTGGATCCGGTAGAAGTCGATCCCGGTGGGCCCCCGCCCGAGCGCTGCGATGGCATCGGCGACGTGTCTCGCCTCCCGCGTCCCCTTCTGAAGCTCGATCTGGACGGCGAGCCGCCGGACGTCGCCGAGGGAGGCCGCGTGGGCGGTCCAGACCAGCCCCGCCAAGAGCGCGGCAAAAATGGCGAAGGCCCGGACCGTCTCGCCGCCACCGGGAGGGATCCAAGCCCGTCCGCGAGAGAAGATTTGCGCCATCGGTCGCGACATTCTAGGGGGCGAACCCTCGGATGTCGCGGATCCGGCCGCTGCAAGATCCCCGCACGCCAGGCCCCCCGAAAGAACTGCCACTTGCCGGGTCGAAAACGATGATGTAATTCATTGTGGTACCGGAGTCCGCGGACAGATTCTGGCGATTCGACGAAGCACCCGTTCAAGGGGCTCACCGCCAGGATGAAAGCGGCCGGGGAGCGGAGGGGACATGGCGATGGAAGCCCAAGCGGAAAACGCACTCAAAGGGAGCGTGCGCCTCGGGAACTACCTGAAGCGGCTCCGGGCTGGGTACGGGTACTCGCTCAGGAGGGTCGAGGAGCGCGCCAAGGCCGAAGGCGGCGAAATCGACAACTCTCAGCTCTCCCGGTATGAAAAGGGGATCTGTTATCCCTCGTTCGACAAGCTTCGCGTCCTGGCCAGCGTCTTCAACGTTTCGGTTCAGGCGTTCTCCGACGTCGTCGACCTGGAAGCTTATGAAGAACTGAAGCCGATCGAGGGTGATCCGGCCGCCATGGTCACGGAAGGCAATCTCGCGCTGAAGGCCGGCGACTTCGGCCAGGCTTTCGCGTACTACGAGTTCGCCCTCGACCGCCTTCACGACGGCACGACCGAGGGCGGGGACGTGCTCATCGCACAAACCCGGGTCAATCTCGCCATGGCGCTCTCGCGCCTCGGCAAGCTCGCGCTCGCGGAACAGGAGCTTCGCCAGGCGCTTCGCGGCGGGCCCGGCCTCAGCACGCTCATCAGCGCCCGCGCGCTGCTCAATCTGGCGAATCTCCACGCGGACCAGGGTGACTTGCTCCTCGCGGAGATCGAGGCTGAAAAGGCTCTCGGATTAGCGAAAACCGAGGAGCAGAGCATCCTCGCCGCGCGTGCGCTCCACACCCTCGGGCGCGTCCTCGCCTCCCGGCAGCGGCATCTCGAGGCGATCGAGCGGTACCGCGAGGCCGGAACGCTCTACGACACCTGCGGCGAGCCGCATGAAGCCGTGCGCGTCCGCATCAACGTCGGCGACAGCTACGTCGCCTTGGGCAAGACGAGGGAAGGGATCCGGCTGCTCCGGGCATCCTTGGCCGAAGCGCGGGCGATCGGACACCGCCGCCTCGAAGCCCAAGCGTGGAGCAATCTGGGCGAAGCGTGCCTGCGCGCCTCGGACCCCACCCAGGCCCAAGCGTGCTTCCGGCAGTCCGATGCGCTTGCCGGCTCGCCCGAGAAGTACCCCGACGTCCTGTTTTTCAACGCGTACTACGAATGGAAGATGGCGATCGATCAGGGGAACCCGACACGGGAAAAGATCGCTTTCGGACGGCTCAAGGTGCTCCGTTCGAGCCTCGAGCGCCGATTCCCCGAGGTGGAAGCTTTCGATTCGTTCGTCGAAAGGAGGCGGAGCGATGCTTGACCGTCGCGCGTTCCTCTCTTGCGTCATCGTTCTCGGCGTCGCGGCCGGCGGTGCGGCTCATGCCGGCATCGGCCGCGCGGACGCCGTCGCCCAGCCCGCGGCAAGCTCAGCTCATGCGCCTCTGCCCATGTTGAGCGTCCCGGCGACGCAGCGCGCCTGGCATCGCGTGCTCGCGACCTATGGATCGCTGCTCGGACTGGGCGGAATGCACTTCGTCGTCCTCCCCGAAGAGCCGACGATCGAGGGAATCCAGGACGGACCTGACGGCGTCGATCCGCTCGGGATCAAGGGATTCAAGGGTCTCCAGCCGAAGTACCAGGACGACCCGAACCCTTCGCGCTGATTTTCGTTCTGTTTTCGCCCGAGCGGCTGGTCGAATTCTGCCAGAAAACCCGTTGACACCCTTCATTTAGCTCCCTATCATCCGCGAGGTGGTCGGAAGTGGAATGAAGTGGGCCGACGTGCCCCTCCTCCTCCCCTTCTGATCGTCCACGGGCGGCTGAAAAAGACGAGGCGAGGTCTGGCGCGCGCGAATCCTGTCGCGCAACCGCCCGCTCTCTCCTGAGCCCGTGGACGGGAGGCGGCGATGTTGCGTGGGAGCGCTCTGGCGAAGCTCGACGACAAGGGCCGCCTGAAGCTTCCCTCGACGTTCCGGCCGGTGCTCGACGCCAAGCATTCGAGCGACTTCTTCGTCACGAGCCTCCGCGGCGAGTCCGTTCGGGTCTATCCGATGGACGTCTGGTCGCGCATCGAGGAGCGCCTGTCGCACGCGTCGTCCATGAACCCCGCGGTCATGCGGTTCAAGAACGCCGTGAATTACTACGGTCAGTCGTGCCCTCTCGACGCCCAGGGCCGGATTTTGGTTCACCCGTTGCTGCGCGAGCGAGCCGGCGTCCGCGGCGAGGTCGTCGTCCTGGGCCAGCAGGATCACCTGGAAATCTGGAACCGGGCAGCGTTCGAGGAGCGCTTGGCGGCCGAGCCGCTCAGCGATGCCGATCTCGGGACGCTCGCCGATCTGGGCATTTGACATGCTTGCCGAGCGGATGATGAACGACGCGGAAAGGGTCCACGAGCCCGTCCTGCTCGAGGAATCGATCGAGCTGCTCCGGGTCGTGCCCGGTGCCGTCGTCATCGACGCGACGCTGGGGCCGGGCGGCCACGCCGAGGCCCTGCTCGAGAGGGTCGGTCCCGAGGGCCGCGTCATCGGGATCGATCGCGATCCCGCGGCGCTCGATCTCGCGCACCGGCGCCTCGCGAGGTTCGGACGGCGATTCGAAGCGCACCAGGGCCACCATCGGGACATCGCCGCTCTCATGCAGGACTCGGGCGTCGTGATCGTCGATGCCGTCCTCGCGGACCTCGGCATCTCCTCCGCTCAGCTCGACGATCCGGCCCGCGGATTCTCGTTCGCCGCCGACGGCCCGCTCGACATGCGCCTCGATCCCGCGTCGGGCGAGCCGTCCGCCGCCGATCTCGTCGCGCGCTTGGGCGAGGGCGAGCTGCGCGAGCTCATCGCGACGTGGGGCGAGGAACGGCTGGCCGGCAGGATCGCGCGTGCGATCGTCCGCGCGCGTGAGGAACGGCCGATCCGTACGACCGGTGAGCTGGCCTCCCTGGTCGAGCGGACGGCGGGACCCGCCGCGCGGCGATTCCGGATCCACCCGGCGACGCGCACGTTCCAGGCGCTCCGGATCGCCGTGAACCAGGAGGTGTCCTACCTGCCCGCGTTCGTCGCCGGCGCGGTGTCGCTCCTCCGGCGTGGCGGGCGCCTGGCCGTCATCTCGTTCCACTCGCTCGAGGACCGGGCGGTGAAGCGCGCGATGCACGGTCTCGCCGATCGTTGCGTCTGCCCGCCTGGACTTCCGGTCTGCGGCTGCGGCCGCGAGAACATCGTCCGCATCGTCACCTCCCGCGCGGTGGTTCCCGGCCAGGCCGAGGTCGAGGCGAATCCCCGCGCGCGGAGCGCGAAGCTGCGCGTGGTCGAGAGGTTGTGATGGGACCCCAAGCATCCGAGCACGTCCGCCGTTGGCGGAACCAATCGATCCACCGCGAGGTCGACAAGCGCCATGCGCGCTGGGTTTGGACGGTCGCCCTCGGCCTCGCCGTCGCCGGCATCCCGTTCATCGTCTACCTCCTGCAGACGATGAGCTACGTGCAGGCGAGCTACGCCATCGAGAACATCCGCGCGAGCGAGGCACGCCTCGACGAGCGGGAGCGGCGCCTGCGCATCGACAAGGCGTCGCTCGAATCGCTCCCGTCCGTGGAGTCGCGGGCGGTCCGCGACCTCGGCCTCGAGCATCCGTCTCCCTCGCGCGTCGTCGTCGTCGCGCCGGGAGAGCTTCCGGCCGCCCGGCCGCGCTGATCGGAACGGTGACCGTGCGCGCGGCAGCCGAGGATCCGTAGCGTGAGGAAGCAAGACCCGATCCGCAGTCGCGCCGTGATCGTCGCCGCCGTACTCGGATGCGCCGCGTGCGGGATCGCGTGGCGTCTCGTCACCCTCCAGATCTTCGAGGCGGATCACCTCCGGGCGCGCGCGCGGCGGCAGCACGAGCAGGTCATCGAGGTCGGCGGGCAGCGCGGTTCCATCCTCGACCGGAACGGCCGCGAGCTGGCCGTGAGCCTCAACACGCAATCGCTCTACGCCCACCCGTCGCGTATCAAGGATCCCGACCGGCTCGCGCACCTCATCGCTCCCTACCTGGGACGCCCCGAGCAGGAGCTTCGGACGCAGCTGCGGTCGGACGAGCCGTTCGTCTGGCTGAAGCGCCGCATCGACCCCGTGCAGGCGAAGCCGATCGCCGAGCTCGATCCGCAGATCGGCCACGGCGGCCCGATCGACTTCCAGGAGGAGCCGAAGCGTTTCTACCCGCAGGGGGCTCTCGGCGTGCATATCGTCGGGGCCACCGATACCGATCAGCACGGGACCGCGGGAATCGAGAAGAAATACGACGACGCGCTCCAGGGTGACTCGACGAAGTTCCTCGCCGTGCGTGACGCGAAGGGCGCGATGCTCCTCCAGCAGCTGCGCCCTCCGGCCAAGCGCAGCGGGGACGTCGTCCTCACGATCGACCTCGTGCTCCAGCACATCGTCGAGCGCGAGCTGGACCGCGCCATGGAAGAGACCGGCGCGCGGGCGGCCACCGCGATCGTCGTCGACCCCAAGACGGGCCAGGTGCTCGCCCTCGCCAACCGGCCGACGGTCGACGCTCAGTCCTACGGCAAGGGATCGGACGAAAGCCGGCGGAACCGCGCCGTCGAATCGCTGTACGAGCCGGGCTCGACGTTCAAGCTCGTCAGCGCGTCCGCGGCGATCGAGCGCGGCACCGTCACACCCGAGCAGCGGTTCGACTGTTCGAAGATCACCGTCGCCGGCAAGACCTACACCGACGTCCACAAGTTCGGCGTCCTGTCGGTGCGCGAGATCCTGGAGCACTCGTCGAACGTCGGGATGGTGCAGGTCGGAAGGACGGTCCCCAAGGAGTTCCTGCGCGAGACGATCGTGAACTTCGGGTTCGGCCGCAAGACCGGCATCGAGCTGCCTGGAGAGCGGAACGGGAACATCACGTCGCTCGCCCGGATGTCGCTCAACACGCCGTGCGCCTTCTCCATCGGCTACGAGATCGACGTGACGCCTCTCCAGATCGTGCAGGCGTACGCCGCGATCGCGAACGACGGCGTCCTCAATCCCATGCGCATCGTCCTCGGGACCCGCGACGAGAACGGCACGGTCACGCCGGTCGAGGCGCCAGAGCCGCGGCGGGTTGTCTCGTCCCGCACCGCGGCCTCGATGACGAACATGCTCGAAGGGGTCGTCATCCGCGGCACGGGCGAGAACGCGAAGATCCCCGGCTATCACATCGCCGGGAAGACGGGCACCGCGAAGAAGGTGCTCCCCGGAGGCGGGGGCTACACGGAGCACGAGTACTTCGCGTCGTTCGGTGGATTCGGCCCGCTGAACGATCCGCGCCTTTGCGCGTTCGTCGTGCTCGACACGCCGCGCGGGAGCTTCTTCTACGGCGGCCAGGTGGCCGCTCCCGTCTTCGAGCGCATCGTCGCGGACGGCCTCGCTTACCTGCGCGTGCCTCCGGACGACGATCCCTGGCAGGCGCGACGCGACGAGCTGAAGGCCGCGGCGGAGAAGAAGGCGAAGGCCGAGAAGGGAACGAAACGCAAGGACGAGGAGAAGTCCGACGGTCCCGCGCTCGTCGAGACCGCCTCCGGCCAGGTGCCCGACGTACGTGGGAAGACGGCGCGCGAGGCGATCGCGGCGCTCGTCGCGCGCGGCTATCGCGCGCGGGTCGAGGGCGACGGCGTCGTCGTGCGCGTGACGCCGGCCGCGGGAACGCCTCTCGCCGCGGGTCAGGCGTGCGTCCTTCACCTCGGCGATCCGAAGGCGATCGAGAAGGATCCGGCGCCGCTCGACTCCGGGACCGACGCCCCCACCCTGCTCGCGGCGCGCAAGACGTCACGGCGGGCGCGATGACGCCACGTCCTCTGGCGTCGCTCCTGGCCGGAGCCGGGGTCACCCCTCGATCGATGCCGTCCTCCGATCCTCCCGTGAAGGGACTGAGCTCGGATTCGCGCCGCGTCGCGTCGGGCGATCTCTTCTTCGCGCTTCGCGGCCTCAAGGACGACGGCGTCCGGCACGCGGGCGAGGCCGTCGCGCGCGGTGCGGCCGCCATCGTCGCCGAATCCAAAGCACCTCCCGGAATCGGCACGGAATGGGTCGAGGTCGCGTCGGCGCGGCTCGCCATGGGTCTCGTCGCTCGTGAATGGTTCGGCCGGCCCGACGAGGCGATGACGCTCGTCGGCGTCACCGGCACGAAGGGCAAGACGACCGTCACCTACCTCGTCGAGTCGATCGCGGCGGCGGCCGGGCGTCGCGCAGGACGGATCGGGACCGTCGGCGTCGCCTACGGCGGCCGCGAGACGACGGCGGAGCGCACGACACCCGAGGCCACCGACCTCTACCGCTTGCTCGCGGCGATGCGCGATGCGGGCACCGATCTCGTGGCGATGGAGGTGTCGTCCCACGCGCTCGTCCTCGACCGCGTCGCCGGAGCGCGCTTCACGGTGGCGGCGTTCCTCAATCTCGGCCGGGATCATCTCGACTTTCACGGCTCGCCGGCCGCGTACTTCGAGGCGAAGGCGCTCCTGTTCGACAGGCTGCGCGTCGGCGATACGGCGGTGTTGTCGGCCGACGACGAGGCGCACACCGCCCTCGCCGCCCGGACGCGAGGGCGCGTGCTCACCTTCGGGCGCAGCCCGGGCGCCGCGGTATGGATCTCGTCCGAGCGCTCCGGGCTCGACGGATCCGCGCTCCGCCTCGAGACGCCGAAGGGCCCGCTGGATCTCGAGACGCCGCTTCCCGGCCCGTTCAACGTCATGAATGCCGCCGCCGCGGCCGCGTGCGCCCTCGCGCTCGAGGTCCCGCCGGACGCCGTCGCCACGGGCATCGCTCGGGTCGCGCGCGTCCCCGGGCGGCTCGAGCCCGTCGGTTCCGGGCAGCCGTTCGCGGTGCTCGTCGATTACGCGCACACGGAGGAGTCGCTCGACGCGGTCTTGCGGGCGGTCCGCGCGATCACGCCCGGCCGGCTCACGGTGGTGTTCGGATGCGGCGGCGACCGGGACCGCGGAAAGCGGCCGGGGATGGGCCGGGTCGCGGCGCGTCTCGCCGACCGCGTCGTCCTGACCTCCGACAATCCGCGCAGCGAAGATCCCGAAGCGATCCTGCGGGACGTTGCCGCGGGAGCGCTCTCCGAAGGCAGGAGCCGGGTGACGACGGTCTCCGATCGTGCCCGCGCGATCGCGACCGCGCTCGGCGAGGCGCAGGCCGGCGACGCCGTCGTCATCGCGGGGAAGGGCCACGAGACGACCCAGACCTTCGCCGACCGCGTGGAGCCGTTCGACGACCGCGACGTGGCGCGCCGCGTGCTTGCCGATCTCGGATATGCCGGAGGCCGACGTGCCGACGCTTAGCGTCGAAGAGCTGGTCGAGGCGACCGGCGGACACCTCGTGTCCGGCGATCCACACGTGCGTGTCGCGTCGTACGCGATCGACACGCGCAAGCTGGCGGCCGGCGGGGCCTTTTTCGCGCTCCCCGGCACCAAGACCGACGGCCATGCGTTCCTCGGGGACGCCGCCCGCGCGGGCGCCGCTGCGGCGATCGTCTCACGCGTCCCCGAGAGCGGCCGGCCGTTTCCCGGAGCGCTGATCCAGGTCGACGATGTGACGGCAGCCCTCGCGCGCTGCGGCGCCTACGCCCGCCACCGCGTCGGCGCCACGGTCGTCGCCATCACCGGAAGCGCCGGCAAGACGACGACCAAGGAGTTCGTGGCGGCGGGGCTCGCCGCGGGGCAGCGGGTCCACCGCACGACCGGCAATCTCAACAACGAGCTCGGCCTCCCCCTCTCGCTGCTCGGCTGCCCCGACGATGCCGAAGCCGCCGTGTTCGAGATGGGAATGAACGGCCCGGGCCAGATCGCGTTCCTCGCGCACCTCGCGGATCCGGACGTCGGACTGGTCACGAACGTCAGGCCGGTCCACCTCGAGTTCTTCAGCTCGATCGACGACATCGCCGCGGCGAAGGGCGAGCTGTTCGCCGTACTTCGCGACGACGCGATCTCCGTCGTGAACCTCGACGATCCGCGCGTGCGGGTCCAGGCCGCCCGCCACGCCGGCCCGCGCGTCACTTACGGCCGGTCGGAGAGCGCCGACCTCGTCCTCACCGGCCTCACCGACCGGTTCGTGCCCGGCGCGACCGTGACGTTCCGCCACCAGGGCCGCTCGTACGAGATCGCGCTCAAGATCGGCGGATCGCACGCGGCGCTCGACGCCTTCGCCGCGGCGGCGGTCCTCGTCGCCTGCGGCGCGCCGCTCGACCACGCGCTCGAGGCGATCGCGCGCGTCGAGCCCGCGCCGGGGCGCGGCAGGCTCTCCCATCTGCCGGGCGGCGTCATCGTCGTGGACGACACCTACAACAGCAACCCTGAGGCGCTCGCGTCGGTCCTCGCGACGCTCGCCGCCAGCACGCCGCCGGGCCGCCGCGTCCTCGTGATGGGCGACATGCTCGAGCTGGGACCGGAAGCGCCCGAGTTCCACCGATCGTCGGGAGAGCTGGCGGCGCGTTCCGGCGTCGCGCTCGTCGTCGGCGTGGGCCCGCTCGCGCGTCACGCGGTCGAGGCGGCGCGCCGCGCGGGCGTCGACGCTCAGGGCGCCGACGATGCGGCGCAGGCCGCGCGTCTCGTGCCGCCGCTCGTCCGTCCGGGCGATCTCGTCGTCGTCAAGGGCTCGCGGGGTGTGAAGCTCGAGCTCGTGGTGGAAGCCCTGGTCGCACGGCAGGGCGAGGCTGCCTGATGTTCTACCACCTGCTCTACCCGCTCCACACCAGCCTGCGGGTGTTCAACGTCTTCCGTTACATCACGTTCCGCACGGCGATGGCGATCCTAACCGCGATGATCGTCTCGTTCATCCTCGGGCCGTGGCTGATCCGCCGCCTCCGCCTCTTCCAGATCGGCCAGGAGATCCGCGAGGAAGGGCCGAAGAGCCATCAGTCCAAGCGCGGCACGCCGACGATGGGCGGGCTCCTCATCCTCACCTCGGTCCTGCCGACGACGCTCCTCTGGGCCGATCTGACGAACGTCTTCGTGTGGATCGCCGTCGTGTCGATGGCCGCGTTCGGCGCGATCGGATTCTGGGACGACTACACGAAGGTCGCGAAGAAGAGGAATCTCGGCCTCACCGCGCGCCGCAAGTTCACGCTCCAGATCGCGCTCGGTCTCGTGATCGGTTTCTTCCTCTACTGGATGTCGCTCGAGGGCGTGTTCTCGACGCGCCTCATCTTCCCGTTCTTCAAGTCGTTTTCGCCGATGCTCGGCGTTGCGTTCCCGCTCTTCGTCGTGCTCGTCCTCACGGGGGCGTCGAACGCCGTGAACCTGACCGACGGATTGGACGGTCTCGCGATCGGCTCGACCCTGATCGCATCGACGACCTTCATGGTGCTCGCGTACGCCGCCGGGAACGCGATCGTCGCCGACTACCTGGGCATCGCGAACGTCAAGGGCACCGCGGAGCTGACGATCTTCTGCGGTGCGCTCGTCGGCTCCTCGCTCGGCTTCCTCTGGTTCAACGGCCACCCGGCCGAGGTCTTCATGGGCGACGTCGGGTCGATGGCGCTCGGAGGCGCGCTCGGGACGGTCGCTCTCTTGATCAAGCAGGAGTTCGTGCTCGTCATCGTCGGCGGCCTCTTCGTGCTCGAGGCGTTGTCGGTCATCCTTCAGGTCGCGTCGTTCAAATCGCGGGGCAAGCGGATCTTCCTCATGTCCCCGCTGCATCACCACTTCGAGCTGTCGGGCTGGAGCGAGACGAAGGTCGTGATCCGTTTCTGGATCGTCGCCATCATCTTCGCGCTCCTCGGCCTCGCGACGCTCAAGCTGAGGTAGCCGTGCCGAAGCGCCGCTCGTTCGACCGATGGCTCCTCCTGACCTCGCTCGTCCTCGGCCTCGCGGGGTTCTTCATCGTCGGCAGCGCGTCCCACTACATCGCAATGAGTATGGGGAAGGACCCGACCTACTTCCTCGTGCGCCACGGCGTCTTCCTCGCGGTCGGGGTCCTCGCCATGGCGGGAACGATGGCGCTGCCGCTCGAGCGCTTGGACGAGCGCCGCACGGCGCTCTCGCTCGTCGGCATCACAGTGGTCCTCCTCCTCCTCGTGCTCGCGATGCCGGCCGCGGGCGGCGCGCACCGGTGGTTCCGGCTGGGTGGGCTCGGGCTGCAGCCGTCGGAGCTCGCGAAGATCGCGACGGTGATCCTCCTCGCGCATCTCCTATCGAGGAAGTCCGCCGCCGAGGTCAACGATTTCCGCCGGTCGCTCGGACCGATCGCGGCGCTCGTCGGCGCGATGGCCTTCCTCATCGTCATCGAGCCCGACCTCGGATCGGCGGTCATGGTCTTGGCGACGGCCGCCGTGATGGTCTTTGTCGCCGGCCTCGAGTGGCGTTACATCGGCGCCGCCGCCGGAGTCGGGATCCTCTTCGTCGTGCTGGCGGTCGTCGCGCAGCCGTATCGGATGAAGCGCATCGAGACGTTCCTCCACCCCGAGAGCGACACGCAGGGCGCCGGCTTCCAGCTCGCGCAGTCGCTGCTCGCCGTCGGGAGCGGCGGAGCCACCGGGGTCGGGTTCGGCATGGGCCAGCAGAAGGCGTACTACCTCCCGGCCGCCCACACCGACTTCGTCTTCTCGGTCGTCGGCGAGGAGCTGGGCCTCATCGGCACGCTGCTTCTCCTCGTGGGTGTGGGCCTCTTCACGTGGCGGGGCCTGAGGGCGGCGGTCTATTCGCCCGGGCGGTTCTCGTTCTACATCGCGCTCGGGGGCACGATGCTCGTCAGCCTCCAGGCGCTCATCCACATGGGGGTCTGCGTCGGCCTGTTGCCGACGAAGGGACTTCCGTTTCCGCTCTTGAGCTACGGCGGCTCTTCGCTCATCGCGTCGTTCGCCGTGATCGGGCTCGTCCTGAACGTCTCGCAGCATTCGAACTGAGGAGCCGGGTGGCAGCGTGGAGAGGAATCGCGACATCGTCTTCGCCGGCGGCGGGACCGGTGGCCACCTCTTCCCTGCGCTCGCCGTCGCGGACGAGCTGCGCCGCCGCCATCCCGAGCGCCGGGTCCGCTTCGTCGGGGCGCGCAACGGCCTCGAGGCGAAGCTCGTGCCCCGGGCCGGGTACGACCTCACGCTGCTGCCACTGTCCGGACTCAAGGGTGCCGGGGCGCTCGCCCGTCTGCGATCCGCGGCGTCGGCCTCGCTCGCTGTGGTCCGCTCGGTGGGAGCGTTCGTGCGGCGCCGGCCCGCGCTCGTCGTCGGGGTCGGCGGGTACGCGTCCGGGCCCGCGGTGCTCGCGGCGTGGCTCGTGCGGGTCGAAACGATGCTGATGGAGCAGAACCACTTTCCCGGAGCGACGAACCGCTGGTTGGCGCCGCGCGCCTCGGCGGTGTGCGTGCCGTCCGAGGCGGCCAAGGCCCGGCTCCACGGGATCGGCATCGTCACCGGAAATCCAATCCGTCCCGAGTTCGCGGCGATCGGGCCCGCGCCGGGAGGAGCACGCCTCTCGCTCCTCGTCTTCGGCGGCAGCCGGGGGGCGAGGTCGATCAATCGGGCGGCCGTCGACGCCCTCCCGCGCCTCGCCGCCATGAGCCCGCCGCCGCGGGTCGTCCACCAAACCGGCGTGGAGGCGCACGAGCAAGTGGCGCAGGCCTACGCGGCGCACCCGGAGCTCGACGCCCTCGTCCGGCCGTTCTTCGACGACATGCCGGAGAGGCTCGCCGCGGCCGACCTCGTCGTCTCGCGCGCCGGGGCGACCACGCTCGCCGAGCTGGCGGCCGCCGGCCGCTCCGCGATCCTCGTGCCGTTCCCTCACGCCGCCGACGATCACCAGAGGATGAACGCGGAGGCCGTGCGGGACGCCGGCGCCGCCGTCGTGATTCCCGATGCGGAGCTCGAGGGCGCGCGCTTGGCCGCGGAGATCGCCTCGCTCGCGGCCGATCCGGCCCGTCGCGCGAGCATGGCCGCCGCCGCGAAGACGCTCGCGAAGCCGGACGCCGCGCGACGGATCGCCGATGTCGCCGATCTCCTCCTCGGCGGGACGACGGAGGGCCGCGGTGTTTCGTAAGGTGCGCCGCATCCACTTCGTCGGCATCGGCGGCTCGGGGATGAGCGGCATCGCGGAGGTCCTCGTCAACCTCGGCTATCGCGTCACGGGATCCGACCTCGCCCAGGGTGACGCCACGCGACGGCTCAAGAAGCTGGGTGCCAAGGTCATGAAGGGTCATCGCGCCGATCACGTCACGTCGGCCGACGTCGTCGTCGTCTCGTCGGCGATCCGGCCCGACAACCCGGAGGTCGTCGAGGCCCGCCGGCGAAAGATCCCGGTGATCCCTCGCGCCGAGATGCTCGCCGAGCTGATGCGGCTCAAGTACGGGATCGCCGTCGCCGGAGCGCACGGGAAGACGTCGACCACCGCGATGATCGCGGAGGTGCTCACGGAGGGTGAGCTCGATCCGACCGTCGTGATCGGCGGCCGAGTCAAGTCGCTCCGCTCGGGGGCGAAGGTCGGCAAGGGCGAGTTCATGGTTGCTGAGGCCGACGAGTCGGACGGCTCGTTCCTCAAGATGAAGCCCACGATCGCGGTCGTCACCAACATCGACCGCGAGCATCTCGACCACTACGCCGGCCTGGGTGAGATCCAGGACGCCTTCGTGAAGTTTCTCTCACGCGTCCCGTTCTACGGGGCGGCGATCGTCTGCCTCGACGAGCCGAATCTCCGCGCGATCCTCCCCCGCGTCGACCGCAAGCTCGTCACCTACGGCCTCTCGAGCGACGCCGATCTCACCGCCGACCACGTGACGTTCGACGGCTTCGGCGCGACGTTCACCGCGCGGCAGCGGCGGGACAAGCTCGGCTCCGTGCGTCTCAAGGTACCGGGGCGCCACTCGGTCGCGAACGCGCTCGCCGCGATCGCGGTGGGCCTCGAGCTCGACGTGCCGTTCTCGAAGATCGCCAAGGCACTGCGCCGGTTTCGCGCGGTCGACCGGAGGTTCCAGCTCAAGGGCGAGGCGTTCGGGGCGCGCGTCGTCGACGACTACGGGCACCATCCCACCGAGATCGAGGCGACGCTCGCGGCGGCGCGCGACGGCTTCGGTGCGCGCACGGTCGTCGTGTTCCAGCCGCACCGGTACACCCGGACGCGCGCGCTTCTCGAGGAGTTCGGCCGCGCATTCGCGCTCGCCGACCGCGTCGTCGTCACCGAGATCTACGCGGCCGGCGAGCCGGCGATCGAAGGGGTCGACGGCCGCTCGGTCGCGGAGGCGATCGCGCGGAGCGGCCACCGTGACGTGACATTCGCCGAACGCCTGGCCGAGGTGCCGAAGATCGTCCGCGCGGCGATCCAGCCCGGGGATCTCGTGCTGACGCTCGGCGCTGGAGACGTCTGGAAGGTCGGCGATGCGCTCCTCGCCGAGGCGGCGGAGGCGACACCGTTGCGCCGCAGGAAGGAGGCCCGTTGATCGAAGAGGGCCGCACCTTCCCCGAGCCCGACCGCCGCTACTGGCGTCGCCGCGTCAACCGGCACGTCCGGAAGGCCCGGCGCACGCGCGTCCTCCTGCGGTGGGCCGGAATCCTCGCGGCCAACCTCGCCATCGGCGCGATCCTCGTCGCCTTCGGAGCGTCGGTGGCTCGGCACTTCGCGACCTCGACCGAGCTTTCGGTGAAGACGATCGATGTCGAGGGCGTCCTTCACACGAACGCCGATTCGGTGCGCGCCGTCCTCCGGCCGTACGTCGGCCGGAACCTCGTCGAGCTCGATCTCGACGAAGTCGCGAAGGCCGCGACGAAGGATCCTTGGGTCAAGGAGGCGACGGTGAAGCGGGTCCTGCCGGGGGTCCTGCGCGTTTCCGTCACCGAGCGCACGCCGGGCGCGCTCGCGCTCCTCCGGGGAATGGTTTACGTCGTCGACGACGGCGGGTTCGTCATGGGTCCGGTCGGCCCCGATTTCCCGTACGACTTGCCGCTCCTGACCGGGCTCGACCGCTTTCAGGGCGAGGCGCTGGGAGCTGCGCTCGCGCGCGGCGTCGGGCTCCTCATGACCCTCCACCGTTCGCGGACCGCTTGGGCGCGCGGAATCTCCGAGCTAGATCTCTCCCAGCCGGACCGCGTCGCCGTCTCGCGCGTCGACGATACCGCCGAGATCCTCCTCGATCCCGACGACGTCGATCGCAACCTCGATGCGTACCTCGCCTTGAAGCCGATGATCGCGCGGAAGGTCGGACCCGGGGGACGGGTCGATCTCCGCTGGAACCGAAGAATATCCATCCTTCCCGCCGCGGAACCTCCCGCCATGGAGAGTGATTAGACATGCCGAAGAACGAGCGCTACATCGTCGGACTCGACATCGGAACCACCAAGATCTCGTGCGTCGTCGCCGAGATGCGGGAGAGCGGGTCGGTCGACATCGTCGGCCTCGGCTCAGCCCCTTCGCGCGGCCTGAGGAAGGGCGTGGTCGTCAACCTCGATGCGACGGTCGATGCGGTCCGGTCGTGCGTCGAGGAGGCCGAGATGATGGCCGGGGTCGCCGTCGAGTCGGCGACCGTCGGGATCGCCGGCGGCCACATCCGCTCGTTCAACAGCCGCGGGGTCGTCGCGATCGCCGGGAAGGAGCGGACGGTCTCCCGGGAGGACCTGCGCCGGGTCATGGACGCCGCCCGCGCGGTGTCGATCCCTCAGGACCGGGAGATTCTCCACGTGCTCCCGCAGGAGTTCGTCCTCGACGACCAGGGCGGGATCACGCAGCCGGTCGGGATGACCGGCGCGCGCCTCGAGGCCAACGTCCACATCGTGACCGCCGCGACGACCTCGATCCAGAACCTCGTCACATGCGTGAACCGCGCCGGGATCGAGGTGCGCGACACCGTGCTCGAGCAGCTCGCGGCCTCCGAGGCCGTCCTCGCCGCCGACGAGCGCGATCTCGGCGTCGCCCTCATCGACATCGGCGGCGGCACGACCGACCTTGCGATCTTCGAGAAGGGATCGATCTGGCACACCGCAGTGCTGCCCGCGGGCGGCGATCACTTCACCAACGACCTCGCGGTCGGCCTGCGGACGCCGATCCCCGATGCCGAGCGCCTCAAGAAGAAGCACGGCTGCTCGCTCGCGACGCTCGTCGAAGGCGATGAAGGGATCGAAGTGCCGTCGGTCGGCGGACGCAAGCCGCGCATGCTCAGCCGTCAGGTGATGGCGGAGATTCTCCAACCGCGCGCCGAAGAAATTTTTACTCTCATCCACGAAGAGGTCGGACGCGCCGGCTTCGAAAAATTATTGAACGCGGGAGTCGTTCTCACGGGCGGAGGCAGCCTACTTCCTGGTATGGTGGAGGTCGCGGAGCAAGTGTTCGATCTCCCCGTGCGCCTCGGGCAGCCCGGGGGGGTCAACGGCCTGACCGAGCCCGCCTCAGGACCGCAGTTCGCGACTGCGGTCGGCCTTGCGCTGTACTCGGCGCGACACACGAAAGATCACCCGCGTGGCTTCTCCGTGGCACCGGGCATGTTCGTGAAGTTGGGCCATCGCGTTCGTAATTGGTTCGCGGAGATGTTCTGACCATGACGAGGAGATCGCGCATGATCACGATGGACGACAACTCGGGTCGCAAGAATCAGCCCGTCAAGGTCAGCTTCGACGACACCGCACCGGCCGCGGCGAAGATCCGCGTCATCGGTGTCGGCGGAGGCGGCGGCAACGCGGTGAACCGCATGATCGCCGCCGGTGTCGCGGGGGTCGAGTTCGTCGCCGCGAACACCGACGTCCAGGCGCTCCGCAGCAACCGCGCGCCGCAGAAGCTGCAGCTCGGGATGAAGCTGACGAAGGGGCTCGGCGCCGGCGCGAACCCCGAGGTCGGGAAGAGCGCGGCGAACGAGGACAAGGAAGAGATCCTCGAGGCGCTCGCGGGCGCCGACATGGTGTTCATCACCTCGGGGCTCGGCGGCGGCACCGGCACGGGAGGCGCGCCAGTCATCTCGCAGATCGCACGTGACGCGGGAGCGCTCGTCGTCGCGGTGGTGACGAAGCCGTTCGCGTTCGAGGGCCGCCGGCGCCGTATCCAGGCCGACGAGGGGCTCGCCGCCCTCCGGCAGGTCGTCGACACGGTCATCACGATCCCGAACGACAAGCTCCTCCACACCGTCGAGAAGGGAACGCCCCTCGCCGAGGCGTTCCTCATGGCCGACGACATCCTCCGGCAAGCGGTGCAGGGGATCTCCGACCTCATCACCGTTCCGGGCGAGATCAACCTCGACTTCGCCGACGTCAAGACGATCATGTCGGGGATGGGCATGGCGCTCATGGGAACGGGGATCGCCGACGGTGAGCACCGCGCCGTCGAAGCGGCCCAGCGCGCGATCTCGTCGCCGCTCCTCGAGGACACGTCGATCCACGGCGCGCGCGGCGTCCTCATCAACATCACCGGCGGCGAGGACATGTCGCTCCACGAGGTCTCGGAGGCGGCGAACATCATCCAGGAGGCCTCCGACCCCGACGCCAACATCATCTTCGGGACCGTCATCGACCGTGCGATGCAGGGCAAGGTCAAGGTCACCGTCATCGCGACTGGCTTCAACCGCGACGACGTGCGCTCCGGGATGTCGATGTCGATGAAGACACCGGTCCGGACGATGGAGCGGATGGCACCGCCGGAACCCGCCGACGAGCCGGTCCCGAACCGCCCGAGCCGCGGTTTCTTCCGGCGCGGGCGCGTCGAGGAGCCGGAGCTCGAGCCGGCCGATCAGGGATTCGGCCCGAACTTCGGCAAGATGAAGGACGATCTCGACGTCCCGGCGTTCCTGCGCAAGCAGATGGATTGACGGGAAGTTCACAGTTGACAGTTCACAGTCGACAGTACTGTTGACTGTGAACCGTAGACTGTAAACTTCCCCCGCGTGGACACCGTACGCATCCTGGTCGTCGACGACGATCCCCAGACGGCGCGGCTCGTCCGCGAGTGGTATCGGAATCAGCCGTTCGTGATCCTGGAGGCGGGCGACGGCGACGAAGGAGTCCACCGCGCCGCCTCGGAGCACCCCGACATCATCCTCATGGACCTGATGATGCCGCGGACGAACGGGTTCGCCGCGTCGAAGCGCCTGAAGTCTTCCGCCGCCACTCGGAACATCCCGGTCATCCTCCTGTCGGCCAAGCGCGACCCGCAGACGAAGCGTGAAGGGTTCGACGACGCGGGGATCGACGACTACGTCGAGAAGCCGTTCAATTTCGACGAGGTCGACGCGCGGATCCGCGCCATGCTGCGGAAGCGTGAGGTCCTGCTCACGCTCGAGACGACCAACCGCGAGCTGCAAGCCTCGAACGCCCAGCTCGAGGAGATGGCGACGATCGACTCGAAGACCGGACTCGCGAACTACCGGCTCTTCATCAAGCGTCTCCACGAAGAATGGGTCCGCTCGGAGCGCTACGGACAGGCGCTCTCCCTCGTCATGCTCGATCTCGACGACTTCAAGAGGATCAACGACACGCTCGGCCATCAGGCGGGCGATCGCGCCCTCCGCGAGTTCGCCATGCTCGTCTCGGGCGGCGCACGCGCCACCGACCTCCCTGCACGCTACGGCGGCGAGGAATTCGCGGTTCTCTTGCCTCACACCGAGGGCGAGCAGGCCGAGCGGGTCGCCGAGCGTATCCGCGCGGCGGTGGCCGAGTTCAACTTCCTGGAATCCGACCACCGGCTCAGCCTGACGGTCTCGGCAGGTGTCGCGACCTTCCCCTCGAACTCCGAGATCGCCTCCGCCGATCAGCTCGTCGCCGCGGCCGATCGCGCGCTCTACGCGGCGAAGAAGGCGGGGAAGAACCGGATCGTCGTCGCTCCGGCCTAAGGACGGAGCTCCCGCCAACCGGCGAATACGTCGCCGATCGAGACATCGATCGCCTGGACGACGCGATCGAAGAACGCCTTCGCCTTCGACGGATCGAGAACGGGCGCGCCTTCGCCCTTCGTCTCGGGGCGGTCGAGGATGATCGAGGCGGGAAAGGGGCGCGCGCGTAAGCCGTGACGTCGGGCGAACCGGCGAATCGCCGTCGCACGCTCCGTGTCGATGAGATCGGGCGCCACCGCGAGCACCATCGCGGTCTCCTCGACACCGGCGTGGCCGGAGACCGTGCCGGGGTAGATCTCCGCCGTCGCGTCCTCGGCGAACCCCCACCACTCGACCGCGACGGCGAACGCGCGTTTCTCGTTCCAGAGCCGCGCGACGACGTCGGCCACCTCTTCGCTCTGACCGCCGTGCCCGTTCAGGATGACGATCCTCCTGAAGCCGGTGTCGACGAGCCCCGCCGCCGCCTCGAAAAGATAGGCACGGAACGTCGCCGAGGAGACGGTGGTCGATCCCGGATACGGAAGCAGAGAGTTCGTGACACCGTAGGCGACGCTGGGTGCGATCAGCGCGTTCCACTTGGGCGCCAACCGCACGGCGAGCGCCTCCGGGATGATCGTGTCGGTCCCCAACGGGATCGCGCCGTGCGCTTCGATCGTCCCCACCGGAACGATCGCGAGATCGCACGAAGCGGGAACGAGCGCGCGGAACCGCTCCCAGCTCAGATCGTTCAAGCGATGTGTCATCGGGATCGTCTCCATGCGGCGGCGCAGGCGGTGACGAGCCCCGCCGCCGCGAGCCAGGCGGGAACGTCGCCCGCGCGATCGTAAACCGTCGGCGGGCCTGCGAGCGGCAGCTCCCCGACGCGCACGTCCTCGACATTGAGATCGGTCCACGCGAGATCCCGGCCGAGAGGATCGATGAACGCCGAGATACCGCTGTTGGCGACGCGGACGAAAGAAGTACGGTTCTCGATCGCCCGGAGGCGGTCGGTGTTCGCCTGGTAGGTCTGGAAGAAGGTGGTGCCGAACCAGGCGTCGTTCGTGATCACCGCCTGGATCTTCGCTCCCGCGTTACGGAGCTTCCGCTGCAAGTCGAAGTACAGCTCCTCGTAGCAGACGCTGACGCCGATCGCCGTGCCATCCACCGGCAGCGGTGCGATGCGGGGCCCCGGCGTGAACCCGCCGGCGAGCCAGTGCATCCATCCCCCGCGGCCGGACAGGAGCGGGCCGAGGACCGGCTTGAACGGCACCGCCTCGACGAACGGCACGAGGTAGACCTTGGCGCTCCACGCATCGTCGAGCTTGCCGTCGGGGTGTACGACGAAGACCGCGTTGTAGAAGGCCTGCGGCCGGTTGTTGCGCACGATCCCATACTCCGCCCCGACGACGAGCGTCACCCCCAGCTCGCGTGCGAGCGACTGCACGTCACCGATCGCGTAGGTTTGCGGCCGGTCGGGCCAGTGGTAGAACGGCCTCGGCCACGCGGTTTCCGGCCATACGATGACCTGGGCCCCCTGCCCCGCCGCACGGCGCGTGAGATCGAAGAGCAGCTTCTGCTGCGCCGCGTCGGTGGCGGGATCCATCTTCTCGAGGAGCGGGACGTTGGGCTGGACCAGGCCGACCTTGAGCGTGCCGGCGGGTTGCGGAGGATGCCCCCACGACCAAGCGTCGTACGCCAGGACACCCCCGATCAGAACGAGCCACGAGGCCACCGCGAATGCGCGGGGCTTCCGCCCCGAAGCAGACCACGCGTCGAACAGAAACACGTTCGAGAGCAAGAGCACCAGACCGATTCCGTACGGACCCCCGAGATCGGCGAATTGAACGAGAAACGGGTACGTCGCGGCGGATTGGCCGAGGTGTTGCGCGGTCATTCTGAGGTCGCCATGGGCGAGCACCCACTCGAGGGTGAGCCACACCGACGGCAGGAGGATCGCGTACGACCAGCCGGTCCGCTTCCGCGTCCACGCGAGAACGATCACGAGCAGGGCACTTCCGGCGGCAAAGATCGCGGCGAGGCCGACGTAAGCGAAGATCGCGAGGAAGCTCATCTGCAGCATCGCGCGCATCCAATGCAGGATGAGAAGGTTCCACGCCATGCCGAAGACGAAGCCGCCGTTGCGGAAGAAGCGCCACGGCCGGTCGAGGTTCGCATCGAGCCAGATCAGCAAGGGGACGAGCGCGACGAGGCTGGGGACGACGAGGCCGAGCGTGAAGTAGCCGAAGGCGAGGAGGACGCCGGCGAGGACGGGAAGCTTGAAGGGGTGGCGAGCGAGAGCGGTCAAAGCGCGATGCTATCATCCGCTCGATGGGGAAGTCCAGCAGAGAGAACGAGATCAAGCTGGCGTTCCCTTCGGCAGGCCTCGCGCGGGAAGCACTCGAAAGAGCGGGCGCCCGTCTCTCCATCCCGCGCCGGTTCGAGGACAACGTCGTCTACGATCGCGACGGCGGCGCGCTCGCGCGGAGCGGTCGCGTCCTTCGCGTGCGCCGCGACGGGAACCGCATCGTGCTGACCCTGAAGACGCCGGTCGAGGGGACGCACGTGCACAAGCTCAAGAACGAGTTCGAGACCGAGGTCGGCGATCAAGGAATGCTGATGCGCATCTTGGCCGAGCTCGGTTTCGCGCCTGCGTACCGGTACCAGAAGTACCGGACGTCGTTCGCGCTCGACGAGGTCGATGCCGAGCTCGACGAGACGCCGATCGGCACCTTCGTCGAGCTCGAGGGTGGCCCGGAGGCGGTCGATCGCGCCGCAGCCTCGCTCGGTGCCTCGCCGGGTGACTACATCGTGTCTACGTATCGCGAGCTGCACGAGCACGACGCTTTGCTTCGGGGTGTCCCCGTGGGTGACCTCTTGATGACGGAGGAAGCATGAAGGCGATGCTCCTCGCGGCGGGGATCGGCGAGAGGATGCTTCCGCTCACGCAAACGGTGCCGAAGCCGCTCATCCCCGTGCTCGGCCGGCCTCTGGCACCTCAGATCATCGCGCGCCTCGCCGCCGAGGGAATCGAGGAGGCCGTCGTCAACGTGCACCACCTTCCCGACGAGCTCCGTCATGCTCTCGGCGACGGACGCCTCCTCGGTCTGAACGCGCTCGATTTCTCGGTCGAGAGCGAGCGCCTTCTCGGGACCGGCGGAGGCCTGAAGGCGGCGGAGGCGATGCTGCGCGGGAGCGGGACGATCCTCGTCCGCAATGCGGACTTCCTGGCCGACATCTCGCTCGCGAGCGCGCTCCGCTCTCACCTTCGCTCGGGATGCCTCGTCACGCTCGTCGTCGTCCCGCATCGGCCGGGATACACCCCCCTCACCGTCGGCGACGACGGTCGCGTCGTCGCCTTCGGAAGCAAGAAGGACAAGGGCGGTTCGGGCCGCTACCTCTTCACGGGCTACCACCTCATCGAAGAGGAGGTGCTCGACAGGATCCCCAGCGGCCGGCCGTCCGACATCGTGCGCGAGGTTTACTTCGATCTCGTCGCAGGGGGACAGCTCAACGCCTACGTGCACGACGGCTTCTGGTGGGAGTTCGGTGAGCCGCACGAGTACCTCGAGGGATCGATCCGGCTCGTCTCGATGGATCCCGAAGCGCGGGCGCGCCTCGGCAACTTCGACCCTGTGCGCACCTTCGATACCGCCACGGTCGCCGTCGGGCCTGGGGCCGATCTCCACGCGGAGCACATCCGACTTCGTGGCACGCTGGCGATCGGCCTGGGGGTCATGGTGGGAGAGCACGCCGTTCTCGAAGATTCGGTCGTCATGCCCGAGAGCTGGGTGGGACCGGGCTCGTCCCTGACGCGGTGCATCGTCGGCCCGGGCACCGAGATTCCGATCGACTTCGAGGCGGCGAATGCCGTCATCGTGGCGGCGCCGGAAGGCGACATGGCCGTGCCCATGGGGGCCGAGCGCATCGCAGACCTCCTCGTTCGGCGGTTCGACGGGGCGTCCGCCCGTTGACCGCACTGCGGCCCGATCTCGGATCGGCCATCGAGGCGCTCCACCCGGGCGCACGCTGGTCGACGCTGCCGGGAGACGCATCGACCCGCCGCTTTCATCGCCTCTTCCTCGAATCCGGCGGCACGCGCATCGTGATGGACTATGGGGCGCCGTTCACCGGCGAAACCGATGACGTCAAGCTCGCGAGGATCTTCGAGCGCGCGGAGCTCCCCGTGGCGCGCGTCCTCGACGTGCTACCGGATGCCGGCGCGATCGTCCTCGAGGATCTCGGCGACGTGACGCTGGAAGAGGCGCTCGGTCGCGCCGATGAAGGGCGGGCGCGGTCGCGCCGCGAGCTCTACGGCTCGGCGGTCGGCCTCGCGGCGCGGATCGCGACGCGGGGAACGGACGCGCTCGGGCGCTCGGACCGGGCCGGCGGACCGGCACTCGACCAGGAGCGCTTCCTCTTCGAGATGCGGTATTTCCTCGAACACTACGTCGGCGGGCTCCTGCGCCGCCACGATGCCTGCGCCGCACTCGAAGAGCCTCTCTTCGCGCTCGCGGTGACGGTGGCGAAGCATCCACGCGTGATGTGCCATCGCGACTACCACAGCCGGAATCTGATGGTCACGCATCACGGCTCGCTGGCGATGGTCGACATCCAGGACGCCCGATGGGGTCCCGACACGTACGACCTCGCTTCGCTTCTACGCGACGCCTACGTCGACTTCAGCGAGGAGGAAGTGCGCGAGCACCTCGAGGCGTACCGCGTTCACCTCGACGCGGCCGCGGATGGCGAGGCGTTCCGCCGCCGCTTCCACGAGGCCGGCGCGCAAAGGATGATCAAGGCGCTCGGCACCTTCGGCTATCAGATCTCGCGGCTCGGGCGCGAGCGCTACCGGAGCGCAATCCCACGCACCGTTGAGCGCTTGCGCCGGCTCCTCCCGGGCGACCGTTCGACAGCACCGCTCGGCGCTCTTCTCGAAGAAGTGAAGGCTCTAGCCGGATAGTCTTTGGGTGTCCACGATGATGCCCGGCACGATCGGTCCGTCGGCGGTCACCCGAGGCGCACCGAACGTCGCGCAGCAGGCTTGCGCCAGGTGCGCGGGCTCTCCCCGAAACCAACGTTTCTCCCCGTGAGGAAGGTCGAGCTCCACCACCCAATCCTCCGGACCAAGCGGAATCACGCGGGCTCGTGACGCGATTCCCGCGACTCGTGGAGACATTTCGGTATCGGTGGATCGGAGAACTTGGTTCGTCGGCCGCATTTCCGGCGGGTCACGGAATGAGCGACGGCAAAGACACCCGCCGCTATCGGTTTTCGTTGGGAAGCCTGCGTCATCGAACCGGCCACCCACAAGCCCTTCGGGGTGCGAGGGCTCGTCGGTCAGCACCCACGATGTGGGAAGTTCTTCACCACCTCGAGCCGCGAGCGCCGCGACTATAGGTGCCGCCCCGTCGGGCAAGAGCGCGATCTTGGCGGTTCCCGATTCTATCGACACTTTCAGAAGCTCGTTCGAGCCGGGTTCCCATTGGGTGGTCACCCGCTTGGCGAGGATCCTCGCCGGCTCCTCGAGTGTTCGCCACCAAATCCGCTGCCGCCGTCGCTGCGCCACCCAGCCGGTCGGACCGATCAGGATCTCGGTGGTGGTCCCCGCCTCGATCCACTCCAGACGATCTCGCCTCACCCACTCGCGGAGCTCTTCGGGCTCCGCCGGCGCGAGCATCGGGTCGAGGTCGGTCGATCGATAGTCGCCCTCTCGCCCGTCGGGCGTGAGACCGCAGACCTGCTCCCCTCCTTTGTGCGCCTCACGCGCGGCCCACACGATCGCGCCGTCAGAGGAACCAACGCACGCGCCGAAGCGCGCGCGACCGCCACGCTCGTCGAACAAGCGCACCGCAACCCCGGCGTCGTGCACCTCGCGGACCGCATCGTTCGCTTCGACGCGTCGCCGATCGCTGACCTTCACGTACAACTCGATGCGGCCAGACTCGCGCGCGATGCGCCGCCAACACCCAAGCGCGCGCTCCATGATGACCTCGGTGTCCATGGCGGTCATCGTTCCTCGCTCAAAACTTTCTCGTCAGGTTTTTCTAACAATTGACCGTGATCACCCCTAATCGAATTGTCGGCGCGCCGACGCTTACGGCCAGGGGTTGGCCATCGCGTACGCACGATCCCACGCATGCATCGAAGACGAGATCGGTCCCGATTCGATCAAGCGACGACCACACGTCGCGCCCGCGCACTTCCATCACGAACGGTTCGAGCGGGGTCGTGCATCGCCCCGCTTCGATGAGGTCGGCGTCGGTGACGATGAACGAGGCCACGCCTCGGACCGCATCGGTGTGGCCCGCGATCATGCGTCGAACGAACACGCCGCCGGATGTCTCGGAGAGGATCGCCGCCGGGTCGTCGTCGCCGGCATGGACGAACGTGCAACCCATCCTCGGGCGCACCGGATCGCGGAAGCTCGACCGGCGCCCATGACCGGTCGACGCCGCCGACCGGGCCGCTGCGGACGTCCGGTCGAGCAGGTACCCGGCGACACGATCGTCGTCGGTCAGCAGGACCGACCGGCTGGAGACGCCCTCGTCGTCGGTCTTCCATGCGGCGCGCCCGCGCCGGGGATCGTCCTCGACCCGGAACGGGCGGCAGGTTTTGGGTAGACCGCCTTGGATCCACGTCCGACGCCGCTGGAGTACATCCCCTTCGAGAGCATGGCCAACCAATTCATGGGCGATGAGTCCGGCGATCCCCGCATCGAAGACGGCGCAGGTGGTACCGGGGGAAAGCCGTCGCCTCGGTCCGGCGATCAGACGCTCGATCGCGGATGCAAGCTTTCCCTCCGGTGAGGCGACCCAATCCACCGTGTGGGAGCGCGATCCGAGTCCGAGCTTCAGCTCGGCGCGACAACCCCGACGCGTGTCGGAGGACAAATTGCCGTCGGGGTCGCTCACCCAAATGTTTTGGTGGAACGCAACAACCCTCAGCGTCCAGTCGAGGTCCTCGTGTCCGGCGATCGCGGCTTCGAAGAGGCCTTCTTGCCGCTGCGCTTCCTCGACAGCGGCGGCTTCTGCCCGGATCGGCTCGCTGAAAGCGTCGAGCAGAGGATCCGTGACGTGGATCGAGCTCAGCGCATCGCCGAGTGCCGCTCCGCGGGACGGCATGATCGAGACGGCGCGTGGACGGTCCCGTCCGGCGGTCAGAACGACGTCGGTGCGCTGCTCGAAGAAGACGGAACCACCGCCGCTGCGAGCGGCGAGCGCGCGGACCCCATTTCCCCACGTAGAAACGCTCACGGGAGTGACTTTACTGCGACTTGAATCCGCCTCCACCGGCACCTATGTTTTCCGCGGGCACCAGGGGGTGTCCACGGGGCCGAGCGAAGAACTTTCAGGGCGGGTGGGCATGGCGCACCGCACGATTCTCTTGATCGACTACGAACCGCGAAGCATCGAGCGGTTCCGCCAACCGCTGACCGATGCGGGGTACGGCGTCGAGGTCGCCACCGATGGCGTGAGCGGCATCGAGGCGTTCCATCGCCTCAGCCCTGACATGGTCCTGGTCGAGGCGATGATCCCGAAGCGGCACGGCTTCGAGGTGTGCCAGGAGCTGAAACGAACCCCTCACGGGAAGCGCACCCCGGTCCTCATCACGACGGGGGTCTACAAGGGACGGAAGTACCGGACGCAGGCGCTGCACATCTACGGCTGCGACGAGTACATCGAGAAACCGATCGCTCCGGAGCAGCTCCTCGCGGTCGTCGGCAAGTTCTTCTCGGGATCGGCGAGCGCCGGGAGCGGCGGCGGTGAGAGTCGCGAAGCGGCCGGCGTCACCGCGAGCGAGCCTGCCGCTACGGCGAAGGCGATCACGGTCGAGCCGGCGCCCGCGCGGCCCGTGCCGATGAAATCGTCGACGACGCCTTCGGTCATCAAGGACTTCACCGAAGAAGAGATCATGGCTCGCCTCGACGCGATTCTTCCCGGCAACGAGCTTGTGCCGTCGCCACCGGCCGAGATCCCTCCGCCGATCGAGGTCGCGCCGGCGCCGATCGCCGAGATGCCCGTTGTCGAGCCGATGGCACACGAGATCGACGATCCGTTCGCGCAGATGCAGAAGGAGCTCACCGCCGAGCTGGGGTCGATGTCCGGCTCGCTGGCACTCGAGGCGGCGCCGGTCTTCGATCCCATGCCGCAGACCTTCCCGTCCGACCAGGAGGCGGCTCCGTCGCTGCTGGAGTCGCTTCCCGTTCAAGAAGAGGTCGCGGCGCCCGCGCCTCCCGAGACGGCACCCGCCGCCGAGACGCCGGGTCAGCTCGTCAACTTCGAGGCCGGGCGATCGCGCCGCAAGAAGAAGGGCAAGGCGCAGGCGTCCCCGGCTCCGCAGCCGCCTCCCGCGCCTGCCCGCGTGACCCCGATCGCCGAGACCGCTCGCCCGCAGGCTCCCTTGCCGCCCGTGGCCACGATGACCTTGCCGCAAGGCACCCTCGCGGAAGCCGAGCTTGCCGGGAAGCCGGCGCGCCGCGGCGTTCCCGTGTGGATCTGGGCGCTGCTGGTCCTCGCGGGGCTCGCCGCCGCGGGCTATTTCGTCTTCATGAAGCCGAGCGTGTCGAGCGCCGAGTCGTCGACGAGTGAGACCGTTCCCGCGCCTCACCGTGCGCCGGAGCCGGCAGCGCAGGCACCCACGCCGGCACCTCAACCGCCATCGGTCGTCCTGAATGCGATCCAGCCGCTCCCCCAGCGCCCGGCACCGCTGGCGACCGCCTCGACACCCTCGGCGACGAAGCCCGCGGCCAAGACGGAGCAGGCGGAGCTCCCGAAGGCGACTCCGCCGCACCAATTCCCCGCCACAAAGCCCTCGCCGTCGAGCCAGCAGAAGGCCGCCGAGCCGGTTCCGATCGCGGCGCCGGCGGGCGCGGACGAAGGCGTCCCGAGCGTCGAGCCGGTCGACCTGCCAGCGGCCGCAGCTGCGGCTCCGAGTGTCGTCCCCGGAACGACGGTCGACAGCGCCGAGGCGGAGACGTCGCCCGTATCGCTTTCCCGCAAGCTCCCGGTCTACTCGATGCAGGCGCGGCAGCTTCGCATCCAGGGCACGGTCGTCATGAAGGTGCTCGTGAACGAGCAAGGAACGGTCGACGACGTGACCCTCGTCCAGGGTGTTCCGGGAGCCGATCTCAACGAAGCGGCTGTTCGCGCGGCGCGCTCCTGGACGTACCGGCCGGCGACGAAGGCCGGCGTCCCGGTCAAGGTCTGGAAGATCGAGCAGGTCACGTTCAAGATGTGACCATGCCGCGGCCGGGATAACATCCCCGCCGTCGTGTTTTTGATCACCCTCACCCTGATCGCCGCGCTGGCCGCAACACCTCCGCCGGCCGCACCGGCGCCTCCCGCACGGATCGTCTCGCTGACACCGGCACTCACCGAGATCCTCTTTGCCGTCGGCGCCGGCGATCGCGTCGTCGGGGTAACCGACTTCTGCGATTACCCGCCCGAAGCGAAGACCCGCGCGAAGGTCGGCGGCTACGTGAACCCGTCGGTCGAGGCGGTGCTCGCGCTCAAGCCCGACCTCGTCGTCGTCAGCCCGGGTCCGGGGAACCGCGATGCAGCGCTCGCCATGCAGCGTGCCGGTTTGCGCGTCGAAGTCGTCCAGGCCGAAACGCTCGAGGAATCGCTGAGCGCCATCGAGGCGGTCGCCCGCTTGGTGGGAAACGCCGAGAAGGGTCGCTCCCTCGTCGCCTCCATCCGGGAGCGTCTGAACGCGGTGCGACGTAAGGTCTCGGGCCTTCCGGCGGTACCGACGCTCTTCTGTGTACAAACCGAGCCGATCTATGCGGCCGGGCGCGACACTCTTCCCTCGGAGCTCGTCGTGATCGCCGGCGGGAAGAACGTCGTCACCGAGCCTCGCTACCCGCGCCTCGGGCTGGAAGCGGTCGTCGCGGCGAAGCCGCAGGTGATCCTCCAAGCGCGGATGGACGTACCGCCGTCGGGGAAGGAGAGCCCGGAGGAGGCGTTCTGGGCGCGCTGGCCGCAGATCCCGGCGGTGGCGGCGAAGCGCGTCGTCCTCCTCGACAACGGCGTCGCGCTCCGGCCCGGTCCGCGCGTTGCCGATGCCGCCGAGCAGCTCGCCGCGATCCTCCACCCCAGCGGCACACCGTGAGCGGTTCGCGGTCGCGCCTTGCCGGCCTGGCGGTCGTCACCGCGGTGGCCGCGGCGGCGCTCGTCCTCGCGGTCAGCGTCGGGCCGAGCCGCGTTGGACTCTCCGATCTCTTGAGCGGTGACCCCTCGAGCCGCCTGATCCTCTTCGACGTGCGACTGGCGAGAGTGCTCCTCGCCGCGTGTGTTGGTGCGGCGCTCTCGGTCGCCGGGTGCGCTTATCAAGCGGTCCTGCGGAACCCGCTGGCCGATCCCTACATCCTCGGCGTCTCGGGAGGCGCGGCTCTCGGCGCCGTCATCTTCATCGCGGCGGCGCCGCCAGCGGCCCTCACGTTCTCCGCGGGCCGTCCCGTCGCAGCCTTTGTCGGCGCGCTGACGACCCTGATCATCCTCTTCGGCCTCGCGCGTTTTCGCGGCAGGACCGAGACGACCGCCCTTCTCCTGACCGGGGTCGTCCTCAACGCCTTCGACTCCGCGATCATCCAGTTCTTCGTGAGCGCCGGCGACCCGGCGCGGTTCCAGGGAACGCTCTCCTACCTGATGGGGGCGATGGTGTCGCCGCCCTGGTCGTCGCTCGTCACCGTCGCGGCGCTCTGCACGATCGGCGTCGCGGCCCTCGGCGCCCATGCCCACACGTTGAACCTGCTCGCGCTCGGTGACGAAGAGGCCAGCCAGCTCGGCGTCGGGGTCGAGCGGGCGACCTGGACGGTCGTGATCGCGGCATCTCTGATCACCGCCGCTGCGGTCGCCTTCACCGGGATCATCGGTTTCGTCGGCCTCATCGTTCCCCACGCGATGCGCCGGATCTTCGGCGCCGACCACCGCGTCCTGATTCCGGTCTCGGCGGTCGGCGGCGCCGCGATCCTCATGCTGGCCGACGCCGTGGCCCGTACGCTGCTCGCTCCCACGGAGCTGCCGGTCGGCGTCGTCACCGCGATCGTCGGCGGACCGTTCTTCCTCGTTCTCTTGATGCGGCGCTTGAGGGAAGCATGAGCGCGCCGGCGCTGGCGTTCGAGCGCATCGACTTCGGCTATGGGCGGACACCGGTCCTGCGAGGCCTCGACCTCGCGGTCGCGGCGGGGAGCATCACGGGAGTGCTCGGCCCCAACGGCACCGGCAAGACGACGCTCGTCCGCCTCGCGTCCGCGGCCCTCCGCCCCTCGAATGGTCGCATCGCCCTCTTCGGCGACGACCTCGCCGCCCTCCCCTCGCGCGAGCGCGCCCGTCGCGTCGCCGTCGTCCCTCAGGAGACGCACCCCGTCTTCGAGTTCTCGGTGGACGAGATCGTGCGCATGGGGCGCGCCCCGCACCTGGGCCTGCTCGGTATCGAGTCCGCGTCCGATCTCACGATCGCGCGCGACGCGATGGAGCGGTGCGAGATCGCCGTTCTCGCCGAGCGGTCGTTCCGCGCTCTGTCGGGCGGTGAGCGCCAGCGCGTGCTTCTCGCCCGCGCGCTGACGCAGCAAGCGCGCCTTCTCTTGCTCGATGAGCCGACGGCGTACCTCGACCTCAAGCACCGCCTCGCCGTTTACACCCTGCTGTCTCGCCTTCGCGATGAACAGGGCCTGACCGTCGTGGTCGTCAGCCACGACATCAACCTCGCGGCTCGCTACTGCGACCGGCTGGTCCTGCTCCGCGACGGCGCCGTCGTCGCCGACGGTGCGCCGGCCGAGGTGCTCCGCCCCGAGCCGATCCGGGCGGTTTACGAGGTCGACGTCGAGATCGCGACCGATCCGTCGTCGGGACGGCCGTTCGTGATTCCGGTCTCCCGTGGTAACGTCCACGGTTCGTAACGTTCTTTCACAACAGACGCTCGTCGAGGGAAGCGGGTGAGAATCCCGCGCGGCCCCCGCCACTGTGAACGGGGACGCCACGGGCGGCATCCACTGAACGTCAGAGATCCCGAGAGGGGTTGGGCGTTCGGGAAGGAGCCCGGGGCGGACGATCCGTGAGCCAGGAGACCGGGCGAGCGTCCCATGCGCCATCGCGCCAGCCGAACGGGAGGTTCGCATGCGGCGTCTCGAATCCGGTCTCCTCTTCTCTCTTCTTCTCATCAGCTCGATCTTCATCCCCGCCTTTGCCGACGACGAGAAGGACGTCAACGAGCACGTCCTCGTCACCGCCACACGTCTGGAAGACGCCGGCGTCGCGAAGAGTGACGTGCCGGCGCACGTCACGGTCATCGATCGCGAGGCGATCGAGAAGAGCGGGGCGCGGAACCTCCAGGACCTGATCTCCCAGGAGGCCGGCGTCGTCTTGATCGACCAGGTCGGGAACGACGTGCAGAAGTCGCTCGACCTCCGCGGGTTCGCGGGAGACGAGGGGCTCGCCGTCTTCGTCGACGGTGCCCGGATCAACGACCCGCGGAACAACGTCGCGGCGCTCGAGCAGATCCCGCTCAACGCGATCGAGAGGGTCGAGATCACGCGCGGTCCGTCGGCGGCGCTGGCAGGCGGCGGGTCGGAGGCCGGAGTCGTCCGCGTGATCACACGACGCGGCACCTCGCCGAGCGCCGCGATCGCGGCGTCGGGTGGAACGTGGAACACGTGGCGCGTGGATGGAAGCTACGGCGACCACTATGGGAAGTTCGACCTGTTCGTGTCGGGCGCCTACGACACGACCGACGGCTTCCGCCCCAACTCGGGGGGCGATCAGAAGCGCTTCGACGCGAACGGCGGCTTCGATCTCGGGGGCGGACGGAGGCTCGGTTTGCTCCTGACCTCCTCCAGTCTCGATTACGGCAACCCCGGCGCGCTGACCCTCGCCGAGTTCCACGCCGACCCGACGCAGAACACCTTCAATCTGCTCGACAACTCGAACGTCGATCAGCGTCAGGCCTCCATGACGTTTCAGGGTCCCGTGGGCGCGGGGTTCTCGGTCGCGACGACGCTCGGCTTCCGAAACGACAAGGCGAAGACCCTCACGACGGGGCGGGCCGCGCCGACGTTCGGCGGGTTCTTCCTGGACGCGGACGCCGACACGTGGAGCCTCGTGGCTCAGGCCTCCCGTGAATTCAAGAGCGGCGACGGCTCGCACCTTCTGGCGTTCGGGCTCGAAGGGCTCGATGGGTCGTCGGACGACACCGGCTTCTCGACCCCGCCGGCCGATCCCGGCACGTACGACCCGAACGCCCCCTCGTCCAGCAACACCGCCAAGACGCGGAACGCGGCCATCTTCGCGCAGGACTCGTGGACGATCACGTCACGATGGAACGTCATGGCCGGGGTCCGCGGGGACTCGAGCCGCGTGAGCTACGACGAGACGATCGCTGGGCCAGCGAGCGGACAGACGACGTTCGACCAGATCTCGCCGCGCGCAGGCGTGACCTTCCACCCGTCGGTCGCGGTCGATCTCTATGCGTCGTACGCCGACGCCTTTCTCCCGCCGACGGCGGAGCAGCTTTACGCGTTTCCGGGATTCGGCAGCAATCCGGATCTGAAGCCCGAGGATGCGCGAGCCTTCGAGCTGGGCACGCGGAGCCGCGGGCGGATCGGCTCGCTCGAAGCCGCGCTCTTCTGGACGACGACGAAAGACGAGATCATCTTCGACCCAACGCCGACGGCGACGGATCCGTTCGGACGCAACGTGAACGCCGGGGAGACGGCTCGGCGCGGCGTGGAGGTATCAGGGCGCGGCACGATCGGACGCGGGGTCTCGGCGTTCGCGAATGCGACGTACACCGATTCGTCGTTCACGAGCGGCCCGAACGACGGGAACGAGGTTCCCCTCGTCCCGAAATGGCGGCTCGCCGCGGGGGTCGACGCGGCGCTGCCACGCGGGTTCGGCCTGCGCGCGGACGCGCTCTACGTCGGCTCACAGGTTCTCGACAACGATCCCGAGAACGCCCAGCAGCGGCTGCCGGACTACACGGTCGTGAACGTGCGGCTGAGCTGGGAACGTTCCTTGGGAACGAAGCGCGGCCGTGTCCAGGTCTTCGCGTCGGCGCTCAACCTGCTCGACGAGACGTACGCGACTCGCGGAATCTACGCCTTGGATTTTTCGACGTTCGTCAACGAGGTCTTCGTGACCCCTGCCCCCGGCCGGCGCTATCTTGCCGGCATCGGCTGGCGCCTGTGACGCCGCCCGTGGAGCGAGGATGCCGAAGCTCACGAAGATCTACACGAAGACCGGCGACGACGGGACGACGGCGCTCGGCGGCGGCCGGCGCCTGCCGAAGGACGCGCTCCGGATCGAGGTCTACGGCACCGTCGACGAGCTGAACTCGATCATCGGCGAGGCGGTCGCAGGCGGCCTCGAGCCGTCGCTCATGTCCGGCTTGACGCGGATCCAGAACGAGCTGTTCCACCTCGGGTCCGATCTCTGCGCCTTCGAGGAGGACAAGGCGAAGCGCCCGGTGCCGCGGATAGAGGAGCGTCACGTCCAGGAGCTCGAAGCGGCGATCGACCGGATGAACGAAACGCTCGGCCCGCTCCAGAATTTCATCCTTCCCGGCGGCTCCGAGGGAGCGGCCCGCTTGCACGTCGCTCGTACCGTCTGCCGGCGCGCCGAGCGTCTGGCCGTCGGGCTCGCGCGCGAGGAGGCGGTCGGCGCTTTCGTCGTCCCCTACTTGAACCGGTTGTCGGATGCGCTCTTCGTCATGGCGCGCTTCGAGAACAAGCACCGCGGCATCGCCGACGTCCTCTGGAACTCGAGATTGTGAAGGGGACCAATTCTCAGAAGGGACAGCTTCCGAAACTCGAAGTGCAGAGTTTCGGAAGCTGTCCCTTCTGAGAATTGGTCCCCTTCACAATCTCGACGTCACCGACACAGGTTTACGCGCGCCGATCATGAACTGAAGGCACTGGATGAGCGTGTCGCGCATCTGCGCGCGCTCGACGATGATGTCGATCATACCGTGCTCGAGGAGGAATTCGGCGCGCTGGAAGCCGACCGGGAGCTTCTGGCGGATCGTCTGCTCGATGACGCGCGGGCCGGCGAAGCCGATGAGCGCCTTCGGCTCGGCGATGATGAGGTCGCCGAGCATGGCGAACGACGCGGTGACCCCTCCCGTCGTCGGATCGGTCAGGATCGAGATGTAGGGAATCCCCTTTTCGTCGAGGCGAGCGAGCGCGGCGGAGATCTTCGCCATCTGCATGAGCGAGAGCGCGCCTTCCTGCATACGCGCGCCGCCGGAGCATGAGACGACGAGGAGCGGACAGTGGACCGAGTAGGCGCGCTCGGCGGCGCGGGTGACCTTTTCGCCGACGACGCTCCCCATCGAGCCGCCCATGAAGCCGTATTCCATGACGGCGGCGATGACCGGCATTCCGCCGATGAGCCCTTCGCACGCGATCAGCGCGTCCTTGAGCCCGGTCTCTTTCTGATAGGACTCGAGGCGCGCCGCGTACGGCTTCGAGTCGACGAAGCCGAGGGCGTCGACGGGAGCGATCTCGGTGTCGAATTCGCGGAAGCGCCCGTCGTCGAAGAGGCCTTCGAGCCGCTCACGCGCGCTGATGCGGAAGTGGTAGTTGCACTTGGGGCAGACGTTGGCGTTCCGTGCGACTTCCTTCTTGTAGATGATCTCCTTGCAGTTGTCGCACTTGACCCACAAGCCCTCGGGGATCGTGATCTTCCGTTCACCGGCTTTGAGCTTGGGGGTCTTCTCCTTCTTGAACCACGCCATGACGGCGAACCTAACAGTGCGCTCCGTCGCGCGTCAAGGCGTGGGGGGCTTACTTTCGTCCGAGTTTCGTTGCCGGTCCGAGCGCTCCATGACTTTGAGCTTCCCGCTCCGCCCGATTTCGCGGAGCCCGGCGCGAACCTCGGGGGCAAGCGCCGGCCAATCGGAATCGCTGATCACGACGAGCGGATTGTCGCCCTGCGCGAGGCGTGCGGGGAGCTGCGGTCCCGAGAGGCGCTCGGGCACCCGGTCGGCGTAGTACGTGAGGCTCGGCAGGTTGATGTCGACTTCCACGAGAGGACGGACCGAGAGCAGCGCGGGAACCTTGGTAACGAGCGGAGCTGTGCTCCTCGTCTCGGCGAGAAACGGCGGGATCCCGCAGACGACGCCGATGAGGAAGACGATGCTGCCCATCGCCGCGGCAGCGTAGGAGATGCGCGGCGCGTTCTTCACGGTGCCGTAGAGGGCGACGACGGCGGTGAGCCCGTACACGGCGGCGCCGAAGTACGCGAGCCCCTCGGCGCGGTTCTCGAGACGCGTGGCGCCCGCGGCGCCGAGGACGATGGCGAGCGCGACGAGTGTCGCGGTCAGGAGCTGCGGGCCGGCGCGGTTCCTCGAGGGATGAACCAGCTCCTGCCCTAGCTCGAACGTGACGACGAGCGCCGCCAACGGCGCGAGCGGGAGGATGTAGTTCGCCAGCTTCCCCTTGCCGAGCGAGAAGAAGACGAGGCCCGCGACGAGCGCCGCCGCCGCGTAAGGCCCGGTCGGCGATTCGGCATCGCGCCAGCGGAGGAGCCCGCGGATCGTCCCGAGCACCAGCGGGACGATCCACGGCAGGAAGCCGAGCGCGGCGACGCCGCCGAAGAACCACCACGGCTGGACGTGAACGGTACCCTCCACGTACCGGTCGAGCACCTCGGATCGCAGCGTCGCCGCGGCGCGAACGCCGCCGATGCGCTGGATGAAGACCAGCCCCCACGGAAGCGTCACCGCGGCCCACCCGAGAAGCGCCGTGATCGCGGACCGCAACGAAGGCACCAGCTCGCGCCCGGTCGCCGTCCGCCCCGCGAGCATGATGAGAAGGGGAAGCGCGACACCGACCGGCCCCTTCACGAGGAAGGCGAGACCGAGAAGACCGCCGATGACGGCGCTCCTCTGCAGCCCGCCGTCGTCCGGCTGGACGAGATCGAGAGCGACGACGGCGAGCACGTGGACGGAGAGGAGCGCGTCGAGCGTGCCGATCCGACCGATCATGACGACGATCGGGAAGGTGAGGAAGATCGCGGTCGCCCACGCGGCGCCCTCGACGCCGAAGCGGCGCCAGCCGATCCAGGCGACGAGGAGGAGGGAGACGAGGGTCGCGGCCGCCGCGGGAAGGCGCGCCAGCATCTCGGAAGGGCCGGCGATGCGAAAGAGCGAGGCCTGGATCCAGTGGAGGAGCGGCGGCTTGACGAGGCGCGGCTGGCCCTCGAACGTCGGCACGACGTAGTCGTGGCTCCGCACCATCTCGACCGAGGTGCGGGCGAAGCGGGCTTCGTCGGGATCGAGGAGCGGGGTGGCGCCGAGCCGAAGGAAAAGAACGGCGAGGGCCGCGAGGATCACCGCGAAGAGTGCGAGGACGCCCTTCTCCTCCACGGCCGTATCATAGCCCTCACACGATGCGGGATTCGGTCGCCTGGCTCTACGGACTGCAGACCCACGGCATCAAGCTCGGCCTCACCGGCATTCGTTCCCTGCTCGCCCTTCTCGATCATCACGAGGATGAGCTTTCGATCGTGCTCGTCGGTGGCACGAACGGCAAGGGCTCGGTCGCCGCGATGCTCGACGCGATGCTCGCGGCCGCGGGCAGGAGGAGCGGCCTCTACACCTCGCCCCATCTCGTCCGGCCCGAGGAGCGGATCCGCATCGCGGGCGCCGACATCGATTCTCGTGTCTTCGACGAGATCCTTGCTCGCGTGCGCGACGCCGCCGAGCGCCTTCCGGTGCATCCCTCGTTCTTCGAGGTCATGACGGCGGCGGCGCTGGTCGCGTTCCGGGAGGCGAAGGTCGGCGACGCCGTCCTCGAGGTCGGGCTCGGCGGCCGCCTCGACGCGACGAACGCGACGGAGCCGCGCGTGAGCGCAATCGTCACGGTCGACCTCGACCACGTCGCGATCCTCGGCGGCACGCTTCCGGCGATCGCAGCGGAGAAGGCCGAGATCGCACGCGCCGGCCGGCCGCTCGTGTCCGGCATCGAGCAGGAAGAGGCGATCGCCGTCGTGAGATCTCATTGCGCCGCGATCGGCGCGACGTTCCTCGACGCGCGCGACGCGCCGCTTCCCGAGCCGGTCGACCTCGCTCTCGCGGGAGAGCACCAGCGTGCCAACGCGCGGGTCGCGGTCGCGACGTTTTGCGCCTACGCCTCCGCGGCCGGTTTTCCTGCCGCGGAAGGCGCGATACGCCGGGGGCTCGCCTCCGCGCGCTGGCCCGGGAGGCTTCAGCGATTGGCGGGAGCTCCCGAGATGCTGCTCGACGGCGCGCACAACGCCGCTGGTGCGGAAGCGCTCGCGCGGTATCTCGCCGCGCGGCCGGGACCCCGTCCCGTGCTCGTCTTCGCCGCCATGGCCGACAAGGACGCCGGCGCGATCCTGTCGCCGCTCGTGCCGCACGTCGCAGCGGCGGTCATGACGCGGCCGCCCGTCGAGCGGGCTGCCGAGCCCGGCGTCCTCGCCGGCCTCGCGCGCAGGCTCGGTCTTTCCGCCGAGGCGCGGACCGAGCCGCTCGCGGCAATCGCGCGGGCCCGCGAGGTCGCCGGCCCTGAGGGCACGGTTCTCGTCGCCGGCTCGCTGTACCTCATCGGAGCGGTGCTCGCGCTCCTCGAGGGGCCGGAGGCGCCCGGTCCGATCTCGATGTAACAATGGCCGGCATGTCGATCAAGGTGGCTTCGACCTCGACGCTCCGGCTTGATCCGGTGGCCTCCGTCGACGGGATCGATTGGCGCTCGACCTTCGGGCGGGCCGGCCGTGTCGAGATCGAGATCGGGATCGGCAAGGGACGATTCCTCCTCACGGTCGCTCAGGCACGCCCCGACGTGCTGCACCTCGGCGTCGAGTGGTCGAACGAGTACCTCAGGATCGCCGAGGCCCGTGCCGAGCGCGCCGGGCTCGAGAACGTGCGTTTCATTCGCATCGACGCGAACGAGCTCGTGCGCCGCGCGGTGCCCGAGCGCTCGGTCACGGCGTACTACGTCTTCTATCCCGACCCGTGGCCGAAGAAGCGCCATCAGAAACGGCGATTCCTCCAGCCGGCCAACGTCGACGCGATGGCCGCGACGCTCGTCCCAGGCGGTTGGCTCCACGTCGCGACCGACCACGACGATTACTGGGCCGCCATCGAGCCGCTCGTCGACGGCCACGCGGCGTTCGCGCGCCAACCGGCGTTCGGCGGCGTGGAGTTCCCGCTGCCGGTCGACGGACCGCTCACGAATTTCGAGGAAAAGTACGAGAAGGAAGGCCGGCGGCGCTTTCGCGGGACTTGGCGGCGGGTCGGATGAGACGGTACACTCCGCCCGTTTCGAACGATCGGGTCCGCACAGGAGAGTAGCTCAATTGGCAGAGCACCGGTCTCCAAAACCGGGGGTTGCAGGTTCGATTCCTGTCTCTCCTGCCACGCATGACTCCCCCACCTCCTAAGCTCCTTCTCACCGGCGATCCTGGCTCAGGAAAGACGACGGCGATCCGCCGCGTCGTCGAGCGCCTCGACGGACGGATTCCGATGTGCGGCTTCTTCACCGAAGAGCTTCGCGAAGGATCCCGGCGCGTCGGCTTCCGCGGTGTCACGCTCGACGGCCGCGACTTCCTGCTCGCTCACGTGCGGAGCGCGGGATCGGCGCGCATCGGCCCCTACGGCGTCGATCTCCAAGGCCTCGAGACGATCGGACTTGCGTCGACCGTTCCCGCAGGCCCAGGCACGCTCGTCGTCGTCGACGAGATCGGCAAGATGGAATGCCTGTCCGAGAGCTTCAAGGCACGCATGATCGAGCTCCTCGACGACGCGAGTCCGCTCCTCGCCACCGTGGCGGCGGTCGGGGTTGGATTCGTCAAACGGGTGAAGCAGCATCCGCGCGCGAGGCTCCTGACGGTGAGCCGCGGCGGGAGCGAGGCGATGGCGGCCGAGATCGTGCGCGCGATCGAGGGGGGACTCCGATGAGCGACGTTCCGGACGACGTGGCTTCGTTGATCGGCGAGGTGCGGCACGACACGAACAACGCGCTGATGGCGATCTTCGGCTATCTCGAGCTTCTGCTCCTGCGTCCGAACCTTCCCGACGACGTCGCGGCGAAGCTGCGCCTCGTCGACGTCGAGGCGAAGAAGATCCGCGATCACATCGCGCGGACGTCGTTCATTCGCCGCCCGCGGGCCTGAGCCAGCTCCTTCGCCCGGCGCTTCGCGACCTCGGCGTCGGCTGGGCGGCCCGCGCGCTCGAGCAGGGTCGCGTACGCCTCCCACGTCGAAGGACCTTCCGGGTCGAGGCGGAGCGCCGTCTCCGCCTCCGCGATCGCGTCCGGGTGCTTCTCGAGCGCGGAGAGCATCATCGCGGCGTTCGCGTGGAGGGAAGCGACCCACGGCTCGCACCGGATCGCCCGCGCGAACAGCGCCGACGCGCCCGCGTAGTCGCCCTGGCCGGCTCGAGCGCGCGCCATCTCCGCCCAGGCCCCGGCCCGATCGGGATCCTTGACGCTCGCCGCCGAGAGCACCTTCATCGCCTCGTCCGCCTGATGCTTCCTGAGGAGCGCCTGCGCCTGCGCGAGCGCGACGTCGTAGTCGCCTGGGTCCTTCGCATACGCCGCGGCGTACTCGGATGCGGCCTCATCGTGATGTCCCTCCGCGGCGAGCGACTTCCCCAAGAAAAAATGAGCCTGCGGGTCGGCAAACCCCTGGGCGATCGCCTCGCGGAACTTTGCCTCGGCCGCCGGCCACATGGGACGGCTCATCTGGGGCGGCACGGCGAAGGTCCTGAGCGAGATCGCGCGCGCGAGATAGTAGGCACGATCGGCTGCGGGAAGCGCGGCGGCCGCCGCAGGCAGGTACGGCTCGACCGAGAGATCGGTCCGCGGCGCCGGCGCTTCGTCGATCTTCCGGCGGATCCAGTGATCGGTGAAGAGCGCGTGATTGTGGTCGTCGGGCGTCGCCTTGCGCATGTGGCAGAGGACGCAGTCGTCCGGCGGCGACGTCGCCTGGCGCGCGGCCGCGGGTGCCTTGCACGCGTCCGGACCGTGACATCCCTTGCACTTCGACGTGAAGAAATCGGCGGGACGGTCGGCGCGGTAGACGGTGACGTGCGGGTCGTGACAGGTCACGCACTCGAGCTTGCCGCCGCTCTCGCGGAAGCAACGGGAGAGGAGGAGGCGATCGGCTTGAGCCGAGAGACCGTAGTCGTGCGGCGTCGCCTGCGAGAACCGGTAGGGCAGCATCGCATCGGTGATCGCCTCGCCCGGACGGAAGTCCTCGAGCGGCTTCTCGTTCCGCTGCACGCGCTCGGTCGCCTTCGAGTCGCCGAGATGGCATTGGAAGCAGATCTGCATGCGCCGCTCGGCGGTGAGACGGCGCGGATTGACGATCGCCGCGTCGCCCTCCCCCGTCGGCGTGTCGCCGCGCGACCACTTCGCGACGTGCCGCTCGCCGGGGCCGTGGCAGCGCTCGCAGTCGATCCCGTGGGGAATCGCCGTGTACGCGTTGTGGGCCCCGGGTTGCAGCTCCATCTTCGCGTTGTGGCAGAAGACGCAGGTGTGCGAGATCTCGCGAGAGAAGTAATCGTTCTTGAACTCGTAGCCGGGGCAGAGATCCCAGGCCGCGTCCTTCGTGTACCAGCAGACCGGCGCCTGGAAGAGCTTGTCGCCGTCGGTGACGAGATAGGTCCGGCTGTGGTGCGCCGAGCCGACGATCCACGTCAGCTCGCGCTCGTCGACCGCGGCCTCTCCGCCGCGTCCGTCCGAGATCGACTGTCGCATGAAGAACTTCCCGTCGCGCCGGAGCATGCGGTAGCGCAACCCCGTCGCTTGAACCTCGAAGACGTTCTTCTGCGTCCAGTCCTCGATGACCGGTGCGCCGGCGACGGGGTACCAGGAGAGTCCCATCCCGGTGTGCGCGAAGGTCGACCAGGTCTCGGTGTGACACGACCGGCACGCGTCGCGGCCGACGTAGTGCGCGTCGGCGTTTCCCGGGCCTGCGGACGGAGCCGGAGCTCCGCCGCGAGAGCACGCGACGAGGCCGGCGAGGCCGAGGGCGAGCGAAAGACGGCCTAGTCCCATGCCCTCTTTCGCGCGATCGCGCCGACGAGCTCCGCGTCGGCCCCGTACGGGATCTCGGGGCGCGCACCCGCCTCGATCGGCGGGATGTCGATCGGCATCGGTGCCGTGAGGCGGTTGAAGGTGAGCGCGAGCAGCGGCATGAGGTTGACCACGTCCTCGAGGCAATAGCGAACCAGCGTGTCGAGGGCCGTCGCGTTCCCCGCGCGGTGCTCGTGCCACAGAAGCACCGCCATGAATCCGTCGACGCCGGCGAGCGCCTCGGGCCGTTCGATCCCGAGCTGCCGCTCGGCGCCCTTGAGGCCGCCGCGAACGCCGAGCCGCCGGAGCGGATAGCGGAGGTCGATGTGGTGGAAGCCGTCGAATTCGACTTCGGGGAAGGCGCGGCGAAGGACCGGGAGATCGAACGACGATCCGTTGTAGGTCACGAGGATGCTGACGTCGCGGAGAGCTTCGGGAAAGCGCTCGAGATCGCGCCCGCGCACGAACGCGCGCACCTCGCGCCCGTCGCAGGTTCCGATGCACGTCACCGCATCGCCGTCGACCGAGAGCCCGGTCGTCTCGATGTCGAGGTAGAGCATGCGGCCGGGGAACGCGCGCGCGAGCCGCCACGCCTCCCGCGCGGGAAGGGCGCGCGCCGCCGTCTCCTCGTCGAGCCGGTCGAGGATGAGGTCGCGCCAGGGGCCCGGCGGGTAGGCGTTCCGGAACGCCGACCAATCGGTGAAACCGCGCTTCCAGAGATCGCGCTCGCGCTTCTCGCCGATGCCGGGAACGTGGAGGAAGGTGTGCCGGAGCATCCCCGGAGATTCTACCGGCAAGCTGCTAGACTCGGCGGTCTTCCACCTCCGATCCGCGTGGAGACCCTCATGCGCTTCGCGAAGAGCTTCGTCCCCTACGGCGCCTACTGGAGCACGCCGTTCTCGAAATGGCAGGGCAGCTTGGCGCATCTGAACGCCATGGCGCTCGGCGCCGAGACCGCGAAGCGCGCGCTCGCCGAGCGAAAGATCGACCCCAAGGCGCTCGACTCTCTCGTCCTCGGCTACACCGTCCTCCAGAAGCATCAGCTCTACGGCGGGCCGTGGCTCGCGGCGATGATCGGCGCCGAGGCGACGACCGGCCCGATGGTGAGCCAGGCCTGCGCGACCGGCGCCCGCACGACGGCGGCCGCGGCGGCCGAGATCGAGGGCAACGCCAACGCGACCGTCCTCGCCATCACCGTCGATCGCTGCAGCAACGGGGCGCACGTCTACTACCCGAACCCCGGCGGCCCCGGCGGCATGGGCGAGAAGGAGGACATCGTCATGGACTCCTTCGGCTTCGACCCGTGGGCACGGAATTCGATGATCCAGACCGCCGAGAACGTCGCCGCCGAGGCCGGGATCTCGCGCGATGAGCAGGACGCGTGCACGCTCGTCCGCTACCAGCAGTACGCGAAGGCGCTCGCCGACGACCACGCATTTCAAAAGCGCTACATGCTCCTGCCGTTCGAGGTGAAGGACGCGTCGGGCCGGAAGACGGTCGCCACGCTGACGGGCGACGAGGGGGTCTTCGAGACGACGAAGGACGGCCTGGCGAAGCTCAAGCCGGTTCTCCCCAACGGTACGGTGACCTTCGGCAGCCAGACGCACCCGGCCGACGGAAACTGCGGTATGGTCGTCACCTCGCGCGAGCGGGCGAAGGAGCTTTCGAGGGACGCGGCGATCGAGGTCCAGATCGTCGCTTACGGTCAGGGCCGCGCGAAGAAAGGATTCATGGCGATGGCAACCGTACCGGCCGCGAACGCAGCGCTCGACGCCGCGGGGATCAAGCTCGGCGATGTGAAGGCGATGAAGACGCACAATCCGTTCGCCGTGAACGACGTCTACCTCGCCAAGACCCTCGGCCTCCCGATCGAAGGGTTCAACAACTACGGTTCGTCCTTGATCTACGGGCACCCTCAGGGCCCGACGGGGATGCGCCTCATCATCGAGCTCGTCGAGGAGCTCGCGATCCTCGGCGGAGGTTACGGCCTCTTCGTCGGGTGCGCCGCGGGCGACACCGCCGCGGCGACGGTCGTGAAGGTGGGACGATGAGCGCCGCCGAACCTAGACGCCGGGACGGGTTCTCGATCTTCCTCGTCATCGCCTGCGTGGCGCTGTCGGGCCTCGTCGTCGCGCTCGCGATCCAGAATCGCTCGCTCAAGCAGCAGCTCGCCCACGGGGGCGGCCCCCCGCCGCCACAGCTCGCCGCGGGCGACGTCGTCACGCCGTTCCCCGTCGTCACCGACACCGGCGACACCAAGACGATCGGTTTCGGCGAGGGCGAGTCCAAGACGGTGCTCTTCGTCTTCTCGTCGACCTGCCCCGCCTGCAAGGAGGCGGTCCCCATCTGGCGAACGCTCCTTCAGTCGCCGCCGGCGGCCGGCATCCGTCTCGTCGGGCTGCAGACCGACAAGCTCGACCAGAACCCCGCCGCTCCCGCCGAGGTGACCGCGGCGTACCCGTTCCCCGTCTACGGCTACAAGCGCCCCAGCCCCGACCCGCTCGCGAAGGTTCCGTTCATCCCCGCGGCGGTCGTCCTCGATACCAAAGGTGTCGTTCAGCACGCCTGGTTCGGCGTCCCCGCTGATGACGTCGTCGCGGACTTGAAGCACGAGCTCGGAATCTGAAGGGGACAGTAACCTTTCAGCGCTGCGGCTCCACGATCACTTTCAAGGAATCTCCGGCTTCGGCGACGAGGCGGAAGCCCTCTTGTGCGTCGGCGAGAGGGAGACGGTGCGTGATGAGAGAACGCACGTCCACGCGCCGGTTGGCGATCGCGTCGAGCGCGGTCTTCATGTCGGCCGGAGGCCCGGCGTAGGAGTGCACGATCGAGATACCGTCCCGTCCGAGCTCGTGAAGCGGCAGGCTCGCCGTCGTCCCGGGCGGGAAGAGGGCGAAGACCAGAAGCGTGCCGCCGCGGTCGAGCATGCGGATCGCGGCGTCGAGCGCCGGCATCGAGGCGGCGCAGAGGATGGCGACGTCGGCGCACCGCGGAGGTAGGGCCTCGGCTCTCGCGTCGAGCGTCTCGGTCGCCCCCGCTCGGCGCGCGGCGGCCAGGCGGTACGGCGAGAGATCGCTTGCGACGATGCTCGCCGCGCCCGATGCCTTCGCCCAGACGATGTGTAGGAGACCCGAGAGGCCGCTTCCGATGACGGCGACACGCTTTTCAGAGGCGCCTCCTGCGACCCGTTGGCCCCTCACGGCGCAGGCGAGCGGCTCGACGAACGAGCCTTCCTCGTAGCTCACGCCAGGCGGGAGCGCGAGCGTGCCGCGGAGCACGTTCACGGCGGGGAGACGGACCAGCTCCGCGAGGCCGCCGGGATCGAAGTGCGTCGTTCGAAGCGTCTCGCACACCGGGTGATGGCCGGCACGGCAGTAACGGCACGTGTTGCAGGGAACGTGGTGCGTCGCGACGATGCGGTCGCCGGCGACGAAGCCGGCGAGCCCTTCGCCGATCTCGACGACCTCGCCCGCGACCTCGTGCCCGAGCACGACCGGCGCCTTCGGCTTGCGGTACCACTCCATGACGTCCGAGCCGCAGAGGCCGGACGCCATCACGCGGAAGACCAGCTCGCCGGGGCCGGCGAGGGGACGTGGACGCTCTTCGAGGCGGACGTCGTCGTTCGCGTAGTAGACCGCGGCCCTCATCGCGCGATCCGCGGCTTCTCCCCCTCGTAGATCGCCGTCGCCTCTTCGATCGAAACGCCCTGGTGCACGACCGCGCGGACGGCGCGGATCATCCCGACCGGCGCGTCGGATTGAAAGATGTTGCGTCCCATGTCGACGCCCGCGGCACCGGCGTTCACCGCGTTCCACGCGAGCGCGATCGCGTCGCGCTCGGGCGTCTTCTTCCCGCCGGCGACGATGAGGGGCACGGGAGTACTGCCGACGACCTCTTCGAAGCCGTCGCAGTAGTAGGTTTTCACGAGGTGCGCGCCGATCTCCGCCGCGATGCGGCAGGCGAGTCCGAGATAGCGCGCGTCGCGGACCATGTCCTTCCCGACCGCGGTGACGGCGAGCACGGGGATGCCGTAGCGGTGCCCGGCATCGACGAGCTTCGCGAGGTTGAGGAGGGTCTCGCGCTCGCCTTCGGCACCGACGAAGATCGACAACGTCACCGCCGACGCGTTCAGGCGGATCGCGTCTTCCATCGCAACCGTCAGCCCCTCGTGCGACAGCTCGCGGAGGATCGACGCGCCGCCGGAGACGCGGAGCACGATCGGGACGCCGGTCCCGGCAGGCACCGAGGTGCGGAGCACGCCGCGCGTGAGCATGAGCGAGTCCGCGAACGGAAGGAGCGGCTCGATCGTCGTCCTCGGCTTCTCGAGGCCGGAGGTCGGACCGAGAAAGTAGCCGTGATCGACCGCGAGCATGACCGTGCGCCCCGCGGGCGGTCTCAGGATCCTCTGCAAGCGGTCCGACAGTCCCCAGTCCATCGCTCCCTCACTTCGCCGAGGCGTGCCATGCGGCGAGGATCTCCGCTTCCTTCTCGGCGGTGATCCCCGCACTGAGCTTACCGCGACGATCTTCCGGAAGCGTGCGGAACCAGGCGCGCGTGTCCTTCGCGGTGGCGGACGGCGAACGGAAGGAGAGGCCGGCGGCGATCGCCCTCTTGCAATCGATCTGCGTGAACCCGGCGTCGCCCGGGACCCACACCGGCATGTCGCTCCAGGGCGCGACCTCTTTCTTCTCGAGGAAGTCGGCCGGGACCCAGGTGAGCTTCGGGTCGCCGCCCACCCCCTTCTTCGTCTCCTCGAGGAACTTCTTCATGGTGAGCTTCTTCTCCGGCCCGGTCGCGTTGTAGGTGCCGTTCAAGTTCTTCTCGACCGCGAGGATGACCCACGCGCCGAGATCGCGAACGTCGACGAACTGCACCGGGTCGCTGCCGTCGCCCGGGGCGAGGACCTCACCGCCGCGCGCGAGACGGACCGGCCAGTAGGTGTACCGATCGCTCTTGTCGCCGGGACCCACGATGAGTCCGGGGCGGATGTTGCACGCGCGGCCGGACATCGCCTTGTCGGCCGCCTTCTCCGAGAGCGCCTTCAGAGCGCCGTAGTACTTCTGCACGTCCTCGCTCGTCTCGTCGGGCATCGTGGCGAGAGGTCCGTTCTCCGCCGTCCCCGGCTTCAGGTTCTCGGCGAATACCGAGATCGTCGAGATGAAGACGTACTGCTTGACGCTCGGCGCCAGGAGCGACGCGGAGAGCGTGACGAGCCGGGGCACGAACCCCGACGTGTCGACGACCGAGTCCCACTGGCGCCCCTCGAGGCTTTTGAGATCGCCGTTCCGGTCACCGTGGAGCTTCTCGACGTCGGGGAAGAGGCCGGGGTTCGTCTTCCCGCGATTGAAGAGCGTGATCACGTGGCCGCGCGCCTGCGCCGCCTCGACGATCTGCGGGCCCAAGAACGAGGTGCCGCCGAGGATCAGGATCTTCATCGGCTTCGACGCCGGTGCCGCAAGGACCTTCGGCAAAGAGGCGCTCAGCGCGGCTCCGGCCCCCGCGACCGCGGCGGCCTTGATGAACGTCCTTCGCCTCCGATTCATGCCTGGCTCCTCTCGAGCGTCGCCTGGCGCCGCGACGCGAAGACGGCGAGCGCGATCCAGCCGGCGCAGATCAAGAGCATAACCGTGGTCGTGAGCCACTGTGGCGGAGACAGGGACGTGAAAGCGGTATAGGCCCAGAGCGAAAAGGCATCCCCGCCGCGAAAGACGACGGTGTCGATGAACGACTTCGCCTTGTACTTCTCTTCGGACGTGACGGCGGTGAAGAGGACCTCCCGCGATGGACGCTCGAGGCCGTACTGGAGGCCGCGCCGCGCGATTTGAAACGCCACGAGCACCGAGATCCCCGGGGAGAGAGCGAGCGCGGCGAAGCCGCCGGCCGTCACGAGCGGGAGAACGCACAGCGCGACGAGGAGGCCGAGCGCCGTCAGCACCCAGCCGGTGAGAACGGTCTGCGACGCCAGCGCGACGATGTTGACCCAGAAGTCGATTCTCGCGAAGAGCGCCGTGCGCGCCGACGAGTCGGCGATCGAGGCCTGGACGATGTGCGCTTGGTCGCTGTAGAGAACCGACGAGGTGAACGTGTAGGCGAGCAGCATCCCCGAGATCGCGAGCAGATAGGGCGATGCGAGCGCCGACCTGAAGCCCGCCAACACGCCTCCCCCGATCGGACGGTCGGGTGCGACGCCGACGGAGCCGGCCTTGTGCTTCTCAGCCCACGCGATGAGATGACGCACGCAGTGGACCGCCAGCTCGATCGTGAGCGCCGAGGCGACGAAGAGCGCGGCCCTTCCGAACGGCTGCACCAGCACCGAGGCGATTCCCGGGCCGGCGATCGCGCCGAGCCCGCCGCCGGCGGCGATGATGCCGAAGAGGCGCTTCCCCTGCCCCTGGCCGAACGCATCGACGACGGAGCTCCAGAACACGGACACGACGAGAAGGTTGAAGACCGACACCCAGACGAAGAAGACGCGCGCGACCCAGATCTCGCCGATCCCGAGCCGGTCGAGCACGAGGAACGCGAGGAGGTTCGCCTCGCAGAAGCGATAGACGATGGGAATGATCTTCCGCCGCGGAACACGTGCGACGACGGCTGAGTAAAAGGGGACCACGAGGAGCATGACGACGAACGTCGCGGTGAACATCCACGGCAGGTTCTTCACCCCTCCGAGGATTCCCATCTCGTCCCGCAGCGGGCGGAGCATGTAGTAGCCGCAGAGAATCAAGAAGAAGTGGGCGAACGCCCAGAAGACGGCCGGCCGCTCCTCGGGGAGCACGCGCGGAACGCGGCCGGTGCCCGCTACCACGCCGCGGGCGCTTGCGCGCCGACCCCCGGCCCGTAGAGCAGCGCGTTCAACAGGAGACGGCGCGTGCCGATCGTCCATCCGCGAAAGTCCGGGTGGTCGATGAAGAGGATCACTTGGCCGCGGCCGACCGACTCCTGCGAGGCGTAGGCGGTCTTCGCGAGACGGGCCGCGAACTCGGGCCAGAGCAGACCGCCGCGTTGGATCGTGTCGATCCCGGAGAAGACCGCGAGCGCGCGCACCGGTGGACGCACGATGAGCGCGTCGTCGGCGCCGTAGTAGACGGTGAGATCGGACGGCTGTCCCCAGGTGAGATAAAGATCGGGATCGACGTCGGCTCGCAGGAGCGCCCCCTGCGGCGCGAAGCGGCGAAGACGATCGTCGACGCGCCGGCGGTCTTCGTCCTTCGGCGCGCTCTGCCCCGAAGGGAGAACCGGCTTGAGCCACGTGTCGAGATCGACCGGCGCTCCTCCGAGCGGCGTGCCGATGTCCGTGCCTTCCACGAACGCCTTCGCGCCGGGGCCGATGACCGGCGCGACGTCGTAGGGCGACGTGCGCTTCGGTGGGCTCGCCTTCGCATCTTTCTTATCCTCGGGAGCGTCGAGGCCTGGCGCCGCGAGGGTGCCCGCGGCCTCCGCCTCGTCGGCGCGGAGGCTCCAGACGAGCGGCGGCGACGTGTCGAGAGCCTGGCTGCGCAGGCGCGCCTTCGTGAGCCCGAGGTCCTTATCGGCCAACAGCTCCGAAGCACCGACCCCGATGAGCGTGCCGCCTCCTTCGACCCATTCCTTCAGGCCGTCGAGGCCGCCCTTGCCGAGAACCGCCTTGACCGCGGACGCCGACCAGTCGAGCGGCGGCACGACGACGACGTTGTAGCGGCGGAGATCGGTGCCGGGAAGCGAAGCGAGGTCGATCGCGGAGAAGCGCAGACCGACCACCGTGTCGAGCCAATGCCAGATCGCGCCGTAGCCTTCGCGCGAGACGGCAGGACCGGTGAGGACCGCGATGTGCGGGGCCGCGAGCGCGTGGAAGAAGCCGCCGCCGAGATCGGCGCCGGTCTCCGCGAGCGCCGTCGAGGCGGTCATGATCGCAATGCCATGCTTCTTCCCCACGTCGTCGAGCAGGCGCCCGACGTCGGTCCCGTTCGCCTCCTTCTTCACGAGGATCGATCCGGCCGCGAACTCACGGCCGTCCACGCGGAACGGCTTCTCGGCGAGGCGCAGCGAGACCCCGGCCTGAAGGAGATCGGCGACCGCGAGACCGGCGCCGTCGGATGATCCCTCGAACACCCAACCGAACGTCGTCGGCGCAGGCGACCCCTCGACACCCGCCGGCGGCAGCGGCAGCTTGATGTCCGGCTGCCATGCGCCCGCCGGCTTCGTCGCGCTCCAGTACGCCTCGACCCCGAAGAGCAGCGGCAGCGACCAGGCGGTCGTGTCGTAGCTCCGCGTCCCCTTCCCGGTCTCGATCGACTTCCGTTCCGCGAAGAGGAAATCCGCATTCATCGGAACGTGGGGATCCAGGATGGCGCGCGCCAGGTTGCCCGAAGGCTGATCCATCGGCACGAGCCAGCTCCCGGCCGGAAGATCGACCGATCGTGACTCGCCGGTCGCACTATCGACGAGACCGGACACGGTCGTCTGCGCCGACAGCCGCTGCACCTCGATCCCCTGATTCATGAGGAGACGGCCCAAGGCGTCGGTCCGATCCGGGAATCGTCCGCGCGGAAGAACCCACGCCCTCACCTTCCCCGTCGTGCCCCGCTCGATCCCGTCGCGGCGCGTCGCCAGCGTCACCGCGATCGCCTTCGGCCCGCTCGCGGCGAGCGTCGAGAGATTCGCTACCGAGCTGATGACGTGATGCTCGACCGCCTGCAGGTACGTCCGCGTCTCGCCGGACGACTTGAGCACGAAGGTCCCGTTCGTCTGCGACATCTCGTAGAGGATTCCGACCGCCCCGCGGTACATCGCCCACGACGACCCGTATCCAGGGAAGAACTCGTCGTCCCACTCACGCGTGTAGTAGGGATAGCTGCGCGCATCGAGCGCCTTCGCCTGATCGGCGGCGTAGAGCCGCGCCTGCTCGAGGTAGCTCTTCGGGAGGAACGGATTGAGCGGCGGGCGCGCCGGCGAGAAGAGGTAGGTGCTCTCCTGGCCCATCTCGTGGCTGTCGACCATGACCTGCGGATTCCACTTCGCGATCTCGGCGACCCGGCGCGACTCGGGCTGCGTGAGCGTGATCCAGTCGCGGTTCATGTCGAACATGTAGTGGTTGCCGCGGCCGTACGGCCAGATCGCCGTGTGTGACAGGTCGTCGAGGTCGCCCGTCGGCGTCTTGTGGGCGAACCATCGGATCTGCGAGAGCGCGCGCTCGCGCCCGTCGGGGTTCTCGCAGGGGTCGATGAGGACGAGCGACGCCTTGCGGACCGCGCGTGCTCGATCGTCCTCGCCGGCGGCGAGCCAATACAGGAGCGCCGCCGCGGCATCGGTCGACGAGATCTCGTTCCCGTGGATCCCGTACGCCATCCATGCGACGGACTTCGCACCCGAAACAGCTGCATCACTCGTTCGGCGAGGATCGGTGAGCTTGGCGTGCTCGTCGCGAAACGCGTCGAGACCGGCGATCGTCGATTCCTCGCCGACCGCGATGACGACGAGCTCGCGATCCTCGTAGGTCTTGGCGTATGGGAGCACCTTGACGCGCTTGCTCGCCGCGGCGACCGCGCCCACGTACCGCATCAGCTCGTCGTAGGTGATCGGTCGCGAGCCGGGCGTGAACCCGACTACCGACTCCTGCGTCGGCACCGCCGGATCGAAGCGGGCGCCGGGGAACAGGCGATCGAGGCCCACGCCGGGAGCCGGCGCGGCGGAGGAGAGGGTCGCGCAAGACAAGAGCGCGACGAGTAGGGTCCAGCGTCTCATGCGGACTCCGTCGGCGTGGGAATCGGTTTACGGCTCAGGCGGTGAGGAGTTGCGCGAGCCGGTCGAGGGCGTCTCCCCAGTACGCCTTCTGCGCCGCGGCGGCCCGCGCCGAAGCGAGCCGGCCGTGCTGGACGGCGATCTGCGTCTTCCGCGCCCCCTTGGAGAACAGGCCGACCTCGATCATCGTGCCGTCCCCCCAGGTGATGCGCAGGTTCTTGTTCTCGGTCGCCTTGCGGATCGTCAGCCTGGCCCCGGGGAGCCACTGCGCGCGCTTGCGCGCGTTCCCCCACGCCTCGAAGACGTCCCCGACGGGGGCCGCCATCGTCTTGCTCCGCGAGACCTGGTAGCCCGACGTCGTCTCGTGCTTGGCGCGCAGGCCGTGTGTCTGCTCGTAGCCGACGGCGACCATCTGCTGCCACCACGGAACGAGGTCGTACGACTTGGTCAGCACCGAGACGAGCTGCTGGTGGGTCATCTTCCGCCCGCCCGCGCGATCGAGAATCGCGGACCACTGCTTCCACGTCTTCCCGGTCTTCGCGGCGACGGCATCGTTCGAGATCTTGGGCGCGGTGCCCGGCTTTCTTCGCGTCGTCATGGTCTCGACCCCAGTCCCAGGAGCCCCGTGCTCGGGCATCTTGCCACCGCCCGCTTGCATCGCAAAGGGATAATCCGAAGATGCGCCGGGTCGGCAGCGTCCTCTTCGCGATCGTGCTCGCCGGCTGCGCCGCGCGGAAGCCACCGGTCTGCCATCCGTGCTTCTGGGAGTACCAGCCCGCCGACCAGAAGAAGGAGCTTCTCGAGGTCTACGGCGATCGTCACATGGACGATCCGTTCCTCGACGCGCAGCGGAAGCTCCTCCTCGCCGTCGTCAAGCAAGACGCGAAGGCCGCGTGCGATGTGCGCGAGGAAATCGAACGCCTCGATCAGGCCGATCCCGCACGTAAGCTCCTGGCTTCGGAAATCGTCGCCTTCACCGCGGAGGGCTGCGGCGCGGACACCAAGGCGGCGTTCCAGACCGCCTCGGCGAACGCGCGGGCCGCCGGAGCCTCATGGAAGTCGCGCGTCTACCTCGCGCTCGCCGAGCACCGCTTCGAACCCGAATTCGCCGAGACGACGATCGCGAAGAAGCTCGTCGTCCCTCCCGGCACGACCTCGTTCGTCCTCGGCGCCAGCAGGATCGTTGTTCAACCGGGAACGCGCGTCGGCGCCCAGGTCGAGCGCACCGTCAGAGACTGGCTCTCCTACCAGCTCGCCTGGGACGAGAAGGCCGGCGATGTGGACGCCGGCAAGCTCCTCACCTGGCACGAGGGCGCGCGCCTGCGCGACCTCGCCGCCGCGGCACCGGTGAAGATCGTCCCGCTCACCGGCGCGCTCGCCGTCAAGCACGGCGACAAATGGCTCGGCGCCGACGCGAACGGCGTCTTCCGCTACGAGATCCTTGACGACAAGATCCAGTACCCCACGACCTTCGTCTGGCACGACGTCGCCCTCATCGTCGATACGCACGGGATTTCAGCGCTCGTCGAGCCCGCGCGCCGTGCGGGAGTCTCGCTCGTCGTCGGCTGCGGCGACACCACCGGCAAGATGCAGGCCGCCTACGACCTCGCACGCGCCGGCGTCGACGCGTGGTTCCCCTGCGACCGCTTCACCGGCGACATCGTCGGCTATGAAGCGCCCGGAGTCTTGCTCGGCTCCGCCCCCGTGCGCGCCGAAGGCGATCACGCCATCATCGGCGACCGCCCTATCCGCTTCGCGATCGACGAGACGTTCGTCGTCGAGGACTTTGAGGGGCGCGGACCGCTGCGCTACTACGACGCGCCCGCGCGCTACTTCCGCGCGCTCGCAGCGTTCATCCCTTCATTGAAGATCGAGTACGTTCCCGTCGAGGACGCGGGGCAGTCAACGCGCGTCGTCGAGCGTGCGAGCGCGCTTGGAGCCGATGCCATCGCAGTTCGCGTGCAAACCGACGAAGATGCTGGACCGGTTCGAGAGTGGCTCGCGGCGTCGGATAAGCATCGAGCGATTCTCTTGCATACCGCGCCGTACCCCGCCGGGTATGCGCTGTTCGGGGAGTTCCCGAGTCAGACGACGTTCGCCGATCCAAAGCCCACGTTCTGACGTTTCCGGGACGCAACCCGAATCAGCAGAGTTCTACGGCCAGCCGAAGTCGGGTACCGGTATCTTCGCTTCGTGAGTCTATTTTCCCCGATCTTCGCCGCTCTCAACGGCGCCAACGTGCGTTACGTCATCGTGGGCGGACTCGCCACGGTCTTGCACGGTTACACGCGTCTGACGGATGACGTCGATCTCGTGATCGACCTCGCTCCCGAAGCTGCTCGTAGAACAATGGAGGCGTTGCGAGATCTGGGCCTCAAACCGCGAGCCCCCGTCGAGCTTCTCGACTTCGCCCTTGCAGATCGTCGGAGGCAGTGGAACGAAGAGAAGGGGATGCGTGTCTTCTCGCTCGTCGATCCCGCCCAACCGATGAGGGAGCTGGATCTGTTCGTCGAGAACCCGCTGGAGTTCGAGATGCTCTGGCGGGACTCGGTGGTCAAGGACTTGGGCGAATGCTCCGTGCGCATCGCCTCCATTCCTCACCTCATCCGAATGAAGCGAGCCGCAGGTCGTCCGCAAGATCTGCTGGACATCGACGCACTCGAGATCATCGCCAAGAATCAAAGAGGTGCGGTGTCCGAGTCGTACGGTGGCGGCTGGGAAGCGCACCGGAAGGACCAGCTCATCCGCGGTTTGGCCGCGAGCCCCGCACAGCGACTCGAGTGGCTCGACTCGGCGATCGAGCTGGCGTGGCACACTGGCGCGCTGCCGCGTAAGCGCAATGAGATCTTGCCGACTTAGCTCGACGCCATCGTTCAGGGCTTCTTAGCTTTCAACTGCTCGTCCATGCGCCGCAATTCCTCCGCTGCTTCTTTCTCTCGGTAAGGTCCCCACGCGGCGGTGACCGGAACGCCGTCGAAGTAGAGCGTTCCACCGAACGGAGGCCCGTCCTTCGAGTTGTACCAGCGGAGACATACCACCTTGCCATCCTCCCAGAGCTCAATGGTCGCTCGTCCGTGGGCTGTGTCGAGCTCGCTGATTCGGAGACGGTATGGTCGTGCGCAGAGATTTCTGAGATTGCACCATCTGCTGAAAACCGGATCTTGAGGACTTTGTCCAAATCCTCTTGAGTGAGTCTCGCCGGGGGCCTTGTCCCAGCGATCGCTGCCCCGATTCCTATAGCACCTAGCAACCAAACGGGAGATCTCATCTGCACCTCCGAAGCTAGCTCTCCACCCTCGCCGGCTGGAACCCCTTCCGCTGCATCTTCCCCCACGCTCGACGTCTGCGGATCGCGTCCCAGAACGCCTTGACCTTGATCGCGGAGAGGAGCTGCCGGTAGCCGAGGTTCTCGAGGACGCTGTAGGCGACGAGCTTGGCGAGATCGGTCCAACCGGGGTAGCGGCGGAACGAGATCTCCTCGAGAAGCACCGCGGCGATCGAGAGGAAGACGCCGTAGAGCACCGAGACCGCGAGGAAGAGTAGGAAGTACTGCACGTCGAGGATGCCGAGCAGGTAAGAGAAGATGACGGCGATGTAGCCGAACGTCTCGATGAACGGACCGAGCAGCTCGAAAATGGCGAAGTACGGGAAGGCGAACATGCCGACGGTGCCGTAGCGCGGGTTCAGGAACATGCGCTTGTGGATCCAGATCGTTTGGAGGAGGCCGCGGTGCCAGCGGTTGCGCTGGCGCGCGAGCACGCGGAGCGACTCGGGCGATTCGGTCCAGCAGACGGGATCGGGCACGAAGACGACGCGGTAGGGCTGCTTCTTGCGGCGCATGTGCTCGTGCAGGCGCACGACGAGCTCGAGGTCTTCGGTGTCGGTGTCGTGCGTGTAGCCGCCGATCTCGACGACCTCCTGCTTCTTGTAGATGCCGAACGCGCCCGAGATGATGAGGAGCGACTGGAGGTTCGACCAGCCGACGCGGCCCGTGAGGAAAGCGCGGAGATACTCGACGACCTGGAAGATCGGGATCGCGCGGTCGGGAAGAGCGATGCGGGTGACGCGGCCTTCCTTGACCTCACAGCCGTTGACGATGCGGACGATGCCGCCGGCGGCGACGGTCTCGTGCGGCTTCTCCATGAACGGCTTCACGACGCGGAGGAGCGCGTTGTCCTCGATGACGGAGTCGGCGTCGATCGAGCAGAAGAGCGGGTAGCGCGCGAGGTTGATGCCGGCGTTGAGCGCGTCGGACTTGCCGCCCTTCTCCTTGTCGACGACGACGAGGTTGGGGTGCGCGAGCGAGCGGTAGACCGCCCGGACCTGCTGCGTCGGGATCACGCGGCGGTACGGCTGGTCGGTGCGGCGCAGCTCGTACGCTTCGACGAGGCGAGCGAGCGTCTTGTCGTTCGAGCCGTCGTTGATGACGACGATCTCGAACTCGCCGTAGTTGACCATGAGCATCGAGCGCACGGTCTCGACGATCGTCTTCTCCTCGTCGTGCGCGGGGATGAGGACCGAGATCGGCCACGTCATGTCGGACTGCATGATCTGGCGGTAGTCGGAGAAGAAGGTCCGTCGCACGAACCTCAGAACTTCGAAGAGCGAGATCACGAAGAGGATGAGGTAGATCGAGTTCAATGCGAGGAAGTAGATCAAGACAAAGATGTTGAAGTACAGGAGCGCCTGAGCGAGGAAGCCGGTGAAGGTCATCGCTGCACCTCCTCCCGGTCTCTCTCCATCGGAGCGTTGTCCAGCGGGAGGAGGCGCGCGAGGGCGTTCCTCACGCCGGGATCGCCGTGGGTCACCGCCAGCTCGCGCAGGCGGCCGGTTTGACCCGCCGCGACGAAGCGTTGGATGACACGCTCGGCGCTGTCCCTGACCGTGCCGGTCGACCCGAGCTGCGCGACCCTTCGCTCGAGGATGCCCGCGGCTTCGAGGACGACGCACGCCTGGTGGCGCGCGTAGAGATCCTCGTCGGCGAGCATGCCTTCCAGCGCTTCGATTCCCATCGGCCCGGCTTGCTTGAGCGCTTCCGCGGCGTTGGCGCGCACCCACCACTCGCGGTCGCGAAGGGTCGCGCACAATTCGGGGATCGCTTCCGCGTCGTGGATGCGGCCGAGCGCCTTCGCGGCCATCGCACGCACCGGCCACGCGGGATCGGCGAGTGCGCTTCTGAGTCTCGGCGCGCCTTCGAGCACGCCGATCGCGCCGAGCGCATGCGCGGCGCGCGCTCGGATGTCGGCATCGTCGTCGTCGAGACGCGCGAGCAGCCAGCCGATCGTTTCGAGCGCGTGGACGCGGCCGACGATGTCGAGCGCTGCGAGCCGGCCGTGGCGGTTCAGCTCCGGGTACGCCTCCATCAGCTCGTGGACGACTTCCCTTCCCATGTCGCTCAGGATGTCGGCGATGCGGATCGTCGACCAGCGGTTCGGCTCGCCGAGCGCTTGAAGGAGCGGGCGCACCGCGGCGCGGCCGCCGACGAGGCCGAGCGATTTCGCCGCGCGGAGCCGGACCTCGGCGACGTCGTCGCCGAGCGCGGAAACGAGCTTCGACGTCGCCCGCTTGGCGCCGGCGAGGCCGAGGTTCTCCGCCGCATGAGCGCGCGTCCACCAGCGTGTGCTCCCGAGCGCGTCCATGTACGCGTCCACGTAGCCCAGCTCGTCGAGCCCTCGCGCGAGGCGCTCGCGCTCGACCCCGCGCACCCGCTGGACGTGGTCGAGCAGGATCGTCTCCACGACCGGTCGGTCGCTGCGCGCGAGACCGCCCCGGAGCGCGGCGAGGATCGAAGGATCTTCTCCGTGGACATAACGAAGGATCGAGGGCTCGAGCGCGTTCCGTCGCGATCGCCGGCGCGCATCGCGGATTTCGCGCACGGCCTTTCCCGACACGATGAAGAGCGTGAGCGCGAGGAAGACCCCCGCGGTCGCGATGATCGCCGCGACGAGGACCTGGAACATCAGGCCCGCCTCGGTTCGAGGAGCTTCTTGACGCGCGCCACCAGCTCGCGCGCGTTGAACGGCTTGACGACGTACTCGTCGGCCCCCGACTCGAGGCCGCGGACGATGTCGTCCTCGTGGTCGCGCATGGAGAGGATGAGAACGGGCAGGTGCGCGATCTTCGCGTCATTCCGGATCGCGCGGAGGACCTCGAAGCCGTCGCGGTACGGCATGACGAGATCGCTCACGAGGAGATCGGGCGAGGCGCTCTTCGCCAGCTCGAGAGCGTGCTCGCCGTCTTCCGCGACGAGGACCTCGTAGCCGCGCTCCTCGAGGAGCGAGACGACGAACCGGCGGGTCACCGGATCGTCCTCGGCCACGAGGATCGTCTTCGCGAGGCCCACCCTCAGCCTCCGAAGGTGTAGCGCACCCCCGCGCCGAAGAAGATCGAGTTGAAGCCCGGGCCCGACGCGGCCGACGAGTTGCCATAGTTCGCGTCGAGCTGGAACGAGAAGCCGCGGCCGAGGGGATGCGCGAGGAGGCCGTAGAAGTTCCAGAGCGGCTTTCCGGTGTTCGTCGCGCCGTTGAAGGTGTAGCGCTGCACACCGCCTTCCGCGGTGGTCTCGTATTCCCACCTGGAACGGCCGATCGTTCCGTTCGAGCGGACGGAGGCCAAGCCGGCGACCAGGTTCGACGGATCGAAGTAGCCGTGGTTCAGGTCATCCGCGAAATCGAGGTAGCGGACGACACCGCCGGCGAGGAGGCGACGCGCCGGCCACGTCCAGACGTACCAGGCACCGGCGTCGGCGTTCAAGCGTGTGTTGCCGTCGGAGAAGTGGCCGTACCCAGCGCCGGCCTCGACCTGGACATGCTTGCTGGCAAGCCCCGCGGCGGAGAAGGTCACGGAGGTGACGTCGATGTCGTTGTCGAGGATCTGCGGCGAGTAGAGGAACGGGTCGTACGCCGCCCCGGCACGCCCGGTCCACGTTCCGATGGGGAACGAATACGAGAGACCGCCGATCGCGGTCGTGCGGTCGTTGCCCCCGCTATCGGTGAGGCGCGCGGCGCCGAGGCGCAGCTCGCCCCTCTGCCGCGGGCGCGGGTCCCACCCGAGGACGCCATAGAGAAGATCGGCGGTGCCGTTCGCATCGGCGTTCCCCGGCACCGGGCCGTTGAAGTCGTCGTGCCGGTAGCCGAAGCGCAGGTCGAAACGCGTGGCGAAGCCGAAGCCCCCTTCGGCGATGTACCCGTTCATGCGGTTCTCGTCGGAGTCGTCGAGGTGCTCGTAGCCGACCTGGACCCACGCGGCGCTCGACTTCTTCGCCGCCTCGTTCAACGCTTTGACCTCGGGATCGTCGGGGTACTTCACGGCGAGGGCCGCCGCGGCCTCGCGCGCCGCGGGAGCGTTCCCCGTCTCGAGATCGGCGTAGGCGAGACCGATCCGCGCATCCTTGAGGTCCGGATCGGCCTCGACCGCGCGCACGTAGAACGGCCGCGCCTCAGCGGAGCGCCCGCGCCACGCGTACGCCTGCGCCGTGCCGAGAAGCGCCCAGGCGTCGTGGGGCCTCTGCTCGAGCACTTTCGCGTAGCTGTCGATCGCCTCGTCGTAGCGCTTGCTCCAGAGGAAGACCTTGCCGCGCTCGAGGAGGACGTCGGGGTTCTTCGGCTCGCGGGTGAGCGCGCGCTCGTAGCGGGCGAGCGCGTCGTCGTACTTCTTGTCCCACGAGAGGAGCATCCCCGAGCGCAGGAGCGCATGGACGTTCGACGGATCCTCCGCGAGGACCTCGTCGTAGAGCTTCAGCGCCTGGACGTGATCGTCGTCGTCGAACGCCGCGTCGGCCGAGGCGATGTCCGCGCGCGCCGTCGTCGCGAGGAAGAGGGCGAGGAGCAGGGCGCTAGCGCGCATCGGGAATCGCCTTCCACGCCTCGCGGAGCGCGTCGAGACCGGCCTTCCGGCGCGTTCGATACTTGGGCACGTCCCACGTCGGCCACGTGTAGAGCGGAGCCTTGACGCCTTCGGCGGGCAGTCTCGACTTGTCGGCGAAAGCGTAGAAGCGGAAGCCGTCGGTGACGACCGTGTCGAGAGGGGCGTCGTGCTCGGTCGTCTGGTGGAGGACGCGCCGCGACGAGGGATCGGTGACGTTCAGGAGCTGCCACGGGATGCGAAGCTCGATCGCTCCCGAGGCCGCGCCGACCGCGACGTCGGTGCGCGTGTCGGTCGCCACGGAGCCGAACCGCAGGGCGCCGCGATCGACGACGATCGCGGGGTAGCGCGTGCCGTCGCGGCCGAAACGCTCGCGGTTGGTCTCCATGAGGAGGTGCGTGAAGGTGATGTCGTCCCCTGCCTCGGGCGATGCGACCGGGCCGCTCTCGATCGCCTGGTAAGGCTCGTACGGCGCCGCAACGGTGACGAAGCTCGCGCCGGGGCCGTGGAGCTCGATCAGGAACTCGGCGCCCGTTGCGATCGGCTCGGGGACGTGGGTCGCGCCGCGCCCCGGGTCGTAAGTGTCGATCGCGACGTGGAACGAGGTCGTCGTCCAGTCCGGCGGCTTCGGGCCGCCCGCGGTGCGGAGGAGCAGGTAGACGTACCCCTCGTCGGAGGTCACGCGCGTCTCCTTGATCGTTCCCCATCCGGAAGCGTTCGCGTTCTTTGCCGTGAGGTAGGCGGGTCCGAGCCAGTCGGACGGGTCGCCGTCGACGCGGATCGGCTCCGCCGGCCGGTACGCGAGAAGGCCGTACGACTGCTCGGGGCTCTCCGCGTTGAACCACAGCCGCCTTCTCTCGGCGGGGATCGTGAGAGGCGCGACCGACCACGTCCCCTTGAACCACTCGTCGATCAGCTCGAAGACGATGCCGCCCGCGTAGCCGTTCTCGTGGAGGGCCGAGAACATCGTCCCGAGCAGCTCGCCCTGGCGCCTCTCGTCCTGGCCGCCGTGGTCCCAACCTTCCGGCTGCACGTGCGCCACGCCGCGGCTCGTCGAGATCCCGAGCTCGGCGACGAGGAGCGGCTGATGGCCGTGGTAACGCTTCAGATCGGCGAGGTACGCGGAGTACCGGTTCGGACCGCGCGCATACGCCGGCTCGAGGTTCAGGAAGTCCGGATAGTTCGGGTAGATGTGATAAGCCGCGAAGAAGCCGGCCGGCATCTTCGCGGTGGGGACGATCTTCGTGGCATCGAGCGAGACGGCGTCGTTCTCCCACGGCGCATCGCGGTAGGCCTCGGGGAACGGGACGCCGTACCTCTTCTTCCACGCGTCTTCTTCCGCGCGATCGGCGTCGGTGTCGTGACGCAGCGGATCGAGCGTCGGCCAGTTCGCGAAGGCGAGCGGATGGAGCGTGCGGTAGCGCTTGACCTCGCGCGCGGCGGCAGCCTCACAGATGCCGGCCGCCCACACTTCCATCGCCGGAACTTTGTAGGCGCGAAAGTACGTCCCCGCGAACGACGCCGGCGGCTTCCCGGCATCGAATGCCTTGACGGCGTACGGCTCCCACTCGCGCCCGAGGATGAGCGCGAGGAGGGACGACGACGCATCGGTCTCGTAGATGCCGCCGGCGTGCCCCGGCCGCGGCGGCGAGACGAGATCGCCATGGACCGCGTCGATGACCCGGTCGATCTCGGCGCGGAACTCCGCGAGGAAGTCCGGATCGTCGAAGTTCCCGTCGTCGGGAAGCTCGGCCCAGATTCCCTGCACGAGCCAGAGCCTCCGCGCGCCCGCGAGCGCGTTGTGCGTCGAGAGCGCGCTGTAGAACTCCGGCGGCATGAGCGTGTAGACGCGGACCACGTTGCCGCCGAGCTCGGCGATCGTGTCGAACCACTTGAGATAGAGCGAGAGATCGCGAGGGAACTCGGTGGGGTACTTCCCGGGGAGCGCGGCGCCGAGATTGACCCCCTTGATGAAGATCGGCTCGTACGCGCCGGACGAGGTACGAACCTCGAAGACGTCCTTGAGCGCGCGCGCAGGGACCGCGATCGGCCTCGCCGGGTCGGCGTCGCGCTCGAATCGCAGCTCTTCGACCGGCTCGCGCAGCGCGGCGAGGGCCAGACCGTGCCGCGCGTCCTTCTCGTCCGGATGGAGCTTCAGGATCCCGCGGAACCGCGCGCGTGCGGCTTCGACCTGGCCGAGCTGGAGGGCGGCGTACGCGCCGCCGACGGAGAGGGGATCGGAACCGAACGCCTCGGCAGCGTCCTGGAAGTCACCCGCGCGGTAGAGGCACCAGCCGCGGTCATCGCCGTGCAGCTGCGCGCAGGGCGTTTCGGCCGCCATGGAAAAAAGGCCTCCAGTGACGAATATGTACAATGTCATTATTTCCATATGCATCTTGCTTTGAACAGCATTGGGGAACGTTCGGCGCATTGGGTTCATTGGCTGCAACGGACGTTCGGCCCCCGCGCCTTGATCTTACGGCGAGGCGATCCGATAGTGGTGGTGCCTCCTCCGGAGGTTCTTTCGATTGCCCCCGGAGCGTTTGATCCCCTGGTTAGCCCTTCATCTCCTGCCGGGCATCGGGCCTCTGACGGCCCGGCGCGTTGTCGAACTCAGTGGAGATCCCCTCGATGCTGCCCTCAACTGGTCACCGTCGGCTTGGAGGGAGCTGGGAGTCGACGGTGCGAAGATCGTGGAGAAGCGCCCCAAGCTTCTCGACGAGATTGCGAACGAGTGGGAGGCTGCCGTTCGCGCGAACGTCAGCATCCTATCGCGGGACGACCCTGACTACCCGCCGCTTCTGGCCGAGCTTCCCGACGCGCCGCTCGTGCTCTACGTGCGTGGATCGCTCCCGGCGGCCCGGGTCCGGGTCGCGATGGTGGGATCCCGGCGCTCGACCTTCTACGGCAAATTCGCCGCCGGACGCCTTGCCGCAGGCCTCGCTGCCGTCGGCGTCGAGATCGTCTCGGGAGGCGCGCGCGGCATCGACACTCTCTCGCATCGCGGCGCGCTCGACGCCGGGGGGACGACGGTCGCGGTCATGGGAAACGGCCTGGGGCGCGTCTATCCGCCCGAAAATGGGTCGTTGTTCGAAAAGATCGCCGAGAACGGTGCGCTTGTGAGCGAATTTCCGATGGAGATGGCCTCGCATCCCGAGAACTTCCCGCAGAGGAACCGGCTCATCGCCGGCCTCTCGGCGGCGACGGTCATCGTCGAGGCTGCGGGTCGTTCGGGGTCGCTCATCACCGCGCGCTTCGCGCTCGAGCAGGGGCGCGAGGTCATGGCCGTCCCGGGCCGGATCGACTCCGAGCAGTCCACGGGCTGCCACCGCCTGATCCAGGCGGGGGCGAAGCTGGTTCAGTCACCCGAAGAGATCCTGGAGGAGCTGTCCCCGATGTACCGGAACGTGCTGCCCCAATCCGAGGCCGCTCAGGTCGACGACACGCCCCTGACCCCGGACGAGCTGGCCGTTCTGGGCCTTTTCGCCGGCCATGACGAAGTCCACGTCGACATTTTGGCCGACGCGGCACCTTTCGGAATCGCCCGGCTCCAGGCCGCGCTCTTCGGCCTGGCGGTCCGCCGGCGTATTGATCCCTTGCAGGGTGGGTACTATGTTGCGCGGCCCCGAGTCCCCGGGCACGGGCCGCAAGAAAGGTGAGGAACGGACCCATGGCACGGTCGCTCGTGATCGTCGAGTCCCCCGCGAAGGCGAAGACGATCAACAAATTCCTCGGACGCGGCTTCGTCGTGAAGGCCTCGATGGGCCACGTCCGCGATTTGCCCAAGCGCACGCTCGGGGTCGACGAGAAAACCTTCGAGCCCACGTACGTCGCCCTGGCGGAAAAGAAGAAGACCCTCACCGAGCTGAAGAAGGCGGCCAAGGAAGCCGACACGATCTTCCTCGCCGCCGACCCCGATCGCGAAGGCGAAGCGATCTGCTGGCACCTCAAGGAAGAGCTCGAAAAGGACGCGAAGGTTCCGTTCCAGCGCGTCCTCTTCAACGAGATCACGAAGAAGGCGATCCTGGAAGCCTTCGAGCATCCGCGCGAGATCGACGAGCACAAGGTCGACGCCCAACAGGCGCGCCGCATCCTCGACCGCTTCGTGGGCTACAAGATCAGCCCGCTCCTCTGGGACAAGGTGCGCCGTGGGCTCTCCGCCGGCCGCGTCCAGAGCGTCGCGATGCGGATCATCGTCGAGCGCGAGCGCGAGATCCAAGCGTTCGTCCCGAAGGAGTACTGGTCGCTCACGGCGCAGGTCGCCGCCTCGGAGCCGCCGCCGTTCGGCGCGAAGCTCATCGCCAAGGGCGGGAAGAAGGTCGAGGTTGTCTCGCAGGACGAGATGACGTCGGTCCTCCGCGAGCTCGGCTGGGAAGTCGCGGCCGCGCGCCCGGCGGGTGAAGACACGACGGCGCTCGTCCTCGACGTGCGCGCGGCGCGGCCCGACCCGACGCCGTTCAAGGTCGTGAAGATCACGGCGCAGGAAAAGAAGAAGAACCCGGCGCCGCCGTTCATCACGTCGAAGCTCCAGCAAGACGCCGCGCGCCAGCTCGGCTTCCCGGTCGCAAAGACGATGCGCTTGGCGCAGGGCCTCTACGAAGGCCGCGAGATCGGCGACGCGGGCACGGTCGGCCTCATCACCTACATGCGTACCGACTCCACGCGGACGTCCGAGGAAGCCCTCGCCGCCGTGCGGGAGTACGTCGAGGCGACCTACGGCGCGAAGGCTCTCCCTCAAGAGATCCGCCGCTTCAAGGTCGGCAAGGCCGCGCAGGAAGCGCACGAGGCGATCCGTCCGACGTCGCTCGACTACGCGCCCGACCGCGTCAAGGATTTCCTTGGCCGCGACGAGTTCCGTCTCTACCAGCTCATCTGGAACCGGTTCGTGGCGTCGCAGATGGAAGCGGCGGTCTTCGACACGACGCGCGCCGACATCGACGCCGGCCCGTACACGTTCCGCGCGACCGGCTCCGTCCTCAAGTCGGCCGGCTGGCTCGCCGTGTACCAAGAGGGCAAGGACGAAGACGCCCCCAAGGAAGACACCCGTGTCGCCGACCAAGAATCGGACGACGAGGAGGAGCGCCGGCTCCCGCGCCTCAAGGAGGGCGACGAGCTCGACCTGAAGTCGCTCCTCCCGCGCCAGCACTTCACGCAGCCGCCGCCGCGCTTCTCCGAAGCGACGCTCGTCAAGGAGCTGGAAGAGAACGGCATCGGCCGCCCGTCGACGTACGCGGCGATCATCAGCACGATCGTCGACCGCAACTACGCCGACAAGGAGAAGGGCCGCTTCCACCCGACCGAGCTCGGCTTCCTCGTGAACGACCTCATGGTCGCGTCGTTCGGCGATATCGTCGACGTCGGCTACACCGCGCGGATGGAAGAAGAGCTGGACGAGATCGAGGAAGGGCGCCTCAACTGGATTCAGGCGCTCAAGGAATTCCAGAAGAAGTTCGAGTCCGACCTGAAGCGCGCGAAGAAGGAGATGCGCGACGTCAAGCGCGAGGCGATCCCGACCGACCAGATCTGCGACAAGTGCGGCAAGCCGATGGTCCTCAAGTGGGGCCGTTTCGGCCAGTTCCTCGCATGCTCGGGATACCCGGAGTGCAAGAACACGCGCGAGATCGGCGGCGTCGCGGATCCGTCGGCGCCGACCCCGGATGCGTCGGTCCCCGCCGCCGCGAAGACCGCGAAGATCAAGGCCGCCGCCCCCGACCCGATCGAGACCGAAGCCGAGCCGTGCCAGAAGTGCGGCCGGCCGATGGTCCTGAAGCGCGGGCGTTTCGGCGCCTTCCTCGCGTGCTCCGGTTATCCGGAGTGCAAGACCACGCGCAAGATCGTCGTCGGCAAGGAAGGCAAGGCCGAGGCGAAGGCCGAAGTGCTCCTCGACGAGCTCTGTCCGAAGTGCGGCAACAAGCTCGCCGTCAAGCAGGGCCGCTTCGGCGAGTTCACCTCATGCTCGAACTACCCGAAGTGCCGCTACATCAAGATGAAGGAAACCGGCGTCGACTGCCCCGAGTGCGGCAAGGGCAAGATCGTCGAGCGCAAAAGCAAGCGCGGCAAACTCTTCTTCGGCTGCGACCGGTATCCCGACTGCGCCTTCGTCCTGTGGAACCGCCCTGTTGCCAAAGCATGCCCCGAGTGCAAAGCCCCCTACCTCGTCGAGAAGGTCACCAAGAAAGACGGGCGACGCTTGATGTGCGAGCAGGAAGGGTGCGGCTACGTCGAGCAGGTCGAGGAGACGCCGGCGACGGCGTAGCGGACGGACAGGCGGGGTCCCGCGAGCGCACGCGCGAGACCCCGCATCGAAACTGACCTAGCTCAGTAGCAGCACCACAAGGACATTCCCGGTCCGCACCGGGTCTCGCCCGTCCTGTCGCAGATCACGCACTGGTTCCTGGGAATGTTGACGGTGGTGTACTGGCAGTCCTGCGGACAGCTGTCGCACCATTCGCCTTCATCGGGCTCGCAGATTCCGTTCCCGCACGTCGACGGCCCCATCACCTTGACTTCATAGAGCGACAGGTAGACGACGGTCGTCGTCTCGACCTTGACGTAGCGGGCCAATCGGCCGGTGGGAACCGTCAGCCCGCTCGGGCTGGTCGTGTCCGCCATGAAGTAGTCGAACCAGCTCACCCCATCACGCGAGAGCCGCAGCTTGAGGTTCTGCGCCTGCGTCAGCGCCGTGTCGCGCCGTCCGTACACGATCACGCTGTTCACGCTCTTGAGCTCGCCGAGGTCGATCTGGAAGAAGTTCCCGACCGCTTGGGCGTGGCCGGGGTCGCAGGCGATGGCGCAGTACCCTTGCGCCCCCTCGCACGTCGACGTCGTTCCCGTGTTGTTGTCGTTGAGTTTCGTCGCGGGGCTGTTCGTCGGATCCCAGAGACCGGAATCGCTGACCGGCTTGCCAAGGGCGAGGTCGGCGCAGCCCGATCCGCAATCGACGTAGCCGACGTCGACCGGAAGGGTGGCCGTGCCGGTCGAGCCGTTGGCGCCCTGGGCTTCGAGCTTGATGCAGAAATCGGAGGTGGCCGAGGTCGAGAAGGTCGCCGACGTCGAACGAAGGGTCCACGTCCCTTGGCAGGAATACGGTCCCGTATACCACCGGAAGGCGTAGGGGGCCGTTCCGCCGCTCGCGGCGCCGTTCCAGCTCGCCGTGACACCCGTGGCGATTCCCGGCGGGCCGGTGATCGCCGGAGCAGGAGCCTCGGGCCAAACCGCTTGGGCCAACGGGACGGACTCGCCGGTCGCGTTGTACGCGACCACGACATAGCTCTGGGCCGTCCGGTCGTTCAGCGTGTGGCTGAAGGTCGTCACGTTGGAACCGGTCGTGCCCACCAGCGTGTAGCCGGTCAGCGTGCCGTCCCAGGTGCCGCCCCCCGCCTTTCGGTAGACGTGGAATCCGCTCTCGTTGTTCTGATCGGGGTAGACCGTGTAGCAGGAATACGGCACCGATGCCGGCGACGTGTCGTCGCTCCAGGTCAGGGTCCGCGCGAGGTCCGATCCGCTCACGGCGACGGTCGACGGGGTCGCCGAGTACGGGGGCGAAGAGGACGCGCCGATGAAGTAGTTGTACATCGCCTGTACCGACGGCGCCCAACGCGATCCCAGCGCGGATTGCATCCGACTGTTGAACGCCGCGACCATGTTCGTGCAGAGGCTCGTCTGGACGTTGCAGCTGTCGAACTCCGCGGCATTCCACGCCGACAGGATCGTGCTCCCGGATGCGCCGATGTTGTCGTTGTCGCCGCGATAGCCGGGATGTCGCGGCGAGACCTTGTCGTAGAGGTTGAACGCGAACGACGCGATCGCGCCTTCCACCGTCTTCCGATCGACGCCGGTCGGCAGGATCGACTGGGTGTCCTCGAGGAACTGGTATTCCTTTCCGTACACGTTGCTGTACTCGATGTACGCCGGCTGCTCGACCCCCGCCCAGTAGAGCTGCGCCGCCGCGTTGTAGAACTCCGCCCAGCCTTCGACCCAGGCGGTCTTCTGCGTGGTCGACAGCTCGAACCAGTGCGCGCCGCCGTCGGTCGGGATGTGGTACTGGTTGTACCAGTCCACGAAGTGTCCCTGCTCGTGATAGGCGAGGTCCGCGTTGGGGGTGTAGTTGAAGAGAATGTAGGGAACGCCGGGGCTGGGGCCGCCGGGGCACCCGCTGCCGGCGCCGCAGAAGTACGACGTCGACGCGCTTTCTCGAATGTAATAGCGGTTCTGATTCGACGTCGACCATCCCATCTCGGCGCTGCAGAACAGACGCACGCGATAGAGGTAGCGCAACGCACCGCCGTCGGGCGCCCAGACGTTGACGTTCGCCGCGCCGTCGCTGATCGAATCCACCGCTTGGGCGATGTTCACGTAGTAGTAGGACGGGAAGTAGAGCCCGACGTCGTCGCCGTTGTAGGCGTGCCCGTTGTACTTACCCGCGTAGACGCGAATGATGTCCGAATAGGCGCTCGCGGGCACGCTGCTCGTGAAATGGAAATAAAAGTAGTAAGAGCCGTCCATCGCCGTGTCGTCGTAGCCGGCGTGCCGGATGTTGTCGGCGAAGTAGGGCGTGTAGCCGGTCGTGGTGTCATGGTCGTAGTCCCAATCGAGGTACACGCGCGAATTCGGAACGCCCTGGTACGGGTCCCCGGCGCACGGCCCGTCACCCTGGGGAAACTGGATCCTGCCCGCGATGTAGACGTAGATGTCGTACGAGGCCAGCGATCCGGGCTGGGTGATCGTCTTCTGCTGGATTCGCACCACGGTGTCCTTGGGATCCGACCGAACGGGAGCGGCCGAGGACTTCGAGAACTCCTTGCGATCGAGGATCCGCAGCGGCTCCTTGAGCTTGGGATTGGGCGCGTTGTCCTGCCACCTGATCGAGCCCTGGTCCATTTCGACGTACAGCGCGAACGTTTGGAACCCCACGAACTCGCGCGTCGCGATCGGCGCGTCCTGCGGAACCCGCAGGAGTGCCTGAAGGAAGTACTCACCCTTGGCCGGCAACGCCACGCTCCACGTCGCTTTGATCCGGGCGGGCGTGGCAAAAGAGGACTGCATGTCCTTTGCGACGATTCCGACGTCCTTCGGAACATCCAAGTCGAGCGTCGCGCTTCCGGGCGCGAGCACGTCCACCTCGATTGAGACGTCGGCCATCCCCTTGACGGGCTGGCCGACCGAGAACGAGACGAGAGTCGCCGGGGATCTCAGGTTCTCTTGCGCCGCCGCCGTTCCGGCGACGAGCGGCACGATCAAGAGCGGCAGGAGCGCTGGCGGAGCGAAGCGACGCAGCCATGTGCGGGCACTCATGGAACCACCTCCTGGGTAGGCGGGCGTGGTGACGGCCTCGTCCTACTAGTCGGTGGAGATCCGGGGATCTGACGAAATCAGGGGCAGCTGGTGCGGTGGCTCCCGAGGCCGCACGTGGTGATCGAAGGTGGCCGCTCGTTGTTTGAAGAGTCGGTCCCGTAGCTGCCCTCACGCGTGAGGTCGAGGGGTAAGACGAGGGAGTAGCTTCCGGCGGGGCGGTTGAGGCCGCGTGATGTCGGTGGAGGGACGGTTCGGAGGGGGTCGGCTTAACCGACTCTGCGCTGCTTCACTTCCAGGGCGGCTTACTCGCCGGGTTCACCTTGTGCTCGTCGAGCCAGGCGTCCATGACCTCGTGGAGGCGCTCGGTGCGGAAGAGGAACCAGCGGTCGCGCACCTCGGCGTGGTTCCGGAGGCCGTCCTTGAACGCCTGCGGTGATTCCTGGGTGACGCACTCGATGAGCTTGTCCTTGAGACCGTCTTCGAGCTTGCCGTCGCCTTCGAGGAACTCGTCCATCCAGTCGAGCTCGTCGTCGTTCGTGAAGGTCACGACGTAGAGGCGCGTCACCTGGGGACGGTTGGTGCCGTTGCCTTCGTCGACGGCTTCGTCCATCTCATCGTCATCGTCGAAGTGGGCGTCTTCGCCTTCCCCTTCGAGGACGATCTGGCCGGTGACGAGGTCGAGGTAGTAGACGAGGTCGTCGCTGCGGTTCTCGAACGCAGCTTCCAACTCGTCCCAATTGATGTGGAGGGGCTTGTGCTTCATGCCGCCCGGAATTTAACGCTGTCCGTGGATGAGAATCAAGCCGGATAGAATGGCGCGGCGGAGGGGCGATGGTCGGTTTCGACGATTTGTACCGTCAGGGCGGCGCGGTCACGTGGCAGGCGGGCAAGGAAGACGTGGTCCGCCAGGTCGTCGATCTGCTGATGGGGCTGTCGCCTTCGGCGAGGGTTCTCGATTTCGGGTGCGGGACGGGGTGGACCGCCCCGATCCTGACGGCGAGCGGCGCCCGTTACCTGGGTGTCGATCCTTCGAGCGAGGGGATCGCTCAGGCCCAGAAGCGCTCGGCCGGGGTCCCGCACGCTCGGTTCCATCGGATCGAGATGGGACAATCGTTGACGGACGCTCTTCACGGGGCGAAGTTCACGCACGTTTTCGCGCTCGATGCTCTCTACTTCGTGCCGAACCTCGAGTCGACGCTCCTCGCCTTGGCCGAGGCCCTCGAGCCGGGCGGCCTGCTGTGCTCGATCTCTCACATCTACCGGGAGAGCCGTGTCGCCGACTCGTTGATCGACGATGTGACGCGCGAGCACGGTTACCCGCAGTTCCTGTCGGGGGTGCAGTGGCAGCTGCTCCTCGACAGGGCCGGCCTCAAGGACGTGCATCGTTATCGTTTCTACGATCGCCGGCCGTTCAACCCTGCCGCCTTCCTGGGCCAACCGTGGTCGGCGATCCGCCTAGCGCGCGAACTGTACGAGCGCGAGGGCGCGTTGGTGGTGACGGCGAGGCACTAAGAGGGCGTGCGCGCATTGCGGATCCCATCCTCGTTCTCCAGCTCGGCGCACGGGACGATGTAAGAAAAACCCGGTTACTGTCCCACTAGAACTCTCGGCAAGCTGGGGTGGATGCGCGAGACGATCTCGTAGGAGATCGTGCCGCACCAGGCGGCGAGTTGCTCGGCGGTGAGCTTTTCGTCGCCTTGTTTGCCCAGGAGCACGACCTCGTCTTCCAGTGATGCGCTCGGGATGTCGGTCACGTCAACCATGCACATGTTCATGCAGATGCGGCCGCGGATCGGGGCGCGCTTGCCGCGCACGAGAACGTGGGCGAGGCCAGAGAGCTCGCGGTTGAAGCCTTCGTAGTAGCCGACGGGGAGGACGGCGATCCTCGTCGGGCGCGTGGCGCGCCAGGTGAGGCCGTAGCCGACGTAGCCGCCTTCGGGGACGTCTTTCACCTGGGCGATGCGCGTCTTCCAGGTGAGGACCGGCTTCAAGTCGAGCGAGGCCTTGCCGCGCTCGAGGCACGAAACGTAGGTCTCTTTCGAAGGCCACAGGCCGTAGAGCGAGATGCCGACGCGGGCGAGGTCGAGGTGGGTGCGGTTGAAGAGGAGGACGGCCGCGGAGCAGGCCGAATGGCGCAGGAGCGGCCACGCGCCGATCACGGAGATGCTCTCGAGGATGCGCGTGTAGGCGGCGATCTGCTGCTCGGCGAAGCCGTGGTCGGTCGTGTCCTCGATGTTGGCGAAGTGCGTGGAGACGCCGGCGAGCGTCAGGGCGTTGCTCTTTTGGATTCGCTTCACGAAGGCCGGGACATCTCTTTCCAGCACCCCTTGGCGGTGCGTTCCGGTCTCGACCTTGACGTGGACGCCGATCTTCTTTCTCGCGGCGGCGGCCAGCGCTTCGAGCTTGTCCAGCGTCTCATCGTTGTAGACGATGGGATCGAGCTGGTTCTCGACGACGGCGTGGAGCGACGCGAGCTCGACGTAGCCCATGATGAGGATCGGCAGCTTCGTGCCGGTGGCGCGGAGCGCGACCCCTTCGTCGATGTTGTTGACGCAGAGCCAGTCGGCGCCCGCGCTCTCGACGATGCCTGCGACCTCGCGCATGCCGTGGCCGTAGGCGTTCGACTTCACGACCGCGCCGAACTTCGGGCCCGTGCCGAGGCGCCGCCTGAACTCCGCGACGTTGTTCGTGAGGGCCGCCGCGTCGACCTCGACCCAGTTCAGCACGTCGCTCCTACCACAGGACGTACGCTCCATCCCTGATGATCGAGATTCGGTTGCCGTTCGCCTCGACAAGGTCGGCGCGCTTCACCGCGATCGGGCTGTCCTTGGCGTAGACGATGTCCTGGTGGACGAGGTTCGCCGGCGACTTGAAGTCCTTGATGCCGATCTTGCCGCCCAAGTGGTCGCTCCGGCCGTACGCCCAGTGGAAGCCGGCTTTCTCGTCTTCGAGGACGTTGCCGGTGACGCGCGCGTCGTCGTTGCAGCCGAACGCCATCTCGGCGACGTTCGCGCGTGCGGCGTCCAGCGCGAAGAACTCGCGGTAGCGCTCGGCCGCTTTCCCAGTCCCCTTCACCTCGACGATCTTGTTGCCGGCCACGAGGAAGACGAGCTGCTCACCGTCTTCGTGAACGGGAAGCTCGCCGGCGGTGCGCGACGCGTCGCCGGCGATCTCGCCTTCGTAGGGGACCTGGAAGGTCTCGCCGCTCGGGAGGTTGATCACCGGGATGTCGTCGTCCTTGTCGCGGTGCAGGTAGCCGTCGTCGGCTTCGCAGACGCGGTGGCGGAGGTCGAAAAGGCACTTGTGTCCGGTCGAGAACTCGACCTCGGCGTGATCGGCCTTGAGGAACGCTTGCTTCAAGAGGCGGCAGCGTTTCGCGACCACGTTGTAGTCGGCGGCGAGCGACGTCTCCTCCATCCACTTTTGGACACCGGGCATGCTCGCCGAGCGGAAGACGTGCGCGCCGGGCCGCCGCGCGCAGACGTCGCAGAGGGCGGCGGTCATCGAGTATTCGGTGAGGACGAGGAGGAGGCTCGTCCCGTCGAGAACATCGGCCATCTTCGCGGCCTTGCCGCCGATCTCGCCGATCTCGGGAAAATCGGCGCCGCTCGTCCCGTTGCACGGGAAGGTGACGAGCGGGAGGGTCTCGAAGCCGATCTTCTTGCCGAGCTTCTCGAGGCCGTCGCGCCACTCCGCCGCCATCGCGCGCCGTTCCTTCCAGGCCGGGTTGTCGGGCGTCTTCGCCGTCGGCGTGTCGATCACGACGCCGGTCTTCTCGCCCGCGACCGGCGCGAAGACGTCGATGAGGAACTTCTCGAGATCGAACGCGTGCTTCATGAGAACCTCGATTCGGGGCGGCAGTCTACAATGCCCGGCCTCAGGGAGGCTGGGGTGGACTGCTGGCTGATCACGGGCGGCGCGGGTTTCATCGGCTGCCACTTCGTCAGGGCCGCCCTCCGTGAGCCCTCCCGCCGCGTCGTCGTCCTGGACAAGCTCACCTACGCGGGCAACAAGCTGAACCTTTCCGACGTGAGCGGCGACTCCCGCTTCACGTTCGTCGAAGGCGACATCGCGGACGGCGCTCTCGTCGAGAAGCTCCTGGCGGAGCACACGCCGTCGGCGGTCGTGAACTTCGCCGCCGAGAGCCACGTCGATCGGTCGATCGACGGGCCGAGAAACTTCGTCGCGACGAACGTCGTCGGTACGTTCGAGCTGCTCGAGGCGATGCGCCGCCGGCATCCGGCGGTACGCTTCGTCCACGTCTCGACCGACGAGGTGTACGGCGCGCTCGGCGACGATGGGTCGTTCCTGGAGTCGACCCCTTATGCGCCGAACTCGCCGTACGCGGCGACGAAGGCGGCGGCCGACCACCTCGTGCGCGCCTACGCACGGACCTACGGCCTCTCTGCGGTCATCACGAACGGGAGCAACACGTACGGTCCGTATCAGTTTCCCGAGAAGCTCATCCCACTGACGATCCTGAACGCGCTCGACGGGCGTCCGCTGCCGATCTACGGCGACGGGCTCTACGTGCGCGATTGGCTGCATGTCGAGGATCACGTCGCGGGGATCCTCGCCGCGCTCGATCGCGGCAAGGCGGGCGAGCGCTACAACATCGGCGGTGGGAACGAGCGGACGAACCTCGCGCTCGTCGACATGATCTGCGGCGCGCTCGAGTCGATCGTGCCGTCGGGCAAGCGTCCGTACCGCGAGCTCAAGACGCACGTCGTCGATCGCAGCGCGCACGACCGCCGCTACGCCGTGGATTCCAAGAAAGCGCGTCGCGAGCTCGGCTGGGCGCCGTCGCGCGAGTTCGCCGCGGGTCTGGCCGAGACCGTTCGCTGGTACGTCGAGAATCGCGCATGGGTGGATGCGGTGCAGGCCAAGGCGCAGTACACGCGGGAGCGGCTCGGCGCATGAAGGGCATCGTCCTCGCCGGCGGCGCGGGCACGCGCCTGTACCCGGTGACCCGCGGGATCAGCAAGCAGCTCTTGCCGGTCTACGACAAGCCGATGGTCTATTACCCGCTCTCGGCGCTCATGCTCGCCGGGATCCGCGACATCCTCGTCATCACAACGCCCGAGGATCGGCCATCGTTCGAGCGTCTGCTCGAAGACGGGCGATCGCTCGGCCTCCGCATCGCGTACGCCGTCCAGCCGCGGCCCGAGGGGCTGGCGCAGGCGTTCTTGATCGGGCGCGCGTTCGTGGGGAGCGATGCGGTCGCGCTCGCGCTCGGCGACAACATCTTCTACGGTCAGGGGTTCGCCGCCGTCCTGAAGCGCGCCGCGGCGCGCACGTCGGGAGCGACGGTCTTCGCCTACCGCGTCCGTGATCCCGAACGGTACGGCGTCGTCAGCTTCGATCGCGACGGCCGGGCGCTCGCCATCGAGGAGAAGCCGGCCCACCCGCGTTCGAGCTTCGCGGTGACCGGTCTCTACTTCTACGACAACGACGTCGTGAAGATCGCGGAGCGGCTGAAGCCGTCGCCGCGCGGCGAGCTCGAGATCACCGACGTCAACCGCGCGTACCTCGAGGCGGGCACCCTCCAGGTCGAGATCCTCGGCCGCGGGTTCGCGTGGCTCGACACCGGCACGCACGACTCGCTGCTCCAGGCGTCGAACTTCATCCAGACGCTGCAGGAGCGGCAAGGGCTCCGCGTCGCATGCCTCGAGGAGGTCGCGTTCAAGATGGGGTTCATCGACCGCGCCGCGGTGTCCCGGCTCGCCGAGCGGATGGGCGCGGGCGCGTACGCCGACTACCTCCGCCGCATGCTGGACGAGGAGAGCGCCTGAACCCCGGCCGCCGCGTCGTCGCGGCCGTCTTCACCGTGCTCACGCTGGTCTGGGGAACGACGTGGGCCGCGATCCGTGTCGGTCTCGCGGGGCTTCCGCCGTTCACCGCGGTCGCGATCCGGTTCGCGATCGCCACGACGATCCTGCTCGCGATAGCCCGAGCCTCGAAGGTCGAGCTCGGGAGGCAGCCGCACGAGAAGACGCTGTGGTTCGTCAACGGCCTGCTGTTCTTCTCGGTCTCCTACGGCGTCGTCTACTGGAGCGAGCTGTACGTGCCCTCCGCGCTCGCGTCGATCCTCTTCGCGACCTTCCCCCTGCTCGTCACCCTCTTCGCGCACTGGATTCTGCCGCACGAGCCGCTCAGGGCCGCCGCCGGCGTCGGCGCGGTCGTCGCGTTCGCGGGGATCGTGGTGATCTTCTCCGAGGACCTCGCGAAGATCGGCGGTCCGAAGGCGGCCCACGCCGCGGCCGTCCTCTTGCTCTCCCCTCTCGTGTCGTCGCTGTCGAGCGTGCTCGTCAAACGCTACGGTGCCGCGATCCATCCGATCTCGCTGGCCGCGGTTCCGATGGCGATCGCGGCTGCGGTCATGGGAGCGCTGGCCCTCATCTTCGAGCGCGGACAGCCCATCGCCTGGACGCCTGCGACGATCGGATCGCTGGCGTACCTCTCCGTGTGCGGATCGGCGGTCACCTTCACGCTGTATTACTGGCTGCTCCGCCACGTGCGCGCGAACCGCGTCGCGCTCATCGCCTATCTGACGCCCGTCATCGCGGTCGTCACCGGCGTCGTGGCGCTCCACGAGCATTTCACGGTGCGTTTCCTGATCGGGGGGCTGCTCGTCATCGCCGGGGTCGCGGTCGCGGCGAAATCGCCGCCGGTGCCGATCAAGAGCTGACCGGCACCAGCGGCACCCCCAGTCCTTCGACGGCCCTTATTGGATCTCGTCCGGGCCCGGCACGATCGCGCGATCGTGCTCTCCGGGGACGAGTCGCAAGCTTTTCCCGTCGCCGATCGCGACGCGGCGCATGTCCGCGCTCTTGCGCTCGAGCGAATCGCGCAGCGCGCGCAGGCGCCCGAGCTGGCCCTGGAACGATTCCCCCATCTCGGCGAGGTTGGTGTGGAGCTTCACGAGCGAGGCGCGCGCGTCGTCGAGCTGCTGCCGCAGGCTCGCATGGCGGCGGAAAGCATCGACGAGGGCGTGCGTGTAAGGCTCCGAGCTGTCTTCGAGATCGATCCCGCGACCGAGGAACAGCGCGCGCACCTTCTCGACGAACGATTCCGAAGCGCCGGTCTCTCTCGCGAGACGCGCGATCGATTCTTCGAGCGTGATCTTCCGCGCCGCCATGGATCTGATGTACGGTGAATCGACTTTCCGTCAAGCGGGCGCGCATCTTCTACGTCGCGCCTGCCCGTTGCCGAAAACGCCGACCCATAATGCGCGCATGAGCGTCCCGGTATCCCGGATCAGGAAGGAGAACGAGGCACCCGTGCGGCCCGAGCGCGCGTTCGTTCTCTACTGGATGATCGCCGCGCGCCGAACCCGCTCGAATTTCGGCCTGGAGCGCGCGATCGAGGCCGCGCTCGCGATCGGGAAGCCTCTCCTCGTGCTCGAGCCGCTTCGCTGCGGGTACCGATGGGCGAGCGACCGCTTTCACAATTTCGTCATCGACGGGATGGCCGACAACGGCAAGCGGTTCGGCGCTGCCGGGATCACGTATCACCCGTATGTCGAGCCCGTGCCCGGAGATGGGTCGGACCTCTTGCCCACGCTCGCGCGTGACGCCGCTCTCGTCGTCACCGACCGATATCCCTGCTTCTTCCTGCCACGGATGATCCGGCGCGCGGCGGAGCGGCTCGACGTGTCGCTGGAATCGATCGACTCGACCGGCCTGCTGCCTCTCGACGATGCCGAGAAGGAATTCCCGACGGCGTATGCGTTCCGGCGCCATCTTCAGAAGCGGCTTCCCGAGCGCCTCCACGAGCTCCCGGCGGGCGACCCTTTGGCACGCGCGGCCCGTGTGCGCGGGGCATCGATCCCGAAGGAGATCCTCGCGCGATGGCCGGCGGGAGGAGCTCCGAAGTTGAACGGCGTTCCACCGGTCGAGGATTTCCGCGGCGGTGCGGAGAGCGCGCGAGCACGCCTCGAGCTGTTCATCGAGGAGAAGCTCGACCGCTACGCCGACGACCGGAACGACGTCAATCTCGACGTCTCGAGCCGGCTCTCGCCGTACCTCCACTTCGGCCACCTCTCGATCCACGAGGTCTTGACGGCGATCGCGGCGCGCGAGCAGTGGACGCCCGATCGTCTCGGCAGGGAGCGCGCCGGAAAGCGCGAGGGCTTCTGGGGCATGTCACGATCGGCCGAGGCGTTCCTCGACGAGGCGGTCACGTGGCGCGAGCTGGGCTACCACTTCTGCGCGCGCCGGGACGATTACGATCGCTTCGAGGCTCTGCCGCCTTGGGCGCTGCGGACGCTCGCCGAGCATGCGAGCGACCCGCGCGACGCGACGTACACGCTGGACGCGTTCGAGGCGGCATCGACGCACGATCCGCTCTGGAACGCGGCGCAGCGCCAGCTCGTTCGCGAGGGACGGATTCACAACTACCTGCGCATGCTGTGGGGGAAGAAGATCCTCGAATGGACCCCCGATCCCGAGACGGCGCTCTCGGTCCTCATCGAGCTGAACAACAAGTACGCGCTCGACGGCCGCGACCCGAACTCGTACTCGGGGATCTTCTGGGTGCTCGGCCGGTTCGACCGGCCGTGGGGCCCCGAGCGGCCGGTCTTCGGCGTCGTGCGGTTCATGAGCTCCCGGTCCACCGCCCGGAAGATGGACGTGAAGCCGTACTTACGAAACTTTGCATCGTAAAGTAGTTTGCAGTATGTTGGCCGCGGAGGAACGGCCATGAACATCCGCACGCTCGCCTTGCTCGCCCTCGCGGGGTCCCTCACCTTCGGCTGCCGCGCCACGCCCCTCGGCGGCGCCGCCGCCGGCGGCGATCTCACAGCGATGAAGACCCTTCTCGACGCCGGCGCCGACCCGAACGCCGGGGGACATTTCACGATCTCCCCGCTCGCGCTCGCCGCCCGCACGGGACACGTCGATGCGATCGAGCTGCTCCTCGCCCGCGGCGCCGATCCGCACCGCGGCAGCGGCGTGAACGGCTGGACGCCGCTCCTTCACGCCCTTCACAAGGGCCAGATGCCCGCGGCGATCCGCCTCGCGGCGACCTGCACCGCGCCCTCGCACGAGCTGGACCAAGCGCTCTTCATGGCGGCCGGGTACGCCGAGGCCGAAGCGGTCCAGGCGCTCCTCGCACGCGGCGCCGATCCTCACTACGCCAAGGACGGCGAGACACCGCTGTCGGTCGCAACCGCCGGCGCCTTCGACATCGACTACGCGTACGGCTCGTGCGAGGCGCACGTCGCGACCGTCAAGGCGCTCCTCCGCGCGGCACCCGACCTCGCGCTCACCGGCGAGGCCGGCAAGAAGGCACGCCGCGCCGCCGAGCAGCGCGGATGCTCCGACCTGCTCGCGCTCGTCCGCTAGGAGCCGAGCGGGAAGCCGCGCCCCAGCTTCCGGGCGATGCGGTCCTGGAGCCAGTGCGGGTCCCACCACTCCACCGGGCTGACGGGGAGCCCCTGCAGAAGAATGGCGAAGTGGAGATGATCGCCGGCGGCGAGGCCGGTGTCGCCGCTGTGGCCGAGCACCTGGCCGCGGGTCACGGTCTGGCCCTCCTTGACGTCGATCGACGAGAGGTGGCCGTAGAGCGACATGAGCCCGTAGCCGTGGTCGATGACGACGGCGTTGCCGTAGATCCCGAGGAAGCTCGCGAGCACGACGACGCCGTCGTTCGCCGCAGGCACGGGCGCGCGCGAGACCCCCGCGAGGTCGAGCCCGAGATGGTCCTGCTGATCGACGCTCTTGCCCTTGTACACGTAGCTGCGGCGGTCGGCGAAGTGCGCCATGACCTTGGTCGAGCCCATCGCCTGGAACGGCTTGTTCCAGAGGAACTTCGCCTGCGATCCCTTCGCGAGCTCGATGAGCTTGGCGTTGTCGATCTTCCGCAGGTTGCGGTTGATCTCGAGGTAGTTGTCGAGCGGGTTGCCCTTGTCGGCGAGCTCGGGGGTCTGCGACATGATCGGCCCCACGACCTTGGCGAGGAACTTGTCGTCGAGCGGGATCGTGTCGCGGTGGAGCGGCTTCGCGAAGAACTTGTCGATGAAGGCGACGTGCGACGCATTGCCGACTTCGTCCTCGGCGGTCAGGCGCACTTCCGACGCGTCGCCGAGATCGTAGGGAACGGCGAAGAACGCGAACCGGTCGTCCTTGCCGCCCCCGGGAAGCGGGAATCCGGGGAAGAACCATGACCCGGCGACGACACCGTCCTTGACCGATGTCTCTCCGACCCGGTAGACGACCGCCTCGCAGCCGCCCTGATTGATGTAGGTGAACGACGAGACGACCGCGAGCGACGGCGGCGTGAGACGGACCGGGAGCGTGACCTCCTGGCTGACTGCCTCGGGGTGGCGGAGCCAGCTCCCGGCGCGGGAGGCGGTCACGCGGACCGTCGCATTGCCGGCCTTGAGCCCCTTCTGGGCATCGCGCCCCAGCTCCAGCTTGAACGTGTCCTCCGGGGTCTTGGCGCCGCCGAACGACCACGCCGCCTCCGGAACGTACGTTTTTTCCGCGAGGACGTCTTTCCGGTCCCCTTGAACGAACTCGATCTTCACGCCGGTCAGGCCGCGCGCCGGCTCCTTCACCGTCACCGTGACCGGAGTCTTGGCGCCGATCGCTTTGGCGGCCGGCACGATCGCGATCTCCGGAACGCCGCCGGTGCGCACTGCGCCGCGCACGCCGAGCACCAGGCCCGCGAGCAGGATGAGGACGAGGAGAACCTTGGGCAGGAGGCCGCCGCCGCGCGAGCGGCGATCGTAGGAGGAGCGTCGTTTCATCGCGCGGCCTGCGCGTCGCGAAGAATCGCTTGCATCATCGGCACGTAGAACCTCCAGTAGAACGCGGTCTCGGACGGTGCCAACTTCATCCCCTCGGCGAAACGCCGGAAGACCGTGTACCCGAGGAACGGGACGGGCCTCGGGTCCATCGGATTGTCGGCGAAGTCGCCGGCAAAGTACCAGGCCGTTCCCATCCGGGTCACGGCGGGAAAGCGCGCGGGGAGCTTCCGCGCCGCCAGCCGGCTCCTCCCCGCCTCGGTGAGATGCCATTGGAACGAGGCCAGGCGCGTGGCGCCGCGCTCCTCGACAACGTCGAACCAGTAGGGGTACGGGACGAGATCGGCGGCGTGGTCGAGCGTGCCTTTCTTCTCATCGCGCTCGATCGTGAGGCCGATCGCCTCGGCCTCCGGGCCGATCCGCAGGACCTCGCAGTGCTCGTCGTCCTGCATGAGGACGTAGCCGGGCCCTTCGAATTGCCACGGCTTCTTCCACTCGCGCTCGTAGTCCTCCCTCATCCACTGCGGCACCTCGGCGCGATCGTCGAGATGCGGGAAATACCGGCCGATCCAGCGCGTCCACCTCACCCCGAGTGCCGACTCGAGGATGCCGCGTGCGTCCGCGCCGGTCGGGCTTCCGAGCGTGTTGAACTCCGCGACGAGCGTCTTTCCCTGCCGCGGCGCCTCGGCCGCGGCCTCGGCCTCGGCCGTCGTGAGCCCGCCGTAGATCTTCGGGCTGCGCTCGAGGGCCGCCGCCATACGGGCTCCGCTCCTGAGATCGTCCCGGTAGACGCCGTAGGTGTCGGCGAGATAGACGAGGCGGGCGCCGCGGACGTCCTCGGCGGCAAGGTCACGCGTCCGCTCGGGTGGGTCGCCCGCCAGGGGCGGTGGATGAGCCCCGAGATAATCGCGATCGAAGGCGTACGGTGTGCCGTCGGCGTGGACGATCCGGTCGTGCTCGAGCAGCCAGAACAGCGAACGGTGCTCGATCCAGTTACGGAACGGCACGGTCTTGTCGAGGACGACGAGCGGGAGCGGCCGTGCCGGGCGCCACTCGTACCCGGCCCAGGGGATCAGCACCGCGAGGGCGACCGCCAGGAGCGGCCAGATCCACCGGAGGGCACTCATCGAGACAACGAGGGCTCGTCCACCACGCTCGCGACGCGCGCGAGCGCCGCGCCAAGCGCCGTGCGATCGGGCTCGACCAGGGTCACGTGGCCGAGCTTCCGTCCGGGTCGCGCGGGCTTCCCGTAGAGATGGAGATGCGAGCCCTCGATCTCAAGGAGCGAGGCCGGGTCCGGGGTCTCCCCGATCAGGTTCACCATGGCGGCGACGCCGTTCATCGCGGTGTCGCCCAGGGGAAGGCCGAGGAGCGCGCGCAGGTGGTTCTCGAACTGGCTCGTGCGCGAGCCCTCGATCGTCCAGTGCCCCGAGTTGTGGACGCGCGGAGCCATCTCGTTCGCGACGAGGCGCCCCTCGTGCTCGAACAGCTCGATCGCGACGACGCCGACGTAGTCGAGCGCCTCGAGCGCGCGACCGGCGAGGCCCATCGCGCTCTCTGCGAGCGTCGGGGCGACCTGTGCCGGCGCGACCGAGAGGCGCAGGATGCCGTCGCGGTGGACGTTCTCGACGAGCGGCCAGAAGGCGGTATCGCCGTTCCGCCCGCGCGCGGCGAGGATCGACAGCTCGCGCGTGAACGGAATGAACCCCTCGAGGATGAGCGGCCGACCTCCGAGCGCCGCGAACGCGGGGTCGAGGTCGCTCGGGCGGCGGAGCACGCGCTGGCCCTTGCCGTCGTACCCCTCGGTGCGCGTTTTCAAGACGGCGGGAAGTCCGAGCGCCTCCACCGCACGGGAGAGATCGTCGCGCGTGTCGACGGGGGCGAACGGCGCCGTTCCGAAGCCGAGGTCGCGGAAGAGGTGCTTCTCCTTGAGACGATCCTGCGCGACCTCGAGCGCCCGCGGCGACGGGTGCACGGGAACGCGCTCGGCCAACCGGCTCGCGACCGCGACCGGGACGTTCTCGAATTCGTAGGTCACGAGATCGACCTCGCCGGCGAACGCGACCAGCGCGTCGTGATCGTCCCACGACGACGAGCGAAGCTCGGCGAGATGGCCCGCGGGAGCTTCGGCGCTCGGGTCGTAGAAGACGAAGCGCAAGCCGAGGGGATACCCCGCCAGGGCCAGCATCCTTCCGAGCTGACCCGCGCCGAGCACGCCGACAACCGTCATGTCGTTCTTCGGGCCTGGCCTTCCGGCTGGCGCGGGTCCGGGCTGTCGAGGACGCGCTCGGTCTGCGCGACGCGGAAGTTCTTGAGCGCCGCGCGGATCTCGGGGTGGTGATTGCCGAGAATCGCCGCGGCGAGGAGCGCCGCGTTCACGGCGCCGGATCTCCCGATCGCGAGCGTCCCCACGGGCACGCCGGCCGGCATCTGGACGATCGAGAGGAGCGAGTCGACCCCCTTGAGCGTCTTCGACTCGATCGGGACGCCGAGGACCGGGAGCGAGGTCTTCGAGGCGGTCATGCCGGGAAGATGGGCCGCCCCACCCGCGCCCGCGATGATGACCTCGAGCCCGCGCGCCTCGGCGGACCCGGCGTACTCGAACAGGAGATCGGGAGTGCGGTGGGCCGAGACGACCTTCACCTCGTGGGCGATGCCGAGCCGCTCCAAGGTCTCCGCCGCTTCCTGCAGAGTCTCCCAATCGGAGCGCGAACCCATGATCAGGCCCACGAGCGGCTTCATGCGCGGATTGTAGCAGCCGGAACGACCGGCATTTCGAGGGTCGGGGCCCCGAACGCCTCGGCGGCTTCGTCGAAGAGATCGCGCTCCCGCCCTTCGTAGCGCGGCGAGAGATGGAAGATCGCGAGGCGCTTCGCGCCCGCGTCCCGCGCGAGCCGTCCCGCCTGGGCGGCGGTGAGGTGATGCCGCTCCGATGCGAGATCGCGATCGGCATCGAGGAACGCCGCCTCGCAGAGGAGGAGGTCGACGTCGCGGACGAGCTCGGCGGCGCGCGCCAGGTTCACCTCGGTCCCCGCCAGATCGGTGAGGTAGCCCAGCGCCTGGCCCGGCCCGCGCCGCACGACCTCCGGGCCGATCTCGCCGAGGGACAGCGTGACGGAGGTCCCATCGTCGCGCTCGGCGGCGATCGGGGTGTCGCCGGCTTCGCCGCGGCGGATCGCGTCCTTGAGGCGCGCGAGCCACGGCCCCGGCACGAGCCCCCGGCGATCGAGCCGGTCGCGATCGACCGCGAGGTGCTCGACCTCGCGTACCGCGATCCCGAGGACGGGAAGACCGTGATCGAGCGTCGCGACGTCGACGCGAAAGGCCCGCTCGGCGTGCACGGTCCCCGTGAACGGGACGTCGGGGAGCGGCTCCGGCCGCATCTCCGAGGCGCCGGAGTACTCCTCGGCGCGGAGGACGGCGCCCGCGACCTCCTGAACGCGCAGGCGGACGGGATAGCTCGCGATGAGGTTCCACGCGTATGCCGCGACGCGCCCGCGTACGCTCGAGAGAAATCCCTCGGGGCCGGTGACCGTGAGCAGGTCCTCCCGGCGGAGCGCGATGCGGAGGAGATGATCGAAGCCGACGAAGTGATCCATGTGCGTGTGAGTGACGACGGCGTGGGCCACACGGAGCAGCTTGCGGTGCGTCACGTGGGTGAGAGCGGGGAGGTCGAGGAGGAGCGCGCGCCCCTCGTCGGGCATGTCGACCCAGACGCCCGGGTCGCCGGTCGGCGGGTGCAGGAACGCCGGATGGAAGAGCCCGCGCATCACTCGAGGTGGAGCGCCAGCGTCGGCTGGACGAAGCGGTTCTCTCGCGCGGCGGCGAGATCGATCGACGAGGCGAGCGCGCGACCGAGCGGGCGCGAGAGCGCGAGCTTCAGCGTGAGATCGAGGACGGCGCCGGCGGCGCCCGCGATCGCCAGCCCTCGCATGGCGGCGGCGTCGACGCGGAACGAGAGGAAGCGCAGGACGAGCGAGCCCCCCGCCGCTCCGAGCGCGATGTAGGCGGCGACGCGCACGACGCTCCAGACGTTCCACGCGAGCGCGGCGGCGCGGAGAGGCCTCGTGGCGGCGCGCACGATCGTGGCGACGTACGCGTTCATGTAGTTGAGGAGGATCGCGCCCATGACGAGCGCGCCGAGGTTCGCGGTCATGACGGCCGCGGCGACGTACCAGATCAGCTCGCGCGTGTGCCTGGCGAGCGTCTCGAGCGGCCGCGCCTCGGGGCCGCGACCCGACTCGAGCCACGTCAGCATCTCCTCGCGGTACGGCTTGGCGCGGAGGACGCGATCGTCCACCTCGGTGGCATTGCGAAAGAATACGTAGGTCGACGCGACCGACGTTCCCACCGCCCAGGCGCCGACCGCCGCGGCCGACCACGCCGTTCCGAGGAACGACCCGGCGGCGAGATAGGCGACCCACCCGAGGACCCCCTGGGACAGGGGAAGGGCCGCGCGGCTGTTCATGCGCCATCCCATCCTGAATCCGACGACCCCACAAAGGAACGAAAACGCGAGGAAATACGGGGGTGACAGGGTCCAGGAGCCGGCCATGACGCCGATTGTCCCACGCTCGCGCGCTTGCCCCCGGCGGGGGGACGCCGGTATCTTCCCTCTCGATGCCGCGCTCCCGATGGCTCGCCGCGCTCCTCCTGTCGTGCGTGCTCGTCCCCACGCTGGCGGCGGCGCGTCCCGCATGCTGCCTCAAGCTTCAGACGCCGAAGCGTCCCGCATGCTGCGCGACCACGGCGGCGTCCCCCATGCCGAAGGGTTGCTGCAAGGCTCCGGCGACCCCGCGGCCCGCGGCGCGCGCCAAGGACACCCTTGCCGGGCTCGCGGCCGCGGCGACGTCGGCTCCCGTCACGATGATCTCGTTCACGATCACGCCGACGGAGGCCGCGCGTCTTGCGCGCCGCAGCCACCGCGCCGCTTCGCCCGACGATTCCCCGCCCGATCTCCTGAGCCTGAACCGCTCCCTCCTGATCTGACCCCTCGCGCGAGACCCGTGAGCCGCGCGGACGCCGCCGTCCGCGAGACCGTGTCGTCCGTGGAGGAGTCGATCCATGAGAGTCGTTGCCGCAATCCTGTTCGCCACGTCGCTCGGCCATGCCGCCGATCCGCCGCCCGCGAATCTCGCCGCGATGCTCGCCGAGCTCGACGCAGCGAATCCCGACCTGCTCGCGGGAATCGCGCGCGCGCAGGGCGCGCGGGAAGTGCCCGAGAGGCGGCAAGCGCTCCCGGAGCCGAAGCTCTCGGTCTCGTACACGAACGACAGTCTCGATCGGCTGACGCTCGGCAGCTCGGAGTTCTCGAACGTCACGGTCGGCTGGGAGCAGGACGTCCCGCGGAGGAGCGTGCGCGACGCGGCGTCGGGTGTCGCGAAGGCGGACGCCACGATCGCGAGCCTGTCGGTCGAGTCGATGCGTGCACGTCTTCGGGCGCGCGTGATCGGCCTGTACGCCGATCTTTACCGGCTCGATCGGACGGCGGCTTTTCTCGGGGAGACGGGAGAGATCCTCGCGACCGAGCTTGCGGCGGCGAGGGCACGCTACGAGTCGGGAATGGGGACGCAGGAGAGCCTGTTGCGCGCGCAGACCGCGAAGCGCCGGCTGGATGTGCAGCTCGAAGAGACCGCCCGTGACCGGCGCGATGTCGAGCTGGAGCTCTGCGCGACCCTCGGGCGCGACGCTGGAGCCGCCATCGGTGCGGCGGCGTCGCTGCCTTCCGCGACGCTCCCCGCGGATGCGACGTCGCTCGCGAATGCGGGGTCGGACTCCTCGCCCTTCGTCCGCGAAGCCGCGGGGCGGACCGCGCGTGCCGAGGCGGCGTTGACCGAAGCCAAGTCCGCCGGGAAGCCCGAGCTCTCCTGGCTCGCCGCGTACCAGTACCGCGGCGGGCTCGATCCGATGGTCGTCGGCGGGATCTCCTTGCGCCTCCCGGTGTGGAAGTCGCGGGACCAGGCACGCGGGATCGTCCAGTCCGAGGCCGATCTGACCGCCGCGCGCCACGACCGCGACGCGGCCGCCCTCAGGGCCCGCGCCGAGACGCTCGCGGCGGTCAACGACGTCGCCTCGGCCGACCGACGCCTCGTCCTCTACCGCGAGGCGTTGATTCCCGAGGACGTGGCAGGGCTCGAGGCCGCGCGCGCGCAGCTTTCGGCGGGGCGGTCCGAGCTGGGCGTGGTCCTCGATGCCCTCAACCGTCTTCTCGCCGACCGCCGCGACGCGACCGATCTCGAAGCGGCGCGCCTTCAGACTTTGGCGCGTCTCGAAGCGGCGACGGGAACCACGATCGTCGAGGTGACGCCATGAGGAAGCTCGGGGTCGCGCTGGCCGTGGTGGCCGCCCTCGGTGCGGGCGCTCTCGGCGGGTATCGCTACGCGGTCGCGCATCGCGCCGGTGGGACGGTCGAGCAGGCGAGCTCCGCCAAGGCGCTCTATCACTGCCCGATGCACCCGAGCGTCGTCTCCGACCGTCCCGGGGCCTGTCCGATCTGCGGGATGACGCTCGTCGCCAACGCGACGAGCGATGCCGCTTCAGCGGGCGTCCCGGTCGCGGGCCGGGTCCCCGTCACGATCTCCGAGACGGGGCGGCGTCTGATCGGCGCGCGCACCGAGACGGTCGTGACCATGCCGCTCTCCCGCACGATCCGGACGGTCGGAAAGGTGTCTTACGACGAGACGCGGATGTTCCACGTCCACACGAAGATCCAGGGCTGGATCGAGCACGTCTTCGCCGGCGCCGCGGGGGACGCCGTCCAGCGGGGCGATCCGCTCCTCGAGATCTACAGCCCCGAGCTGCTCGCGAGCCAGCAGGAATACCTGGTCGCGCTCGATCACCGCTCCCGCGCGGTGACGTCGTCGGTCCCGGGCGTGCGCGAGGACGCCGAGCGGCTCGTCGACGCCGCGCGCAAGCGCCTCGTGCTCCAGGACATGACCGAGGGGCAGATCGAAGACCTCGTCCGTACGCGGCAAGCGCAGCGGACCGTCATCCTCTATTCGCCCCTCACCGGAACCATCACCGCGAGGAACGTCAGCCACGGCGAGAGGATCGAATCCGAGACGAGCCTCCTCGACATCGCCGACCTCTCCTCGGTGTGGCTGCAGGCCGCGATCTACGAGTCCGATCTCCCGTTCGTGCGGGCGGGCCAGCCGGCCACGATCACGCTTTCCTTCCTGCCGGGAAGGACGTATCGCGGGCGCGTCGAGCTGGTCTCGCCGCTCGTCGACGAGCCGACGCGGACCGTCGCCGCGCGCATCGTCCTCGACAATCGCGATCTCGCCTTGAAGCCGGGGATGTTCGCGGACGTTGCGCTCTCCGGCGATCTGGGAGCGCGGCTCACCGTCCCGAAGGACGCCGTCCTCAGGACCGGAGAGCGCGATCTCGTCTTCGTGAGCCCGTCCGCCGATCAGTTCGACCCGCGGGAGGTCAAGCTGGGCATCGCGCTCGCCGACCGTTACGAGGTCGTGTCGGGTTTGAAGGCAGGCGAGCGCGTCCTCGCCGCGGCGAGCTTCTTCGTCGACTCGGAGTCGCGGCTGCGATCGGCGTTCCAGGCCGCAGGCGGCCCCACGCCATGATCGCGCGCGTCATCGCATGGTCGGCGAGGAACAAGCTGCTCGTCATCCTCCTGACCCTGGTCGCGGTCGGCTTCGCCGTCCAGGCGGTGAAGACGATCCCGCTCGACGCGATCCCGGACCTCTCGGACACGCAGGTCATCGTCTACTCCCGATGGGACCGGAGCCCCGACGTCCTCGAGGACCAGGTGACCTACCCGATCGTCACGTCGCTCCTCGGCGCGCCGAAGGTGAAGGCGATCCGAGGGTTCTCCGACTTCGGCTACTCGTTCGTCTACATCATCTTCGAGGACGGGACCGACCTCTATTGGGCGCGGAGCCGCGTCGTCGAGTACTTGAGCAAGATCCTGCCGCGCCTCCCCGAGGGGGTGCGGACGGAGATCGGCCCCGACGCGACCGGCGTCGGGTGGGTTTACCAGTACGCGCTCGTCGACCGCACGGGCCGCCACGACCTCGCCGAGCTGCGCTCGTTCCAGGACTGGTACCTGCGCTACTGGCTCCAGAGCGTCCCCGGCGTCGCCGAGGTCGCGTCGATCGGCGGATACCAAAAGCAGTACCAGGTCCAGGTGCGGCCCGAGCGGCTTCGGGCCTACGGGGTCTCGCTGGAGCGCGTGATCGAGGCGGTGCGTGACGGGAACGCCGAGACCAGCGGGCGTCTCGTGGAGATCGCGGGGTCCGAGTTCACGGTCCGCGGCCGCGGCTACGCGAAGAGCGTCGCCGATCTCGAGTCGATCGCGCTCGGCGCTTCCGCGTCCGGGACTCCGATCCTCGTCCGCGACGTCGCGGAGGTCTCGATCGGACCGGAGATGCGGCGCGGGATCGCCGATCTCGACGGTCGCGGCGACGCCGTCGGCGGCATCGTCGTCATGCGTAGCGGTGAGAACGCGCTCAACGTCATCGAGCGAGTCAAGTCGAAGATGCGCGACGTCCACGCCTCGCTGCCGGAAGGGGTCGAGATCGTCCCGACCTACGACCGCTCGGGGCTGATCGTGCGCTCGATCCACACGCTCGAGCACGAGCTGATCCTGGCCCTCGTCATCGTGAGCCTCGTCGTCCTGATCTTCCTCTGGCACATCCCCTCGGCGATCGTGCCGATCGTCACGATCCCCATCTCCGTCCTGCTCGCGTTCATCCCGATGTCCCTCCTCGGCGTGACGTCGAACATCATGTCGCTCGCGGGGATCGCGATCTCGATCGGCGTGCTCGTGGACGGCGCGATCGTCGAGGTCGAGAACGCTTACAAGAAGCTCGAGATCTGGCAGCACGGCGGGGGGAAGGGCGACTTTCACGCGATCCGCCTCGCCGCACTCCAGGAAGTGGGGCCGTCGGTCTTCTTCTCGCTCCTCGTGATCGCGGTCGCGTTCCTTCCGATCTTCACGCTCGTCGATCAGGAGGGGCGCCTCTTCAAGCCGCTCGCCTACACGAAGAACCTCGCCATGGCGATCGCGGCGATCCTGGCGATCACCTTCGATCCCGCCGTCCGGATGATGTTCACGCGGATGCACGAGTCGGTCTTCCGTCCGCGGTGGGCGGCGTGGCTGTGGAACAGGGTCACTGTGGGAACCTATTACCCCGAGGAGCGGCATCCGGTCAGCCGTGTCCTGTTCGCCGTGTACGAGCCGGTCTGCGACTTCGTTCTCCGTTGGCGCAAGACCACGATTGCCGCCGCGCTCCTGCTCGTCGCGATCACGGTGCCGGCCTACTTCAAGCTCGGCCGCGAATTCATGCCTCCCCTCGACGAGGGCGACCTCGTCTACATGCCGATCACGCTTCCCGGTGTGTCGGTCACGGAGATGGAGCGCGTCCTCCAGCGCATGGACGCGCTCCTCGCCGACACGCCGGAGGTGATCCGGGTCTACGGGAAGGCCGGACGAGCGGAGACCTCGACCGATCCTGCGCCTCTCTCGATGGTCGAGACGACGGTCATGCTGAAGCCGATGTCCCGGTGGCGGCCCGGGATGACTCGCGAGAAGCTCGAGGCCGAGCTGCACGCCAAGCTCCAGCTCCCGGGGGTGACGAACGCCTGGGTCATGCCGATCCGCAACCGCATCGACATGCTCTCCACCGGCATCCGGACGCCGATCGGCGTCAAGATCTTCGGGGGTGACCTGGCCGTCATCGAAGAGGTCGGCGCGTCCGTCGAGGCGGCGTTGCGCGACGTGCCGGGGACCCGCAGTGTCTTCGCCGAGCGGACGACCGGGGGGAACTTTCTCGACTTCGATCTGAAGCGCGACGCTCTCGCGCGCTTCGGCCTCTCGGTGAGACAGGCGGAGACCGCCATCACCTCCGCCATCGGCGGGGAGCCGGTGACGACGATCCTCGCCGGGCGCGAGCGGTACGGCGTGAGCGTCCGTTATCCGCGCGAGCTGCGCGACGACCCGTCCGCGATGCGGCAGGTCTTGATCTCGCTCCCCTCGGGGGGCTCGGTGCCGCTCGAGCAGATCGCCGAGATCCGGACACGCACCGGCCCGGCGATGATCCGCGACGAGAACGGCCTGCTCGCCGGCTACGTCTTCGTCGACGTCGCGGGCCGCGACATCGGCGGATACGTCGAGGAGGCGAAGCGGCGCGTTGCGGCCTCCGTCCACCCTCCGGCCGGCACCTCGCTCCAGTGGAGCGGGCAGTACGAGAACATGGAGCGCGTGAAATCGCGCCTGAAGCTCGTCGTCCCGCTGACGCTCGCCGTCATCATCGTGCTGCTCTACCTCAACACGAAGTCGGCGGCGAAGACGACGATCGTCATGCTCGCGGTCCCGTTTTCCGCCGTCGGCGCCGTGTGGCTCCTGGCCGCGCTCGGCTACAACGTCTCGATCGCGACTTGGGTCGGCCTCATCGCGCTCATGGGGCTCGACGCCGAGACCGGCGTGTTCATGCTGCTCTTCCTCGACCTGGCGTACGACGAGCGCGTCGCCGCGGGGACGATGCGGACGAAGGCCGACCTGCGGGAGGCGATCATCCAGGGTGCCGTCAAGCGTGTCCGGCCGAAGCTGATGACGGTGACCGCCGCCTTCGCGGGACTGTTGCCGATCATGTTCTCGACGGGGACGGGCGCCGACATGATGAAGCGGGTCGCGGCGCCGATGATCGGCGGCCTCGTGACCTCGTTCATCCTCGAGCTTCTGGTCTATCCGCCGGTGTACGCGATGTGGCGCGGGAAGTCGCTGCCGGCGTAGCTACTTCGAAGCGACGTTGTTCGCCGCCACGTGCTCCATCATGTGCTCGCCGATCCACTTCGCCATGATGTCGGCGGGCATGGGAGCGAGCGTGAGCGTGATGTCGCGGTCCTGACCCTGCCGCTTCACCGTGTACGTCACCGACTGTCCCGGCTTCCATCCCTGCCGCACCTTCTGGAGCGCGGCCTCGTTGTCCGTCGCGAGGCGGACGCCGTTCAAGGCGGTGAGCACGTCGCCGGGCTGCAGGCCCGCCTTTTCGGCGGGGCTTCCCGGGACGACCTTGTTCACGTAGTAGCCGCCGGCGGCGCTGGTGCCGGGCTCGTACTCGATGCCGACCCAGCCGCTCTGTTTGAGGACCGACGACATGTGATTCAGGCACTCCTGGATCGGGACGTTGCACTTCGCCCCGGAGCCTCCGGCGCGCGCGACACCCGCCGCGATGACGATCGTTCCAAGGGCCAGGAGGGCCCTGCGCATGGTCATGACTCGACCTCCGGCTCGCCGCTCATCGTAAGGCCGAAGGAAACCGAATGCCTCCCCCGCCCTGTAAAAACATGTGCGAGTTGTCAAAGCGCTGTAAAGACGTGGGCGCGCGGGGCTGCCCGGGCCGGAAGTCGAGGCTATAGTCCGTCGATGGGGTTCGGCGCATTCCTCAAGCGGCATACCCTCGTCGCGGGACTCCTCGCCGTCGTCCTGCCCCTCGTCGTCCTCCTGGGCGTGCAGTTCGTCTGGCTCGTGCGCCTGGAGCGCGCGCAAGCGATCGCGCACGAGGCGGCGCTCGAGAGCTTCCTCGGGTCGGTCGGAACGCAGATCGAATACGCGTACCGGGAGACCGCCGAGCGCAGCCTCAACCTGCCGGCGAGCCTCTTCACCCAGGACCACGTGGCGAAGGCGGCGTACTACTGGAAGCAGCGGCCCGCGAAGGGCGCGAAGCGCCTCTTCCTCGTCGACTTCACGCAGGAAGAATTCGGCCACTTCCTTGCCTTCGACCCCGACCAGGCGAGCCTCTACACGCCGGTCGCCTCGGACGAATCGCTCGCGATGATCCTGGCGGCGAACCCGCTGCACATGCTCAACATGCGCCAGCACGGGATGGAGTCGGCGGCGCTCACCGTCTACGAGAGCAATCCGGACTACCGCATCGTGCTGAATCCGATCCTCGACGACGCCGGGCGCGTGGTCGGGCTCGCGGGGATGATCCTCGACGAGGACTACTTCCGGACGACGCTCCTCCCCGCGGCGATCGACAAGGCGATCGCCGCCTACTTCCCGTCGGCGCGCGACGAGCTGGCAGTGATGGTGAAGGACGGCAAGGGGCAGCCGGTCGTGTGCGTCGGCGATGCGAACGGCCGGAAGGTCGTCGCGAAGACGCGCCTGGGGTTCGTCTTCACCGATTGGGAGATGGCGCTGTACAGCCCGCGCGCGACGCCGGAGCAGTGGGCGCGCGCCGGGTTCCTCTTCAACGCGTCCCTCGCCGGCCTCCTCGCGGCGGCGCTCCTGGCGGGCGTCGGCCTCGCGCTCCGGGCCGCGGATCGCGCGGTGAAGCTCTCCGCGATGAAATCCGATTTCGTCTCGAACGTCAGCCACGAGCTGCGGACGCCGGTCGCCTCGATTCGCGTCTTCGGCGAGCTCCTGCGCACCGGGCGCGCGCAGACGGCGGAGAAGATCCGCGAGTACGGCGAGTACATCGAGGCCGAGAGTCGCCGCCTCTCGCGGCTGATCGACAACATCCTCGACTTTTCCCGCATCGAGTCGGGCCGCAAGGAGTACCGGTTCGAGGAGTCCGACCTGCGCGCGATCGTCGACGACGTCGTCCGCACGTTCGAGGTGCGGCTCGCGCCTCTCGGCTTCACGATCTCCGTGACCGTGGAGACGGAGCCGTTGCCCCCGGTCAGGCTCGATCCGGATGCGATCGCGCAGGCGTTCCACAACCTTCTCGACAACGCGGTCAAGTACTCGGGCGAGTCCAAGAGCGTCCTCGTCCGCCTCGGGCGCGAGGGCGCCGCGGTCTCGATCGCGGTGCAGGATTTCGGCATCGGCATCGCACCGGAGGAGCAGCGCAAGGTCTTCGAGCGCTTTCACCGCGTCGGGACGGGCCTCGTGCACGACGTCAAGGGCAGCGGCCTCGGACTCTCCCTCATACGCCACATCGTCCAGGCGCACGGGGGTTCGGTCGAGGTCGCGAGCAAGCCCGGCGACGGCAGTGTCTTCACGATGCGCCTGCCCATCTCGGGGCCGAAGGGGCGCGTCTGATGGCGAAGATCCTGATCGTGGAAGACGACGAGGCGATGGGCACCGCCCTCCGCGACGGGTTCGCGTTCGAGGGGCACGAGGTCCTCCACGCGAAGGACGGCGAGGCGGCGCTCGGCCTCGCGCGCGAGCGCACCGCGGACCTCGTCATCCTCGACGTCATGCTGCCGAAGCTCTCGGGGCTCGACGTGCTTCAGCGTTTGAGAGCGGAAGGCAGCGCGATCCCGGTCATCATGCTCACCGCGCGCGGGCAGGAGATCGACAAGGTGCTCGGCCTCAAGCTCGGCGCCGACGACTACGTCACGAAACCGTTCGGCTTCATGGAGCTGCTCGCGCGGGTCGAAGCGCTGCTCCGCCGCGTCGCCGGCGCCGGCCGGCATGCCGACGTCTGCTCGTTCGGCGACGTCGTCGTCGACTTCAAGAAGGGTGAGCTCCGCAAGGCAGGCGCGCTCGTCGAGATCACGGCGCGCGAATTGAAGCTTCTCGAGTTCTTCATCGCCCACCGCGGCGAGGTCGTCGCGCGGGAGCGCCTGCTCGACCGCGTCTGGGAGTACGACGGCGCACCCTTGACCCGCACCGTCGACATGCACGTCGCGAAGCTGCGGAAGAAGATCGAGACCGATCCCGCGGACCCGAAGCACATCGTGACCGTCCACCGGATGGGCTACAAGTTCACCGGATAACGGAAACGGCCTCCGGAGCGGGCGCACCGGAGGCCGTTCGTGTTTTCGCCTAGAGCAGGGAAAGAGGATCGTTGGGGCGGCTCACTTCGCCGCGACGTCGACGTGCTCCTTCATGTGCTCGGTGACCATCGCCTGATAGACATCGTCGGGCATCTTGCCGAGGGTGGCGCTCACGTCCTTGGAATAGCCGTTCCGCTTGATCGAGTAGGTCACGTTCGAGCCGGGCCAGAGGTCCTTGCGGGCGGCCGCGAGCTTGTCCTTGTTCGCGTCGGTGAGCGCGATGCCGTTCAACGCGGTGAGGACGTCGCCCTTCGCGAACCCGGCCTTCTCCGCCGGGCTGCCTGAAACGACCTTCCCGATGACCATGTTGCCGTTCTCGGTCTGGTCGTACTCGATGCCGAGCCAGCCGTGGTTGCGGGCATCCTGCATGTACTTCATGCACTCTTCCTTGCTGGCCGTGCAGTGCTTGTGATCCATCCCGGCGGTCTGGGCCGCCTTCTGGCACTCGGCGCCGCCGGCGAGAGCCGGGGCGGCCAGGGCGAACATCGCGAGCGGGGCGAGCAACAACGCGTGGCGCATCGGGATCCTCCTTACGTTCGCGACCCGCGTCGTTGCGAATCGCGCGTGCGAGAACGAGGCTACCGAGCGCCCTCGTAAATGTCGCACGGGGCTCCGTAAAGAAGGGTCAAACTTGTCAACGAGTCGTAAACGGAATTGGGGACAGTCCCCATTTTCTTTCAGAGCTTCGAAGCGGTGACGTCCTGGCCGGCCGGCGCGTAGATGTCGCGACGGAGGATCGCGACCAGCTCGCGCGTCATGTAGAGCGCGATCGGTCCGAGGAAGAGCCCGACGAGACCGAACGAGATCATCCCGCCGAACATCCCGAGGAAGAGGATGACGCCCGGGAGCTTCACGCCTTTACCCGCGAGAAGGGGCCGGAGCACGTTGTCGATCGTTCCGACGACCCCGGCGCCCCACGCGACCATGAGAATCGCCTTGACGGTATGACCGTCGGACGCGAGCCAGATCGCGCACGGAATCCAGATCAGGCCCGGGCCTCCCGGAATCAGCGCGGCGAAGAAGGTCGCGGCGGCGAGCGGGATGACGCTCGGCACGCCCAGCACGAGGAGCGCGAGCCCCATCAGCGCCGCTTGCACCGCGGCGGTCACCCCGACGCTGATGAAGACGGTGCGCGTCATGTCCCGCAGCTCGGCGAGAATGCGCAGCGCGTCGTTCTCAGGGACCGGCAGCGCCTCGAAGATCGCGCGGGAGAACCGCTGCCCGTGCACGAAGAAGAGCGGCATCCCTCCCAGCATGACCAGGAACGACCACGCCATGTTGAACGCGCTCCCCATGAGCGCCGGGCCCTGCACGGCGGCGAACTGCGCCACCTTCTTGAGCGCGTTCACTCCCAGCGCGTTCAAGTCGACGTTCGCCAGCCCGACGAGATCCTTGGCCCTCGTGACGAGGTCGTTGAGCCAAGGCCAGCGATCGGTGAGCCCGAGGTCGGTCCCACTCGCCTGGTAGTTCGTCATGATCCACTGATAGGCCGCCACCGCGCCCTGCGTCGCTTGCGTCGCCGCCATGACGAGCGGCACCACGACGAACGCCGCCGCGAGAATCGTCACGATGGCGGAGGCGATCCACCGCCGCCCGCCGAACTTCTTCGCCAACCATTCATGGAATGGGCGGAACGTGACGACGAGCACCGCCGCCCAGGTGAACCCCGCGATGAACGGTCCGATGACCTTGAGGGCGGACCAGAAGACGGCCGCGAGGATGACGACGAACAGGAGCCGGACGCTCGGATCTCGATTCATGGGGCGTGCCTCCGCGGGCGTCGTCATGGTGTTCGCGGCGGCGAGGCCGGCGTCTGCCGCGGCTTGCCCGGCGGCAGCGCCCAGACGCCGATGTGCTCGCGCTTCGCCTCCGCCTCCGACCGCTTGAACTGCGACTTCATCGTGAAAGAGAAACGATCATAGACGCGGGCGTAGCCCTTGCGGACCAGCTCGTCGTTGAAATCAGTGCCGTCCGGCAGGATCACGTAGCGCAACAGGCGCCCGTAGTCGTCCCGGTCGCCCTGATGTCCGTCGCGCTCGAGGGAGATCGACTTGCCCTTGAGCCGAAGCCTCACGAACTCGCGCGCGGCCACCGCCTCGTCGCGATATGCGTCGCGCTCGTCGTCGAGCTCCGGCGTGTCGATCCCGACGAGGCGGACCTTCTCCGTCCGGCCGTCGGTCTTCACGGTGATCGTGTCGCCGTCGTGCACCGAGACGACCCGGACGTCGGTCTCGAGCGGAAAGCCCGTACCGTCGGGCGACGCCAGACGCACCGGATCTCCGGCGAGACCGGTCGCGAGCAGAAGTGCCGCGAACATGCGCGCAGTATAGCGACCACTGGACGCGATCACGGCGTGATGTGAGGATGAAGGGATGCCGATCACCCCTTTTCACTTCGGACCCGGCTTGCTCGGGAAATCGCTCGCGATTCGCCGGCTGTCATTCACCGGATTCGTCGCCAGCCAGATCGTCATCGATGCGGAAACCGCGACGAACATCCTCCGCCATCACTGGCCCGCGCACGGACCGTTCCACTCGCTGCTCGGCGGCACCGCCGTCGGCGTGGCAACCGCCGCGCTGACTTGGCTCGCGATCAAACCGCTTCGAAAGTCGATCGAGAAGTTCAGACCGTCTTCACCGGCCCTCAAGGATGCGGTCGATTCAGATCTCACCCTCGACGCGATGCTGCTCGGCGGCGCCTTCGGCGGCGCCAGCCATTCCATCATCGACGGCGCGATGCACTTCGACGTCCACCCGTTCTGGCCGTTTTCGAAGGCCCAGCCGTGGTTCGGCTACATCTCCGGCGGCAGCGTGATGATCGTCTGCGTCATCTGCGCCATCCTCGGCTTGATGATCCTGTGGGCGAATCTCGGCACGAAGCGAACGACGGAGACGGAGCCGACTTAGACGCGGCCGCGCGCGCTCGCTCGATACCAGAGCCCGCCCAGCCATGCGCACGGCAACGCGGTGATCCAGATCGCGACCGGATACCACAGTGGTCCCGGCTTCTGCGCCATCATCATCGTGCCCGCGACACCCAGCCCGCTCAGCAGGAAGCCGACGATTCCGACGATCATCGCGTGCTTCATCGGCCGCCGCGGCGCCAACCGCGCGGCGAGATACGCACCGAACGTGTCGTAAACGAGGCGATACGACAAGGCGAGCGCGTTCAGATGTGGACTCCACATCGGCTCTCCCCAGGGCGGATAGACGTTCGCGATGTGGAACACTTCGTCGGTGAGCAGCGACAGCGCGATGACCGAGAGCATGCCCGCCAGCACCGCCAAGACGCTGCGTCCGAGATTCCGCTGCCCGTCGTCGATCGCGGCCATCGTCGCCCCCTGTGTCGATCCGTACGTCGGTCGGAGTGCGGAGACACTGCCACGGATCACACTTCGATCCAAGAGCTAATGCCTTTCTTGACTTCAGCCGTTGCTTCCATGCAACCCACTCCGATTCCTCCCCTACCCCGTTGCGGCTAGACTTCCGTCAGAGAGGGCGGGACTGATGGCCGAGAAAATGCTCCTCGCCTTCGGGCGCTACCTGAAGCTCGTGCGCGAGCGGCGCAAGCTCTCGCTCGAAGACGTCGCCACCCTCACGAAGTCCTACCCCGAGCCGATCAACAAGGGCTACCTCTCGCGCGTCGAGCGCGGCCTCGCCCGCGTCGGCTTCTCGAAGATGGTCGCCCTCTCCCACGCGTACGAGATGTCGCTCGATGCGTTCGGCGAGAAGCTCGCGCTCGACTTGGAAGTTGACCGGATGCGGGATGCGCCGGAGACGAAGGGGAAGACGTTTGGGGAGTTGACCGACCTCGCGATCAACTTTGATCGGCGGGGACTGAGGTGGCACAAGTACGTTTGCTTGCGGGATGCGCTTCCAAGGGCGGAACGTGACTCTCTTTATGGCAACTTCAAATCGAGCGCTGCGCAGTCAATCGCGGGCACCCTCTCCTTTGGCTCGTCTTCCGTGGGACTGGGCCGATATTCGCTCGGCCTTTCGGAGTTGGGTCACGTCGCGTCGCGCATTGAGGAGCTGCCGGAGGAAAACCGTCCGACTGTTTATCAACAGCTTGCGACCGTTTGCGTTCATACCGGAAGAATCTCTGAGGCGAAGCTACATGCCGGAAAAGCTGTGATGTTGGCGGAGAATGCACCAAAGCGGTTCTACCTGGGCGGTGCAATCGAGACACAGGCAATCATCGCAGGCCGCGAGGGGAACTTCGCGCTCGCTATCGAACTTGAAAAGAAGGCATTTGCGGCTTACAAGGTCAGCGGCCGTCGCGTTGATTGCGCGCGCGCTCTAAACAACCTCGCCCAGAGCTACTTCGATCTTCGCCGGTTCCAAGCTGCACGCCGCGCACTACGGTCCGCTGATCGGCTCGCGGCCACACTCGATGCGGATTCGATCCGCTCACGTTCGCGCATCCTGTTGGGAGAGATAGAGCTTCTCGAGAATCGCCCGGCCCGCGCGTCCGCGTTGTGGCACGAGGCACTTGAAATAGCGAGGACAACGCGAGATGCAGTTGTGCATTTCAAGGCTGAGTTTCAGCTATTCAAGCTCGCGATAGAGCACGACAACAAGACGGTGCTTTACGCACTAGGTCGCCGACTCGACCGAATGGCTCCGTGGATCTCACCAAGCGAGCCAGAGGTCCCTGAGTTCAAGCGACTCTACGCGATTCACCGTAAGCCAAAACAGCGGAGCGTTGCCGGCTCGCAACATCGCGAGTCCTAGTTCGCAACCCATCGTCCTGTGAGCAATTGCTGAAGCGACACGCAGGTCGTATTCCCTTCTGTGGTTGTGGAGGGATGCGTCATGTATCGAGTCCGCATCGGGCCGCTCTTTGCATCGCTGGTGGTGACAATCGGCGTAACTGCCGCAAGCGCATCACAGGGATCTTGTGTCCACGATCCGACGCCCGGACCGCCGCCAGAAGGACCATTGGTGGCATGCCAAATCACCGACGATGAGATCCCGGTAACTGTTACGAACCCCGTCCGCCACTGGTACCGTCTTGTTTGGCTTCGTGTAGTTGCCGAAGCGACTCGGTTCGCACGAGTAGCGACGCAACGAAGTTAACCCCCCAACGGGAGCGTAGCCGGACACCACCCACACGCACGCACTGGCCCCCCAATGTCCGTGCTACGCTCCCGGCCTCATGGCGTCGCCGACACGCACTGACGCGACGATCCTCGCTCATCATCTCTACGACTTCGCCGAGTGCGAGCATCGGATCACGCTCGACACGCGGCTCGACAAGTCTCGACGCACGCCGCCCGATGCGGCGATGGAGCTGCTGTTCGAGCGCGGACGGCGGTTCGAGCGTGAGGTCGTCGAGCCGCTCGGGTATCCCGCGGTCGACGTGCGGGGCGGCGAATGGGATGAGGCGTTCGAGCGCACGGTGGCGCTCATGCGCGAGGGCGTCGACGGGATCGACCAAGGCGTGCTCATCGATGGGCCGCGGCTCGCGCGGCCGGACCTCCTGGAGCGCGTGAGCGGGGCATCGGCGCTGGGTGAGCATCACTACCGCCCGGGTGACGTGAAGTCGGCTCGCATGGCTCGAAGCGATGCCGTACTCCAGGTGGGTTTCGCGGCGCTGTTGCTCGAGACCATCCAGGGTCGGCGGCCGGAGAGCGGGTTTCTCATTCTCGGCGATAGGCGGCGAGAGGAGCTCGATCTCGAGGCGATCCGCTGCACGATCGACGATGCGGTGGAGCGCGCCGAGGCGATCGCGCGGGGTGAAGCGGAAACGACCGCGTCGTACTCGACCGTATGCGCACGTTGCCGGTGGCGCGGCGAGTGTCTGCCGGTCTTGCAGGACGCGCACGACGTGTCGTTCGTTCATGGGCTGACGCGCGCGCGGCAGCGCGTGCTTCGGCGGCACGGGATCGGCTCGATCGATGCGCTGGCGGGAGCGGATCTCGGCGCGCTCATCGATGCGGGCGTGCCGGCCGACGGCCTCGAGCGCGCTCAAGCGCAGGCTCGCGCGATGCTCGATGGGCAGCCGCGGCTTCATCGGGTTCGGTTGCCGCGCGGGGTGCGACGCGAGGCCTATCTCAAGATCGAGATCGATCCGCTCGAGGGCGGCGAGCCGTGGTTGATGGCGTGGGCCGAAGCGGCTTCGGATGCACGAGCAGTCGGTGAGGTGAGCGTCGCCGGTGTTGCCGCGCCTGCCGATCGCGCGCCCGCGTTCGAACGTCTCATGCGCTTCCTCGAATCTCCGGCGGTTCGCGAAGCACCGGTGTTCACGTACGGGTCCACCGGCGTGCGCGCCTTCGATGCGTTGGCCGAGGCCAATGGCGTGTCGCCGCAGCGCGCCGGCGAGATCGGTGCGCGCTTCGTCGACTTGGCACCTTGGGTCAGGCGCGCGGGCGTGCTGCCCGTCTTCCACTATCGCTTCGACGAGGTCGTGGCGGTGGCGCGCGGCGGCGCGCGGCCCGCGCCGGGTGCGGCGGAAGACGCAGGCTTCGTTCGGTTGCAGGCGTGGCGCGAGCGCATCGCCTCCGGCGAGACGGTGGAGTTCCCGTTCGATGCTCTCGGTCGCGAGGCGGTGGAGTCGTTGTTCCTCGTTCGCGCTTGGTTGACCGGGCGATGAGCGCCGGCTTGCTCGATCGCCTCGAGGCGCTGCTCCATCGCGAGCACTACGCGATCCACACGGGACACCGCGAGCTGATGGCGATGCCGATCGACGAGCGGGTCGATCGAGGCGACAGCCTGAGCGAGCTCGTGTGGGACGGCGAGGCCGACGGCGAGATCCGCCTTCGGTGCGGGGACAACCTCGCCAAGTACCGCAGCGGCGATCCGCTGCGCCTCGCGAACGTCGATGCGGAGGAGCGGGGTGCGGGCGCCGGCGTCGTCTACGCATCGTTCCATGACGCTTCGGGAACACTGATCGTTCGCCGCGATCCGTTCCGCCCGGGCGGGACGTTCGATCCGTTGCGGCCGCTGCGGCTTGACCCGGAAGTGCAGTCGCTCACGGCGCTCGCGCTCGAAGCGCTGGGCCGTGTTCGAGGGGGACGGAGCGGTGCTTCGATCACGGCGCGCGCCGTCCTCGAAGGCGCGGCCGAGCGCGTCGTGGATGAGAACGCGCGCACCCGTGCGCTCGCCGCTGCGGGAGCGGCCGGCGGCTCGCTCGACGCGAGCCAGCGGGAGGCGTTCGTCGAGGCGATGAGCGCGAGACCGGTCGCCCTCGTGCAAGGACCACCCGGCACCGGGAAGACACACGTGCTGGCGCGGATCGTTCGCGCGTTCGCCGATTCGGGACGGCGCGTGCTCGTCACCGCCTACACGCACCGCGCCGTGAATCAGGCACTCCGCAAGATCGTGGAGACGGGGACCGAGGTGCCGGTGATCAAGGCCGGGAAGTCGGACGGCGCCGACGACCTCCGCGGGACGCGCGTCGTCCCCGTCCCGTCGATGAAGAAGGTGCCAAAGCCGAACGGCCGCGGGCAGATCGTCGGGACGACGATCTTCGGCGCTCGGGCGGCATGGGAAGCCGGGACGTACGACGTGGTCGTCGTCGACGAAGCGGCGCAGGTGCCTCTGACCTTCGCCGCTTGCGCGCTCCTCGCCGCCGAGCGGTACGTCCTCATCGGCGACCATCGCCAGCTCGGACCGATCGTCCAGGGGCGGCACGCGGATCCGCTCGCCGGGTCGTCGCTCTTCGGTCATGCGGCCGCGTCGTATCCACCGGTGGTTCTCGAGACGACCTACCGCATGAACGAGGCGTTGAACGCGTTCCCGAGCAGGATGTTCTACGGAGGCCGGCTCGTGGCGTCACCGGCCACGGCCGCCGCGCGTTTTCCGGCGACGGCCGGCGGGCCGTTCGACGACCTGTTCGATCCCGAGCGCCCCGCGGTCCTGGCACTCGTGAGCCACGAAGGGTTTCGCATGCGGTGTCCGGCGGAGGCGCGGCTCGTCGCGGATCTCGTCCTCGACCGGATCGTGCGCCAGCGTGGGGATCCACGGCAGATGGCGGTCGTCTCTCCTTACCGCGCACAGCTTCGTCTGATCCGGACGCTGATCCGCCGCGGACTCGACGCGGCCGGCGTGCGATGCGTCCTCCCGGTCATCGACACGGTCGAGCGGATCCAGGGGCAGGAGCGCGAGCTCGTGATCGTGTCGCTCGCCGGCTCCGATCCCGATTACCTCGGGGGCGACGCGGCGTCTTTCTTCTTCGCGCCTGCGCGCTTGAACGTCACGCTCACGCGCGCGCGGACGAAGCTGATCGTCGTCGGCAGCCCGCTCGCGTTCGAGGCGTTTCCCAAGACGCTCGCCGGCCTCGCCGGCGTCGAGCGCTTTCGCCGCCTCCGGCGGGAGCTGCCCGCGGTCGACTGCACGGCGCGGGCGACGCCGGCCTGAAACGAAAACGCCGCCCTTGCGGGCGGCGTCGTCTTCGTTCGTGCGTTAGATAGCGATCAGTTCGTGCCGGCCGTCGCGGCGGGCGCCTTCGGAACGGGAAGGCCCTTGCGCTCGAGCTCGTCGTTGATGACGCCGCGGAACGTATCGACCGGCTGAGCGCCGACGAGCATGCGGCCGTTGATGAAGAACGCGGGAGTGCCCGTCACGCCCACCGCGGCGCCGTCGTTGTAGGCGGCGTTGATGAGCGCTTCCGGCTTCTTCGCGTCCATGCAGGCACCGAACGCCTTCGAGTCGAGGCCGAGATCGGTCGCGCGCTTGGTGAGGTCGGCCTGGCTGAGATCGCCCGGGTTGTTGAAGAGGTTGTTGTGATAGTCCCAGAACTTGCCCTGCTCTTCCGCGCAGTGCGCCGCGATCGAGGACGGCATCGCCTGCTGGTGGAACGGGAGCGGGTAGTCGCGGTACACGAAGCGGATCTTGCCCTTGTACTCGCTCAGGATCTGCTCGACGGTCGGCGCCGCCCGCTTGCAGAAGGGGCACTGATAGTCCGACCACTCGACCATGACGATCGGCGCGTCCGCGGGGCCCATCGAGGGCGCGGTCGGCGGGATCGCGAGCGCGACGCGCGGCGGGTCGAGGAGGATCTTGACCTCGTTCTTGCTCGCGAGCTCCCTGAGGAATTGCGCCTTGCGGTCGTTCTGCTTCTGCATCCCGAGCGCGCGCTCGACGTCGGGCTTCGCGTCTTCGAGGGTCTTGTTGCCGAGACGGGGCTTCATCTTCTCGTAGTACTGCGCGATCTCGTCCTGCGTCGGCGCGGGCGTCTTGTCGACGACCTCGGCCTTGAGGAGATCGTCCTGCGAGACCTTGCGCGCGGCCGCTTCATCGTCGAGGAGCTTGTTCTGGATGAGATCTTCGAGGATGTCCATCTTGACCTGGTATTCCTGCTGCTTGATGCGCATGAGGGGGTTGGCGGCGGCTTTGTTGAGCTCGTCCACCGTGATCTTCGTGCTCCCCACCGTCGCGGCGAGATCGGTGCCGGCCGGAGTTGCGGCTGCGGCGGGGGCCGCTGCCGTCGTCGTGGAGGCCGCCGGTGCCGGGTCGGCCTTCTTGTCCTTCTTCGCGAACGCGGGCGCCGCGACCGCCGCCAAGACAAGCAGAATCGCCGTGGACTTGTTGAGCTTCATCGGTCCTGTTCTCCCATGCCGGGGTGCTCGCGATCGTACGGGTCGACGATCCGGTCCCGAAATCCCTCTTAATGTACACGGCGAACCATGTGTCGTCCACGCGTGGCGGCCCGCCCTCGTCGCTGCGCTATCATCGGCGTCCGGGCGCAGTTTGGCGCCATTTTTTCGGAGGTCGGGAGGATCTTGGACCCGGTCATCGTCGTGGGCGGCGGCCTTGCGGGCAGCGAGGCCGCCTGGCAGATCGCCCGCCGCGGCGTGCCGGTCCGGCTCTTCGAGATGCGCCCCGCCGTGGCGACCCCGGCGCACCGGACCGCCGATTGCGCCGAGCTCGTCTGCTCGAACTCGCTGAAGTCGACCGACCTGTCGAACGCGCACGGCCTCCTCAAGGCGGAGCTCGCGGAGCTCGGCTCGTTGATCGTGGAAGAGGCGCTCGCCCATAGCGTCCCGGCCGGCGCCGCGCTCGCGGTCGATCGCGAAGCGTTCTCCCGCGCGGTCACCGCTCGTCTCGAGGCACACTCCGCGATCGAGATCGTGCGCGAGGAGGTGCGATCGATCCCGCAGGACGGCCTGGTGATCCTCGCCGTCGGGCCGCTCGTCTCGGAGGCGCTGTCGGCATCGATCGCCGCATTCACGGGCGAGGGGCACCTCCACTTCTTCGACGCGATCGCTCCGGTCGTGGAAGCGGACACCCTCGACCGGAGCGTCGTCTTCGCGGCGTCGCGGTACGGGAAGGGCGAAGGAGCGGACTATCTCAACTGCCCGATGACCGAGGAGGAGTACGTTCGCTTCGTCGACGCGCTCATGGCCGGCGAGAAGGCGCCGCTGCACGAGTTCGATCGGACGCCGTTCTTCGAGGGGTGCCTCCCGATCGAGGAGATGGCGCGCCGCGGGCGCGACACGCTCAGATTCGGTCCGATGAAGCCGGTCGGGCTCGTCGATCCCCGCGATGGCCGGCGGCCGCACGCCGTCGTCCAGCTCCGCCAGGACAATCTCGCCGCCGAGCACTACTCCATGGTCGGGTTCCAGACGCAGCTCCGGTGGCCGGAGCAGAAGCGGATCTTCACGACGATCCCCGGTCTCGCCGGGGCCGAGTTCGTGAGGCTGGGCCAGATCCACCGGAACTGTTACATCAACGCGCCGCGCATCCTGAGACCGACCCTTCAGACGCGGGAGCGCGCGGGTCTCTTCTTCGCGGGACAGATCTCCGGCGTCGAGGGTTACACCGAGTCCGCGGCGACGGGGCTCCTCGCCGGAATCAACGCCGCTCGCCTCGCCGCCGGCGAGACACCGATCGTCCTCCCGGAGGACACGATGCTCGGCGCGCTCGCACGCTACGTCTCGAGCGCGGATCCGTCCGGCTATCAGCCGATGAACGCGGCATTCGGCCTGCTCCCCGACGTCGAACTGCCGAAGCAGCGCAAGCGCGAGCGCCGGGAGGCCCGCGCCCGGATCGCGCTCGCGTCGCTCCGGAAGTTTCTCGAGGCCGAGGTGCCGGCCCGATGAGCGATTTCGACGAGGGCGTCGCCCGCTTCCTCGCCGCTCTTCGCGACCAGAGGCACGTCTCGCCCGAGACCTACCGGGCCTACGCGAGCGACCTCGACCAGTTCCGCGCGCACCTCGCCGAGCGGCACGGCGGCGACCTTCCCTCGATCGAAGCGCTCGATGCGCTCGCGGTGCGCGGCTTCGTCGCGCGCCTCCACACGCAGGGGATCGCGAAGAGCTCCGTCGCGCGGAAGCTCTCCGCCGTTCGGTCGTTCTTGCGGCACGCGGTGCGAGAGGGCCGCATCGAGACGAGCCCCGCCGCCGGGATCCCCACCCCGAAGCGGCCGAAGCTCCTTCCGAAGAACCTGACCGTCGACGAGGTGTTCGCGCTTCTCGACGGGATCGGCGACGCCGATCCGGCCGCGCTCCGCGACCGCGCGCTCCTCGAGTTCCTCTACGCCACGGGCCTGCGCGTCGGCGAGCTCGAGCGGCTCGACCTCGAGGACATCGATCTTTCGGGAGGCCTCGTGCGCGTTCTCGGAAAAGGGAACAAGGAGCGGATCGTGCCGTTCGGTGGGAAGGCGGCCGCCGCGCTCAGGCGCTGGCTCTCCGCTTCGGAGCCGATCCGCCGGCCGGGTCGTGACGCGGCCGCGGTGTTCTTGAGCTTGCGAGGCTCGCGCCTGACGGCGCGCAGCGTCCGCCGGATCCTCGACCGCCGATTGCGCGACGCCGCGATCGCCGCACGAGTCTCGCCGCACGCCCTCCGGCACACGTTCGCGACGCACATGCTCGGCGCCGGCGCCGACCTGCGCGCGATCCAGGAGCTCTTGGGACACGCGTCGCTCTCGACGACCCAGCGCTACACCCATGTCGGCGTCGAAGGGCTCATGGCGGTGTACGACGCCGCCCACCCGCGCGCGCGCCGACGCGCCAGGGAGCACGAACGTTGAGCTCCGAAGAGGTCGCCCTCGAGGCCGCGGCCGCGGGCGGCGAGGTGCTGCGGCGGCGCTTCGCCGAGCACCGGGGTCTCACGATCGAGACGAAGGCGCGGCACGACTACGTGACCGAGGTCGATCGCGAGGCGGAGGCGGCGATCGTCGAGGTGCTGAGGCGGAGAACGCCCGGTCACGCCATTCTCGCGGAGGAAGGATCGCTCGGCGCGAAGGACTCCGAGCACCGCTGGATCGTCGATCCGCTCGACGGAACGACGAACTTCATCCACGGCGTTCCCACCTTCGCGGTCTCGATCGGCCTGACCGACGCGAACGGCCTTCTCGCCGGTGTCGTCCTCGATCCGTGCCGCGACGAGACGTTCCACGCCGTCCGCGGCGGAGGTGCGTTCCTGAACGGCGTTCCCATCCGGTGCGCGGCGACGCCCGGCCTGGAGTCGGCGCTCCTCGCGACCGGGTTTCCGTTCCGCGAGATGTCGAACTTGCCGGGGTACCTCGCGGCGTTCGAGAGGTTCGTCCGTGTCACCGCGGGTCTGAGGCGCGCCGGCTCGGCCTCGCTCGATCTCGCCTACACCGCGTGCGGACGCTACGACGGCTTCTTCGAGGTCGGCCTCTTTCCGTGGGACCTCGCGGGCGGTTGCCTCCTCGTCGTCGAGGCGGGCGGGATCGTGAGCGATGTGCACGGGGGAGCGGACGCTCTTGCGGCCGGGTCGGTCGTCGCCGCGGGCGCGGCTCTCCACGCGGCGATGCTCGAGGTGACGCTGCGGACGCTGTGAGGGGGGAGGCGGGTGCTCAGCGCGCCTGGGTTTCTTCTTCCTGCTTGTACATGTAGCGGATGGCGTGCTTGTAGACGAGGAGGTTCGGCGCCCCCTCCCGATTGACCTTGATGCAGTTCCGGTCGTACCACTCGATGTGGCCGCGAAGCTCTGTACCGTTGTCGAGGATCACGACCATCGGCGTGCGGCCGGTCATCTGCTTGACGTAGTAGAACGCCTCTGCGCTCGTGTTCTCCGGCGGGACCTGGCGCCGCTTGTGCTGGTCGCGCGGCCCGCCTTGAGGGGCCCCGGGGCCGGGAGCGCTCGCCGGAGCATGCTCCGGCGCGTCGCGCTCGGGAACGGGCACACCCGCCGGCGCCGCCACACCTTGCGGCGGACGGGGCGGGGCGAAGCGCTCTTTCATCTCCGCCAAGTTGGGACGTACGAGCTTTCGGTTGACCATCGGAGTTGTGGTTAATGTAGCCTCGCGGGCCGGGGCTCGCAAGGGGTTTGGCCTCGGTCGAATTTACGAAGCGTTAATCTGCGGGGGCGAGCCGCGCCTCGTACTTCGGGGAGACCCAGATCGTCGCCTGAGTCCACGCCTTCTGAAGATAGACCTTCGACTCGGCCTCGAACCGCTGGTTCCGCAGCTTCGTCTCGATCTCGTCTTTCACGTCGTCGAACGGCTTCTTCCCGGCCTCGGTGCGCGCATCGACTTTGAGGATGAAGAAGTTGCCTTCGACCTCGATGACGGGGCTGATCGATCCGACCGGCTGCGAGAACGCCGCCGACTCGAGCGGTGCGGCGAGGTCGCCGTGCTTGATCGTTCCGAGGAGGCCTCCGGACGCTTTCGTTCCCGCCTCCGACAGCTCGGACGTGAGCGCGTTGAAATCCGCCCCCGGCGCCGTCACCTTGTCGTGCGCGGCGGCGGCGCGGGCGCGGGCCGCCTCGGCGTTCGAGCCGCCGGTGATGACGATCTCCCGCACCGTCGCCACGGCCGGCACCGCGAAGTCGTCGGCATGGGCGTCGTAATAGGCGCGAGTGTCGGCCTCGGAGATCGCGATGTGATCGCCGACCTCCGCCCGTAGGACTTCTTTCGGCGCGAAGTACTCGACGAGCTTCTGCTTCCACTCGGCGAGGGTCATCCCCTCCTGCGACAGCATCTTCTCGAGGTCCTTCTCGCTCTTGATGTTCTGCTGGCTCATGAACTGCTGGAGGTAGAAGTCCTTCATCTTGGTGGTGTCGAAGAGGTGGCTCGCCTGCTGGAGGAGGACCTTCCGGTCGATGAGCTGGCGGAGCACGAGCTTCTTCGCCTTGGCGACCTGCGCGTCGAGCTCCGCGCCGGAGAGGCTCCGGTAGAGCTCCTGGAGGATCCCCTGCTCCTCGGTGTCGAGGTCTGATTTCGTGACGACGTCGTCGTTGATCTTCGCGACGATCTCTTCGATCACTTCGGCACGCGGCCGGCCCGACGCCAGCAAGGCGACGGCGATCGCCGGGACGAGCGCGCGGCGGAGGCCGGAGCGGATCATCCCCTCATTGTGCACGGGCGGCGGAGCCTTCCGCCACATAGGGGAACGGGAGCCGGTCCGCGTGCCGGACGACCGGGGTCGTCTTCCGGAGATCCTCCAGGAGCGCGTCCGCGATCTTCTCGGACTCGTCGAGGGAAATCGCCTGCCGCGCCTGCTCGCGCCGGCGCTCTTCCGCCTCGGCGGGATCTTGCGGCGGATCCAGGAGAAAGAGCAGGACGCTCGACTCGAACGGGAGCGGCTGGCTGACCTGACCGGGAGCCAGCGCCTTGACCGCGGTGGCGATGTGGTCGGGAAAGGCGCCGAGATCGACGGCATGGTCGATGTCCGAGAGGGAGTCGGCGCCGTACGCCTCTTCCGCCTGCTCGAGCGAGAGCTTCTTGCCGACGATCTCCGAGCGGACCCGTGCCGCCTCGGGGTACGAGGCGAAGCGCAGCGTCCGCAGCGTTCCGCTCTGGCCTTCTCCCTCGGCAAGCGGATGCAAGGCCAACCAGCGGCCGACCCGCTCGTCATCGACGCGGAGCTGCGCTCGAACGACCGACTCGCGGAGCTTCTGGATCGTGAGGTCGCGGAGCGCGAGCGCGCGGCCCTCGGGCGTCGCCGGCGATTCGGGCGTTTCCGGCGTCAGGTAATCGGCGAGCTCGGCGTCCGAGACGGCGATGCCGCGGCGCTGCGCTTCCTGGTAGAGGAGCTCGCCGTCGAGGTAGTCGTCGAAGAGCCGGCTCTTGACCCGGGCGAGGTCGCCGGGAGGCAGCGGCTCGGCCGCCGGGTCTTGAAGGAGGTTTTCGGCGAGGAAGGCGTCGAGCTGGGCGGCCGAGACCGGCTTGCCGCCGACCTCGGCGATGATCCGCTTCGCGGGGTCCTCGCCGGCACCTCGGCAACCGAGCGTCACGGCGAGGCATGCGACGGCGAAGACGTCCCGGGCGCTCACGGCGCCATGGTAGATCAGGCCGGCGGGGCGACGGCGTCCTGAAGCACGTCGCGAATCGCGCGGATGCGATCGGCCGCCTTGTCCGGCGCCGGCAGCGTCACCATCCCCGACGGGGTCAAGGCACCCCGGCGGCGCGCCACGAGGTCGACGAGGCGCGCGGGGTCGACGGGTGCCTCGGCCAGGAACCGCACCTGCAGCTTCGCGTCGACGACGTCGACGCTCTTGACCCCCGCGCTCTCGGCGACGAGGCGGAGACGCGTGAGGTCGAAGAGGTTCTTCCCGGCGACGGGGAGATGACCCCAACGATCTTCGGTCTCCGCCTGGAGGCGGTCGACGTCCGCGGGCTCGCGCGTCGCCGACAGACGTTTGTAGAGCGAGAGCCGGTCGCCGACGTCGGACATGAACGAGTCGGGGATCTTGATGTCGATGCCGAGGTGGAGCGACACCGGTGGCCTCGTGGGGGCGACCTCCCCGGTGAGCGCCGCGACCGCCTGCTCGAGCATGCGGCAATAGAGGTCGAACCCGAGCGATGCGATGTGCCCATGCTGGCGCGAGCCCAGGAACTCCCCCGCCCCGCGGATCTCGAGATCCGCGGCGGCGAGCCGGAAACCCGAGCCCAGCTCGCTGAACTCCTGGAGCGCCTTGAGCCGCTTGCGGGCCGATTCGGAGAGACCCTGGCGGCCCGGGATGAGGAAGTAGGCGTAGGCGTGCTGGTCGCTTCGTCCGACGCGTCCGCGAAGCTGGTAGAGCTGGGCGAGCCCGAGACGGTCCGCGCGGTTGACCAGGATCGTATTCGCGCGCGGGATGTCGAGCCCGTTCTCGATGAGCGTCGTCGTCACGAGCACGTCGAACTCGTCGTGGACGAAGCGGAGCATCACGCGCTCGAGCTCGCGCTCGGGCATCTGCCCGTGCGCGACGACGAGGCGGGCCTCGGGAACGAGCTCCCTGAGCGCGCGCACGAGCGACGGGATCGTCTCGACGCGGTTGTGCACGAAGAAGACCTGGCCCGAGCGGCGCATCTCCTGGCGGATCGCCTGTGCGATGACGTTCTTGCGGAACGGCACGAGGTACGTCTGGATCGCCGAGCGGCCCGGCGGCGGCGTCTCGATGACCGAGAGGTCGCGCACGCCGGCGAGCGACATCTGGAGCGTGCGCGGGATCGGCGTCGCGGTCATCGAGAGGACGTCGACGCCGAGGACGAGCTGCTTCAATCGTTCCTTCGCCGCGACGCCGAAGCGTTGCTCCTCGTCGACGATCATGAGCCCCAGGTTCTTGAAGGCGACGTCCTGCGACAGCATGCGGTGGGTGCCGACGATCATGTCGACCTCGCCTGCTGCGAGCGCGCGGAGGAGGATCCTCGTCTCGTCTGCGCTCCTGAAGCGCGACACCATCCCGACCTTGACCGGAAACGGCGCGAATCGTTCGCGGATCGTCTCGAAGTGCTGCGCGGCGAGCACCGTCGTCGGCGCCAGGAGCGCGACCTGCTTCCCGTCCATGATCGCCTTGAACGCGGCGCGCACCGCGACCTCGGTCTTGCCGAAGCCGACGTCGCCGACGAGGAGACGGTCCATCGGCTTCGCCCGCTCCATGTCCCCCTTTACCTCGCCCAAAGCCCGTTCCTGATCGGGCGTCAGCTCGAACGGGAAGCCCGACTCGAGCTCGGCCTGCCACGGACCGTCGGGCGCGAAGGCGTGACCGCTCGCCGCCTGGCGGCGCGCGTACAGCTCGAGCAGCTCCTTCGCCATCGACTCCACGGCCTTGCGGACGCGGCTCTTGACCTTCTCCCACCCGGTGCCGCCAAGCCTGTCGAGCGCGGGCTCGTGCCCGGCGACGCCGCTGTACTTCTGCACGAGGTCGAGGCGGTCCGTGGGGACGAAGAGGCGATCGCCGCCCTGGAACTCCAGGATCATGAAGTCGCGGTTGAGGCTCCCGCCCTTCGGGCGCCCGAGCCCGGCGTATCGCGCGACGCCGTGGTCGACGTGAACCACGTGATCGCCGATCTTGAGATCGCGGAAGTCGGAGAGGAACGAAGCGCGGCCCTTCGACTTCCGCTCCGAGGTCGCGCGCTCCTCACCGAAGATCTCGCGCTCCGTGTAGACGGTGAACGCCTGCTCCGGCAGCTCGAACCCCTCGCGGAGGCCGGCGACCGCGACGACGACCCCCGCGGACGCGGTCCGATCCTGCGTCGCTGCGACGTCGTACTCGCCGAAGATCTCGACGAGCCGCTTGGCCGCGCCGGCCGCACGGAGCACGCAGAGCACGCGTCCCGGGCTCTCTTTGAGCTCGCGGGCGAACTCGGCCATGCGTCCCGCGAAGGTGCGCGCACGGCGTGCAGGCCACGCGACCGTCCGGGGCCCGGACTCCTCCGTGAGGAGCTCGCGAAACGAGAGGCTGGCCTCGCGCAGCGCCTCGACGACGTCACCTTCGGGTATGAAGAGCTCGGCGGGCGGCGGAAGGACGCGATCGCCGCTCTGCTCGTACGACGCACGCATCTCGTACCCGGCCCGGGCCAGCTCCTCCTCGATGCGCTCCGGCTCGTCGAGCACGAGGGCGAGCGCCTTCGCGTGCTCGAGAACGCCGGTGGGACGCGCCGCGGTGAGCTTGGCCAGCGCCTCGATGCCGGGCAGATGCCCCCCCTCGCGCAGCGCGTCGAGCTTCGCACGGAACGGCCCGACCGGGGCGTCGGCCTCACGCGCACGAAGCAGGCCGCCTTCGAGATACGTGCCGAGGCGAGCCATCGCGTCGTCGGTCGCCGCGTTCTCGATCGCCGGGCCGATGACGGCGCGGGAGAGGACCCCCGTCGAGCGCTGGTGATCCGGGTCAAAGCTCCGGATCGACTCGACCGTGTCGCCGAACCACTCGATCCGCACCGGCTCGTCGGACTCGGGCGGAAAGACGTCGACGATGCCGCCGCGGCGCGAGATCTCGCCGGGTGCGGCCACGGCGTCGACGCGGCGATAGCCCGCATGGAGCGCCTCGAGCACGAAGCGGTCCGGGGCGATGTCGTCGCCGGCGCTGAGGACGCGTGCGGTCGCCGCGATCTCCTCCGGCGAGCGGAGCCAGGAGAGGAGCGCCCTCGCGGGAACGATGAGGAGATCGAGCTCGCCCCGCCGCAGGCGGCCGAGCGCCCGCAGGCGCTCGCGCTCGACTTCGGGGTGCGGCGGGATGTCGTCGTACGGATCCGCATCGAGCGCCGGCAGCGTGACGATCCCCTGCGGATCCCGTCCCGAGAGCGCGGCGAACGCCGCGAGATCGCGGTGCCACGCGGCGAGCGCCGCATCGTCCGGCACGACGAGGAGCGCCTTCCTCCGCGTCCGGTGCACCCCGAGCGTGAGCGCCGCGGCGCGCGCCGCTCCGGTGAGCCCCGTCACTGCGGCGGGGGCGTCTCCGGTCAACGCGCCTTCGAGCGCCGCGAAGGCGGGCACCCCGGCGAGCGGCGCCAGGACGGCGGGGCCGGTGCTCATCGCGCGGGCGCGCTCTCCGCCGCCTCCGGGTTGTAGAGGCCTCGACGGAAACGCCAGCGGATGCGTGCGACGTCGAGGAGCATGTGGACCGGATCGCCGACGAGCGACACCTTGGAGCCGGGCGCGTCGCGCCACGTCACCGGTATCTCCTTCACCGCGAGCCCGAACCGTCGGCAGAGGAAGAGCAGCTCGACGTCGAATGCGAAGCCGTCGACGACCATTTTCTCGGCGATCGGGCGCACGCGCTCGCGATCCATGAGCTTGAAGCCGCACTGGGTGTCAAGGAACGGCAAGCCCGTCGTGCTCCGGATGATCCGGTTGAAGGTGCGGCCCATCGTCTGTCGCACGCGGCCCTGACGCACTTGCACGTCCGACGAGGGGAGGCCGCGCGAGCCGATGGCGACGTCGAGGTCGGCGTCGCGGACCGCCGCCGCGAGCTTCGCGTGCTCCTCGATCGGTGTCGAGAGATCGGCGTCGGTGACGAGCACGAAGCGTCCCTGCGCCTCGAGGATCCCCGTGCGGACCGCGTGTCCCTTGCCGCGGTTCTCGGCGTTCTTGAGGACGCGGCCCCGGCGCCCCGCGAGGCTCGCCGCCGCCAGCTCCGCCGTACGGTCCTTCGAGCCGTCGTCGCAGACGAGGATCTCCGCCTCGGTGCCCGAGGCGTCGAGGTAGCTCGCGATCCGGGCCATCGTCGCCGGGAGCCGGGCCTCCTCGTTGTAGGCGGGGATCAGGACGGTGAGGAACGGACGGGAGGAGAGGCCGGCTCTCATCGGCTCGGCCTGCCCGGGATCGGGAGCGAGCCGCCGTTCTCGATGAAGCGGTCGTACGGGAGGAAGCGTCCGCCCCTCGCGACGTAGAGTCGCGGGTACTGCACGATGTCCCCGTTGCGGTCGAATGCCATGTGCCCGGTGACGCCCTCGTAGTGATCGATGCTCAAGAGCGCGTCGCGCACGTCGACGACCTCCCAGGACCCGGCGCGCTCGACGGCGGTGGCCAAGACGCGCACCGCATCATAGGCGTGGGCCGCGTAGACGTCAGGTGGCGTCCCGTATCGAGTCCGATAGGCGGAGACGAATGCTCGGACGGTGGGATCGTCGGCGTCCGGATCGAAGCTGGGCATCGGGAACACGAGATTGTCCGACGCCGGACCGGCGAGACGCACGAGATCCGGGGTGACCGTCGACGTGCCGAGGACGATCGGGTGCGACTTTCCCGAGCGGAGGAGCGTCAGCACCGTCGCCAGATCGGACGTGAGCGCCGGCACGTAGACGCCGCGCGGGTTCAACCCCGAAAGCGCCTCGACCGCGTCGCGGATCGCCGCCTGGTCGCCTTCGGGAAAGGTCAGGACCGCGACGACCCCGCCGCCCGAGGCGCGGAAGCGCTCGCCGAAGACCGATGCGAGCGAGGCCCCGTCGTCGGTGTCGACGGCGAGAACGGCGACGCGGTCGAGTCCGAGATCGCGAGCGAAGTCGGCCATCGACGCGGCCTCGAAGACGTCGGACGGGTAGGTCCGGAAGACGAAGTCCCCTGCCGAGGTGATCTGCGGCGCCGACGCCGACGGCGAGAGGAGCAGGACCTGACGGCGCTCGCAGTAAGGGGCGAGCTGGAGCGTCACGCTCGACGACACGGCGCCGAGCACGATCCGCGCGTGCTCGTGATCGACCAGGTCGCGCAGCGCCGAGAGGCCGACGTCGGGGTTCGTCGCATCGTCACGGTAGAGGAGCTCGAGCTGCCTTCCGCGGACGCCGCCGTCGGCGTTGATCTCGCCGACCGCGAGATCGAAGCCGCGGCGGACCTGCTCGCCGTACGCGGCCGCGGCGCCCGAGCGCGAGACGATCGCGCCGATGCGCGCAGGCTCGCCGCAGCCCGCGAGCGACGCGAGCAAGACGGCGAGGCGGAGCGCGCGGCTCACGCTCGTTCTAGGTGCGTATGCGGCCGGCGACGTGCAGCCGCGTGATCGCCTTCTTCAAGGAGACCTCGATCTGTAGCATCTGCTGATCGGTCATCTTGGCGACGTCCTTGATGCTCGCCTCCGCGCGGGCTTTCGCGGCACGCGCACGCTCGACGTCGATCTCCCGCGCCGGCTCGCAGATTTGGGCCAGGATCGTGACCCGATGCGGCAGGACCTCGACCAGACCGTCGGCCGCGGCGAGGTAGTGCCTGCCCGTGTCGTCGGTGTAGGACATTTCGCCGACGCCGAGGCGGGTCAAGAGCGGAGCGTGACCGGGCAGCACGCCGAAGTACCCGTCGATCCCCGGGATCTCGACGTCCTTGGCGTTCTCGACCGAGAGGATCTTCCGCTCGGGTGTCACGATCTCGAGGTCGATCGCGCCTTCGCTCACGCGGTCGCCTTCATCTTCTCCGCCGCCTCGCGCGCCTCGTCGATCGTGCCGACGTAGAGGAACGCCTGCTCGGGCATGTCGTCGCACTTACCGTCCACGATCTCCTTGAAGCCCTTGATCGTGTCCTCGATCTTGACGTACTTGCCCTTGTAGCCGGTGAACTGCTCGGCGACGTGGAACGGCTGCGAGAAGAACCGCTGGATCTTCCGCGCGCGCGCGACGGCGAGCTTGTCGTCTTCCGAGAGCTCGTCCATGCCGAGGATGGCGATGAGATCCTGGAGGTCCTTGTAGCGCTGGAGCACGCCTTGCACCTGGCGCGCGGCGTTGTAGTGCTCGTCGCCGATGATGCGGGGATCGAGGATGCGCGAGGTCGAGGCCAGGGGATCGACGGCGGGGTAGATGCCGAGCTCCGCGATCTGCCGCGAGAGGTTCGTCGACGCGTCGAGGTGCGCGAACGTCGTCGCGGGCGCCGGATCGGTGTAGTCGTCGGCGGGCACGTAGACGGCCTGCACCGACGTGATCGAGCCCTTCGTCGTCGAGGTGATGCGCTCCTGCATCTCGCCCATCTCGGTCGAGAGGGTCGGCTGGTAGCCGACGGCGGAGGGCATGCGGCCCAGGAGCGCCGACACCTCGGAGCCCGCCTGCGTGAAGCGGAAGATGTTGTCGATGAAGAGGAGCACGTCCTGGTGCTTCACGTCGCGGAAGTACTCGGCGACGGTCAGGCCCGTGAGCGCGACGCGCAGGCGCGCGCCGGGCGGCTCGGTCATCTGGCCGTAGACGAGCGCAACCTTGCTCTTCTTGAAGTCCTGCACGTTGACGACGCCGGACTCCTGCATCTCGAGCCAGAGGTCGTTCCCCTCGCGCGTCCGCTCGCCCACACCCGCGAAGACGGAATAGCCGCCGTGCTTCAGGGCGACGTTGTTGATGAGCTCCATGATGAGAACCGTCTTGCCGACACCGGCGCCGCCGAAGAGGCCTGTCTTGCCGCCCTTCATGTAGGGCTCGAGGAGGTCGATGACCTTGATCCCGGTCTCGAACATCTCGGTCTTCGTCGACTGCTCCTCGAACGGCGGCGCCTCGCGATGGATCGGCCAGCGCTCGGTCCCGGAGATGTCGCCGAGCTTGTCGACCGCCTTGCCGACGACGTTGATGACGCGCCCGAGCGTCGCCTCGCCGACGGGAACCGAGATCGCCTCGCCCGTGTCCTCCGCCGCCATTCCGCGCACCATCCCGTCGGTCGGCTCCATGGCCACCGTGCGCACGCGGTTTTCGCCGAGGTGCTGCTGAACCTCGCAGATGACGTCGACCGGCAAGCCGGTCTCCTTTCCGGCATCGACGACGCGCACCGCGTTGTAGATCGCGGGGAGGTGGTTCTCGTCGAACTCGACGTCGACGACGGGACCGATGACCTGCACGACCTTTCCGACCTTGGCTGCCATGGAGATCTCCGCTATCCGAGGGCGGCGGCGCCGGACACGACCTCGATGATCTCGGTCGTGATGGAGGCCTGGCGCACGCGATTCATGTGAAGGGTGAGCGCGTCCGTCAATTCCTTGGCGTTCTTGGTCGCCGCGTCCATCGCAGTCATGCGCGCGGCATGCTCGGCCGCGCCCGACTCGAGGAGCGCACGCCAGACCTGGTTCCGGACGTAGCCGGGAAGGATCGCCTCGAACAGCGACTCCGGGTCGGGCTCGTAGATGTAGTCCTCGCCCTGTTCGCTGCTCGTCAGCTCCGCGCGTGGAATCGGGAGGATCTGATCGATGACCGGCTTCTGCGAGACGATGTTCTTGAACTCGTTGTAGGCGACGTAGACGGCGTCGATGTCTCCGGCGACGTAGCGCGCGATGAGATCGTCGGCGATCGCGCGTGCGGTGTCGAACTGGAGGTTGCGGAAGACGTCGATCCATTCCCCCGTGATCGTGAGGCCGCGCCTACGGACGAAATCCCGGCCCCGGCGTCCGACCGACATGATGTTGAGCATCTCGGGCGGATGCTCGCGGAGGAACGCCGCACCGGTCTTGATCGCGTTCGCGTTGAACGAGCCGCACAGCCCGCGATCGGAGGTGACGAGGATCAGCTCGATCTTCTTGACCGGCCTCTGAACGAGGAGCGGATGCAGCTCGGGGTTGGCGCGCGCGGCGAGGGACGAGAGAACCTTCTTCGTCAACACGGCGAACGGTCTCGCCCCGATGATCCGGTCCTGAGCGCGGCGCAGGCGGGCGGCGGAGACCATCTTCATGGCCTTCGTGACCTGCATCGTGTTCCGGATCGAGCGGATGCGCCGCTTGAGGTCGTGAGTCTTCGCCATCGTTGCGCTACGCCGTGACGGGCCGCTGGGCCTTGAACTCGGCCTTGTACGCCTCGAGCACCTTGCCGAGCCGCCCCTTGATGGCGTCGTCGAGCGCCTTCTTCGTGGCGATTTCGTTCACGAGGTCCTTCTGGCCGAGGTCGAGGTACTTGTAGAGCCCGGCCTCGAACGCGAGGACGTCCTTCGTCTCGATGTCGTCGAGGAACCCGTTCGTGCCCGCGTAGATGATGATGACCTGCCGCTCGGCCGGAAGCGGCTGGTATTGGCCCTGCTTCAGCACCTCGACGAGCCGCTGGCCTCGCGCGAGCTGCGCCTGCGTCGCCTTGTCGAGGTCGGAGCCGAACTGGGCGAATGCCGCGAGCTCGCGGTACTGCGCCATCGACAGCCGCAGGGTGCCGGCGACCTGCTTCATCGCCTTGGTCTGGGCGTTGCCGCCGACGCGGCTGACCGAGAGGCCGACGTTGACCGCGGGGCGGACGCCGGAGAAGAACAGGTCCGACTGGAGGAAGATCTGGCCGTCGGTGATCGAGATGACATTCGTCGGGATGTACGCCGAAATGTCGCCCGCCTGGGTTTCGATGATCGGAAGCGCGGTGATCGAGCCTCCCCCGAGCTTCGCATTCAGCTTCGAGGCGCGCTCGAGCAGGCGCGAGTGCAGGTAGAAGACGTCGCCGGGATAGGCCTCGCGGCCCGGCGGACGGCGGAGCAGGAGCGACACCTCGCGGTACGACACCGCGTGCTTCGAAAGGTCGTCGTAGATGCAGAGAACGGCGCGACCCGGGTTCGCCTCCGAGGCGGGATTGCCGTCGGCCCCGTGGAACTGGAAGTACTCCCCCATCGCGCAGCCGGAGTACGGTGCGAGGTACTGGAGCGGCGCCGGAGCGGAGGCCGGGGCGGCGACGATGATCGTGTAGCCGAGGGCGCCGGCCTCCTCGAGCGTCCGGACGACCTGCGCGATCGTCGACTGCTTCTGGCCGACCGCGACGTAGATGCAGATGACGCCCGTCCCCTTCTGGTTGATGATCGTGTCGAGCGCGATCGCGGTCTTGCCGGTCTGGCGATCGCCGATGATCAGCTCGCGCTGGCCGCGGCCGATCGGGATCATCGCGTCGATCGACTTCAGGCCCGTTTGCACCGGCTGCGAAACCGACTTACGCCAGATCACGCCCGGGGCGATCTTTTCGATCGCGTCGGTCATCTTTGCGTTGACCGGGCCCTTGCCGTCGATCGGGTTGCCCAGCGAGTCGACCACGCGACCCAGCAGCTGCGTACCGACCGGCACTTCGAGGATGCGGCCCGTCGTCTTCGCGGTGTCGCCTTCGCGAAGGTGCTCGTAGTCGCCGAGGACGACCGCGCCGACCGAGTCACGCTCGAGGTTCAGCGCCAGCGCATAGGCGTTGCCCGGCAGTTCGATCATTTCGCCCTGCATCACGTCGGCCAGGCCGTGGATGCGCACGATGCCGTCGGACACCGAAGTCACGGTGCCTTCGTTGCGCGCTTCGGCGGTCAGCTTGACCTTTTCGATGCGGCTCTTGATGAGTTCGCTGATTTCGGACGGATTGAGCGTCTGCATGGGATTGTCCTGGTGTCCGGCCGGGCCGGCGCTTGGGTTCTATGAAAAAAGGGAAACGTTCGAATCAGT